>JBNJFV010000050.1:0-15821 GCA_051747145.1 Halobacteriota archaeon
GTCGATCCGCCGATCCGTCAATCGGATCGAATCGATCGGGTTGGTCCGGTCGTCGATCCGCCGATCCGTCAATCGGATCGACTCGATCGGGTTGCTCACTGCGCCGGTCGATCGTCTCGGGGGCGTTCCCGAGGGTATCGGTTCTGTGCCCCGTCGATCCGCCGGTCACCGCCGACTGTGAGGCGCGTGCCAAAACCAACAGCGCGAGGACGACGAGCACGGAGACGGCGGCGAAGGCCGTCCACGCGGGCATCGCTGGTTACTGTGGACTCGGGCTGGAGGGCCCGGTTACCGTCTTGTTGTCCGCGAGCGCAGAGCCCGTGATGCTCTTTAGTCGATCGACCAGCGAGTCCGTCTCCGGTTCGCCTTCGAGGGCGATCTCGAGCACCTCGCTGATGTGGCTTGCGGGGATGATCTCGACCATCTCTTCGTACTCGTCTTCGATCATCACGTCCTGCTCGTTGGCTTTCGGGATGATGACCGTGTCGCAGCCGGCTTTCGCCGCCGCCTCGATCTTGTGGGTCACCCCACCGACGGGGAGGACGTCGCCGCGAACCGACAGCGAACCGGTCATCGCCAGCGACTGGCGCACGCCGACCTCTTCGAGTGCGGATATCACGGCGGTAGCGACGGTGATCGACGCCGAATCGCCGTCGACGCCCTGTTGGCCCGTCTGGACGAACTGGATGTGGACGTCCTTTTCGGCCAGGTCCTGATCGGAGAACTTCTTGATGATCGCAGAGACGTTCTGGACGGACTCTTCGGCCATCTCTTTGAGCTGCCCGGTCGCGATGACCTTGCCCGGCCCCTGCGAGGGCGTTACCTCCGCCATCACCGGCAGCATGATACCGGAGTCTTGGCCCATGACGGCCAGTCCGTTGACGCGGCCGACCTCGTAGCCGTCCGACACCTGGAGTTCGTAATCCTTCCGACGCTCGATGAACTCGTCGGCCAGCTGCTGTTCGATCGATCGCGACCGACGTTTCGCCTGCAGGACGTGTTCGCGAGTCGTGTATTCGGCCCCCTCGCCGCGGGCGATGTCACCTGCGACCCGGACGAGCCCACCGAGGTTCCGGAAGTGCAACGTGAGGTGGCCCTTCCGACCGGCGCGGCGTTTTGCCTCGAGGATGACCTCCTCGATCGCCGCGGCGTCGAATTCCGGCAACCGGCCGTCCTTTGCGACCTCTTGGGCGACGAAGCGGACGTACTTTCGACGCATCTCCGGCGTGTCGTCGATCGTATCGTCCATGTACACCTCGTAGCCGTAGCCTTTGATCCGACTCCGGAGCGCAGGGTGCATGTTCTCCATCGCGTCGAGGTTCCCCGCCGCGATCATGATGAAGTCCGTCGGGACGGGTTCGGTCTGAACCATCGCACCCGAGGAGCGCTCGCTCTGACCGGTGATGGAGAATTCACCCTCCTGAATGGCGGTCATGAGGTGCTGTTGACTGCGAATGTCGAGCGTGTTGATCTCGTCGACGAACAACACCCCCTTGTTCGCCTTGTGGATCGCGCCGGGTTCGACGCGGTCGTGACTCGGCGTTTCCATCCCGCCTGACTGGAACGGGTCGTGGCGGACGTCGCCCAAAAGCGCCCCGGCGTGTGCACCGGTCGCGTCGCGGAACGGCGCGGACTTGGTGTCGGCGTTGTTGACGATCAGGTTCGGCACCATCGCGTCCGATCCACGCGAGGCGTATCGGAACGCGAGGTAGATGATCCCCGCCGCGAGGATGCCAAGGAGGATCTGACCGGCGATGATGAGCGCATAGCCCAACACGACCGCGATGATGATCCACATGAGGAACGTCCGCATCTGGTTGCGTTTTCTGGCTTCCTCTTTGTGGGCCTCGACGATCTGATCGCCCTTCCCCGCCGGCACCGTCCGGACCTTCGGTTTGTTGCCGTCGTCGGGGTTGTGATACACGAGGACGTCCTGGAGTTCCTCTTTCGGGAGCAGTTCGGTCATCGCCTTCGCGAGCATCGACTTGCCGGTCCCGGGCGAGCCGATCATCATCACGTGCCGGCGCTGTTTCGCCGCCTTGATGATCACGTCCCGTGCGTGCTCCTGGCCGATGACCTGATCGACGAGCCGATCCGGAATCGAGATTTCCTCCGTCGAGTCGATCCGGAGCCCACCCAGGAGGTCGTCCTCGTCGATATCGTCGGCGATCTCGGCGTCAACCTCGACGTCGCTTCCGAGTTCCTCGATCAGGTCGGTGTTTCGCTCGTCGTCGCGGCTCGATCGGTCGCCGACGCCGGCGTCCGATTGCGAATCGTCGCCTCCCGACGGCGGCGTTTCGAAGAGTTCCTCGTCGGTTTCGGCGCGTTCCGGCGTGTCCAGATCTGCCCCGTCGTCGTGGTCTTGTCCGTCCTCGGTGCGAGTACCGCCCTTAGCGCGAGCGTCGTCCTCGGTGGGAGCACCGCCCTCGGCGCGAGCCTCATCCTCAGCGCGAGTCCTATCCTCGGCGCGAGCCCCATCCTCAGCGAGAGTCCCATCCTCGGTGCGGGTTGCCGTCCCGTCCTCGCCGTCCGACGTGTTAGACCCGTCAGTTACGGTGTCGGAGCCGTCAACGACGTCCGACGATCCCTCCGATTCGGAGGGACTGTCGTCGTTATCCATGTGATTGCTCATAGAATGTTTTCGTTGTCTGTTTTGAAGGCCCGTCGATTGATATACTTTCTCCCCTCCGCACTGCACGCCGGTACCCCATATATCGACAGTAGACGCCCGCTACCTGGATAGTACCGTCCGTAGACGGACTCGCTGTGTTTATAAATGCGCCCGTGAAACGGTACAGACATGCGGGGCTTCTATATCGGACGGTTTCAGCCCTACCACAACGGCCACCATCACATGGTCGAAGAGATCGCCGGGCAGGTCGACGAACTCGTGCTCGGGATCGGTAGCGCTGGTGACTCTCACTCGCCGCGAAATCCGTTCACGGCCGGCGAACGGGTGATGATGGTCACGAAATCGGTCGCGGAGTTCGATCTCCCTACGTACGTCGTTCCCATCGAGGACCTCGATCGGAACTCGGTGTGGGTGAGTCACGTCCAGAGCATGTCGCCGAGGTTCGACGTCGCCTTCTCGAACAACCCGCTCGTCGTGCAACTGTTCGAAGAGGCGGGCGTGGAGGTCCGCCAGTCGCCGATGTTCAGACGCGAAGTGCTCGAGGGGACCGAACTCAGAGGTCGAATGATAGAAGACACCGACTGGCGACCGCTGGTTCCAACTGCCGTCGAGAACGTAATCGACGAGGTCGGCGGCGTCGGTCGCATCCAGCGAGTCAGCGACAGCGACAGCACGAACGGCTGATCGATCGACACCGCCAAACGACCGCTACCGGAGACCCCACAGACTGGCCGCCATGATCACTCTCACCTCCGATTTCGGTTCGATCTACCCCGCAGCGATGCGGGGGGTCATCCTCCGACAAACAGACGCGCGGCTCGTCGACGTGACACACGACCTCCCGAGAGGCGACGTGCGAGCGGCTTCGTTTTGGCTCCGGTTCGTACTCCCGGAGTTCCCTCCCGCAGTCCACCTCGTCGTCGTGGACCCGGGCGTTGGAACCGACAGACGCGCGATCGTCGTCCGGGCCGGCGACCACGCGCTCGTGGGGCCGGACAACGGATCGCTGCTCCCGCCAGCCCGAGCGTTGAGCGACGGGGAAATCGAGGCGTTCGAGATCGACGTCGCAGACCCCGACTCGCAGACGTTCCACGGGCGCGACGTGTTCGCACCGTATGCGGCGGCCGTACACGAGGTGGGCGTCGAATCGATCGACGACGTGGCGACGCTCGCGCCGATCGACGACCCGATCGACGTTCGACTCCCCGACCCCACGGTGTCGGCGGAGGGCCGACTGATCGACGCGGAAGTTCTGGTCGTCGATCGGTTCGGAAACGTGATCACAAACGTTCCCGGCGAGACGCTCGGGGAGGCGACACGCGTCCGGATCGACGGGGAGCGTGTACCGGTCGCAGAGACGTTCGGGGCCGTCGATCGTGGCGAGAAGCTCCTCACCGTCGGCAGCCACGGGTACGTCGAACTCGACGTGAACGACGGGCGCGGCGACGAGGCGTTCGACCTGGCTGCCGGTGACGTCGTCCGGATACGGATCGGTGCGGAATGATCGACGCCTTCGCCACGATGAACGCGATCGGGCTGGTAGCCGTTGCGGCTGTCGGGGCGCTGTGAGGAACCGACGCGGGCCTCGATCTGTTCGGCGGCGTCGTGCTGGGAATTCTCACGGCGCTCGGCGGCGGCGTCATCCGAGACACGTTCGTCGGGGAGATCCCGGCTGCGTTGACGGCTACGGGTGACGTCTCGATCGTCCTGGTCGGCGTGACAGCGGCAGTGGTGCTGTCGCGTCGGATCGACGGACAGCTCAGGGATCACCCGCTGTTGGTGACCGCCGACGCGGTCGGTCTCGTCCCCGCAGTCGCTGTCTTCGCGCTTCGAATGGTCGCGCTTCGATACGAGCGGCGGCTGCCGACGGTTTGATCGCAGCGTCCCTCCGAGTGCCGATCGAGGACTGGCGTGGCATCGGTGGGCGTCCGTCGACGACCTGTTCGATCACGAGGTCACGTCGACGGGCCTGGATTTGCGACCGTCGAATCGATCGACGACGGCCACGGCTGGACAATCAGCGTCGGTGAGCACGAGTCGGGCGGGGCGGTATTCGACGTCGAGACCGACACACCGCCAGCGATCCGAACCGGCTCAACGGACGCGGTGAAAAACCGATCACACCCCAAAGTAAGCGAGGAAAAACCGATCGCACCCCAAGCAAGCGATAAAAACGCCGACGCGCTTGCGTCGGGAGCGTGCGGGTGGTTACTCGGCGGCGATCACGTCGTCGATGCGCAGGATCATCGTCGACGCCTCGGTCGCGGACTCGACCGCCTCGCGTTTGACGGCTGCGGGGTCGAGCACCCCGGCGTCGATCGGGTTGCCGATCTCACCGGTCTGTCCGGTCGCGATGATGCCGGCGATACCCTCCGCGTCGTACCGGGCGCGGAGATCGACGAGCGCATCGATCGGATCCATGCCGGTGTTTTCAGAAAGCGTCCGCGGAAGCGCGTCGACGGCGTCGGCGAACGCCTCGATCGCGAGCTGTTTGCGCCCTTCCACGCTCGCGGCGTGCCCGCGCACGTGATCGGCGATCGCGATCTCTGTCGCGCCCGCGCCGGGGACGACGCCGCCCTCGTCGAGCGCGGCGATGACCACGTCGATCGCGTCGTTGAGCGCTCGTTCGAGTTCGTCGACGACGTGCTCGGTGCCGCCGCGGACGAAAAGCGTCACGTTTTTCGCGTCCGTGCCGCCCTCGACGAAGGTCAGCTCGTCCTCGCCGAACGTCCGCACGTCGATCGCGGTCGCCGAACCCAGGTCGGCAGATTCGATGTCCTCGAGGGTTCCGAGCCGTTTCGCCCCGGTCGCCTTCGCGAGCGATTTCGCGTCCTTGGACTTGATGCTCTTGAACGCGAGGATCCCCTGGTCGGCGAGGTAGCCGGCGACGCGGTCTTCGATCTTCTTCGTACAGAAGAGGACGTCGACGCCTGCCTCCGTCAGCGCCTCCGCGTAGCCGCGGAGTTCGGCCTCTTCGGCCTCGATCGCCGCGTTGAGCTGGTCGACCGACGTGATGTTGTACTCGGTGTCGACCTCGCCGGTCCGCACGTCGAGTTTCGCGTCCAAAATCGCGATCGTCGCGTCCTCGACGGATCTGGGCATGTTGTCGTTGACCGGCTCCTTGTCGACGATGACGCCCTCGATCAGCTCCGTCGCACTCGAAGATGCGCCGGTCCGTGTGTGGATGTGCATGTCCTCGCGGTCGACCGTCTCGGCTGCGACCTGCCGAACCGCGTTTACGACCTGCGTCGCGAGCACGTCCGCCGCGACGTCACCGGTCCCTTTGCCGGTCATGCTCGATTCGGCGACCTGTTCGAGGATCTCGTCCTCCAGGTCGATGTCCAGCACCTGCTCGTCGATCGCATCCTGTGCGAGCCGAGCCGCCTCGTGGTACCCTTCGACCAGGACGGTCGGGTGAATGTCCTGTTCGAGGAGGTCCTCGGCGTTCGCGAGCAGCTCGCCCGCCAGAACCGCGGCCGTGGTCGTCCCGTCGCCGACCTCGATCTCCTGGGTTTCACTCACCTCGACGATCATCTGTGCGGCGGGGTGTTCGATGTCCATCTCGTTGAGGATCGTGGCCCCGTCGTTGGTGATGACGACGTCGCCGGACGAGTCGACGAGCATCTTGTCCATCCCGCGCGGACCGAGCGTCGTTCGAACCGAGTTGGCCACCGCCTTCCCGGCCCGTATGTTCGAATCCTGGGCGTCCTGTCCACGCGTTCGTTCGCTTCCCTCCGAAAGGATGAACAGTGGTTGCTGCATTCTTGATGCCATTATGAATACCCTCATACATCCATGGTTTGCGGTTCTATATGAATTTTTCTATGCGCGTCTTCGGAAAACGCCAGAGGGAAGCACGTCATCGGATGACACGGAGCCTGAACGACCACCGACCGCACAGGTGAAACGCATATAGGGTCGGAGCGTAACTCTCCGACGATGCTGGAGTTGGAACACGGCTTTCGCGTGGTCGACGTGCACGCGCACCTCGACCCCGACGAGCTGGCCGTGGAGGTACATGGGCGGGACGTAACTCCCGAACGGCTCGAACGCGAATGCCACCAGGCGGGTGTCGTCCGCGCTGTCGTCTCGCCGAGCCCACGACCCCCCGGCGAGGGGTACCTCAGAGCGAACAACGCCGTCGCCCGACTGAGCGTCGATCGGCCGTTTCTCGCGTTCGCCCGGCTCAACGGTCCGAGACGCCCGGCGATCGGGGCGACGGCACAGCTACGAAACCTCGCGGCGACGCCCGCCGACCACCACACGACCGCCGATGACGTCGAACAGTACGCCTACGACAACCGATTTCACGGGTTCGTCCTCGACCCGGCCCTCGATGGCGTGCCCGAGGAATCAGTGTTAGAGACGCTCGCGGACGTCGGCGCGCCCGTGTTAGCGTATGCGCGGCCGCAGTCTCCGCCGAGTGCGATCGTCGAGGCGCTGTTGCCGGCCTCTTATCCGGTCGTGATGACCGGCTTCGGCGGCTACCCGATGGATCGCGAGCGGATGGAACGGTCGGTCGATCTCCTCTCGGAGTTCGATTCGCTGTACCTGGACACGTGGGCCGTCCGTTACCGCGACGTGTTGAAACGGGGACTGTTGGAACACCCCGATCGAATCCTCTTCGGCAGCGGTGCCCCCGAAACGCACCCGAACGTCGCAGTGATGGAAATCCTCACGCTGAACGTCTCCGAGGACGCAATGCACCGCGTGTTCACGAAGAATCCCACCCGCGTCGTCCCCGGCTTTGCACCGGGGGCCGATTGAAAGGCGGGTGGCGACAAAAAGAGAGTGGCGACAAAAATAGAGGGGCGACAAAAAGAGAGTGGCGGCAAAAAGAGGGTGGTGATCGCGTGCGGGCGGATGGTTCGTGACTACGTACGGGATCTAGTCGCGTCGTTGCCACTCCGATCGGAGGAGCCCATACCAGTGCATGTCGTGATACTCGCCCCGGTACCATGCGGCCTCTCGTTGGGTCCCTTCGCGCTCGAATCCCAGCGATTCCAACAGCGCAATTGAAGCGTCGTTGAAAGCTCCGACGTGGGCACTCAGCCGCCGAAGATTTCGATCTGTGAACGCGTACTCGACGATCCTATTGGCGGCGTCTGACCCGTACCCCCGTCCGTGGTGTGCGGGTGCAATCCAGTACGCCAGCTCCCCAGCCCGCGAGCGAGCCGTTTCGGTGGGGCCGTACTCGGATTCAGATACCGAGACGTAGCCGACCGGATCGCCGTCGTGGCATACGACACAGTAGACGTCCCGTTCGGTTGTGAGGATGGTTTCGAAAAATTCGGCGGCCAAAGTTGCATTCATCGGATTGGCATCGAGTGCTGGACGCCACACGGTCGGATCGTTCATCACTCGCTGGACGAATTCGATGTCGTCCCGTTCGATCGGTCGGAGCGTTACACTGTCACCTTCCAAAAATACTGGTCCGGGCATACCTGGACGTAAAACACGAGAAGTAAGTACTTTCAGGTGCCGTGCGTACTGCTACCACCTGGTTTGGGTGATCGTACCCATTGACTCGATCGTGCGGAATCCGGATACCACCGACTCACTGACGAGGGCTCGTTTCGCGCCAGTCGTATCGTGCGACCGCTCTGTCTGCTCGCTTTGAGATCCCGTGGGGGTTTCGCGTGGGCGATCGATCGCGGGCCCTGGCGACGAGCCCGTCGGAGAACCCGGTGGTGATTCCGACCACGACGTCCCGTCCGTTTCCGAACCACGACGACGGTGTCGCTTCGCCACGGATGACGTCCCGTGCGGCACCGAAACTATCGCCTGCGGCGTGTGCAAGCGTCCGTCTGATAACGGTCGGCCGAACGCCGTAGTTTTTCACGAGTCGATACCCGAGCGCGCGATACTTCCACTGCCAGTCCCGATCGGACCCAACACTATCGGCGGCGACGGTGACGGCCATCTCGGGGACGTACGAGACCGACTCCTCCATGCCCGCCAGTCGGTGTGAGAGGTCGCGGGAACCGCCGGTTTCAAGATACTCGTCGTACCCGTCAAGCGCCGTCAGCGTGTCCCGCCTGAAGGCGACGTTGTCGGTACGCACGTACGTGACCGAACGTCCGGCGATGGTTCGCGTTTCGGGGTCCATCTCCGCATCGTCATCGGACACCACCGGGCCGGTGACGACCGGCGTCTCCGCAAGTCCCGTCCGAATGCCGTCGACCCACTCTGGAGCCACGGTGACGTCGTATCCCAGCAAGGCGATCGCATCGCCCGAGGCGACTTCGATTCCGGCGTTGCGAGCGACGGTTACCGCCCGGGCGGATATTTCGACGAGCACGTCGACGTCGTCGCGATCCCGTACCATTCCGGTCGTGCCGTCCGCGGATGGACCGTTCACGACGATCACCTCCGCGTCGGGTGCGGCGGTCCCGAGCGAGTCGAGACAGCCGGTAAGTTGATCCCGCCCATTTAACGTCGGGATCACGACCGAAAGCTCCATACGTGGTACTTTGGGAGCGACTACATAAAAGACTGGATGCGATCGTCTCGTCCCGGTGGTCAGTCACGAACCCGGGACGGGGATCGCTCGTCGGTGCGTCCGAGGGAGACTACGTGTTGAGGTAGTACACTTGCTTTCGGGCGTCTTTGAAACTGTATCGGGAGCCGATGAGGCCCGACTCGTCGAGGCGATTGAGCGCGTATCGCACGGTGCGATCGGGCAGCAGCGATTCCTCGGCGAGCTGTCCCTGCGAGAGTGGTTGGTCGCCTTCGAGGACTTTCGCGACGAGTTTGGCGCTCGGGGGGAGTTCGCGAAGCCGTTCGCGAAATTCGGCGCTGTTCAGGTGGTCGTTGCGGTTCGTTTCCACTGGACTAGTGCTCATACTCCTCATGAGTAAGAGGTACGTGGTAAAGGTTGGCTACATATTGCGCAATATTGGTTATACTGTATAAGGACATTTTATTCATCTATATTATAATGATTTATGGCGACGATCGCTGCATCAGTACGGTTTTGGTGCTTCGGTGAGCAACCACTGCTAGTGTGAAAGGAAAGGAGTGGTATCAGGCGGACGATGTCGCCGACGAGTACGACGACAAGCGGTTCAGCGAGGGCGGTGAACTGATCGATACCCGCGAGAAGACCGCCGTGCTTTCCGCACTTGGACCGGTCGAAGACAAACGGATTCTCGAAGTCGCCTGTGGAACCGGTCGGTTCACCGTGATGCTCGCCGAACGCGGGGCGGACATCGTCGGATTGGACATCTCTCGGGCGATGATGGCGAAGGGACGCGAAAAGGCGCGGCGCGCCGGCGTCGCAGATCACGTCGAGTTCATGCGCGGGGACGCAGCCAGACTTCCATTCCCCGACGATCACTTCGACGCGGTGTTCGCAATGCGGTTTTTCCACCTCGCTGACACGCCGGTGACGTTCCTCAGAGAACTGCGCCGCGTCTCGAACGGACAGGTGTTTTTCGACACGTTCGATCGCCCGAGCGCCCGCGTCGTGTACAACTGGCTGTTACCGATGGGATCGCGCCTGTACGCGCGCAGAGACGTCGAAAGCCTGCTCGCAGATTCGGGGCTGGAGCTTACCAATGCCGAACACGACTTCGTGCTCCCGTACGGATTTTATCGCGGCCTTCCCGACGCGATCGCTCGCCCGTTTCGTCGGCTCGATCGACGGATTGGAGCCACGCCGATCGGCGATTCGATCGCGTCAGTGTCGTACTGGAGCGCCGAAAAGAAGTGAGACGTCGATCGGCTACAGGTCCTCGTCGATGATCTCGCCGACGGCGAAGTTCGATTTGACCTCCGTGACCTCGATTTTGACCCGTTCGCCGACCTCCGCGTCCGGGACGATGATCACGTATCCGCGCTCCACCCGAGCGATACCGTCCCCCTGCTTGCCGAGGTCCTCGATTTCGACGTATCTGAGTTCGCCCACTTCGACTGGCGGTTGCGGACCGTCACGGTGAGAGTCCGGTGCGGTTTCAGTGTCGTCGTCGATCGATTCGGTTCGATCCCGAGAGATCAACGCCACGCGATAGGTTTCGCCGGGTTCGATCGAACCGGTTTCGATCTCACGACGGGGAATTTCGACGGTATAGGAGTCGCCGTCAGCAGTCACTTCCGCGCTGAACAGACAGAGGAGTCGATCCGAGATTTCCATAGGCTGAGACCTCCACTCGTTGATGTTCATCGACGGTTATAGAACTACCGCCGGCGGAGGCTGCCGCATCGATCGAGTGCGGTTCACTCGGATTGCTCGAAATCGCCCGAGGCAGTCCGATAGAGGCCCCCACGTTCGGTCAGTTCGATCGGTCGCCCGTCTGGTCGTTTCGCCCCGTCCGAATCGTGGACGACGACGCCCTCGACCCCGACCGGTTCGTAGGCGTCGCGCACCTCGATCGCCTCCTGCAGTTCTCGTACGGCACGGGCTTGCAGTTCGCGGGCCAGCTCAACCGCTCGATCCCGATCGATGTCTCCTCCGAGTCCCTCGCACTCGTGGGCTCTGAGGATGCCCTCCCGATCGACGGCCTCGCCCATCGGCTGGCTCGTCCCACCGAGTGCGACGCTGAAGGGGTACGTCCGGCAGATCAGCGGTCGATCGTCGTGGATCGAACACCGACCGACGCCGTCCGACTCGCGGTAGAACGTACAGTCGCCGCAGCTGTCGGTTTGCAACGCCCACTCGAACGTCTCACCCTCGGGCCCGTTCGGTCCAGACTCGATCCCGTAGGGCATCGGACGCGCGACGTCACGCCACTCGGCGTCAGTTTCGGCGACGAGTTCCCGAATCTCGCCTGGGAACACGGTCGCGGTGTGTGGTTCTCGGTCGACGTTCGGGTCCGAACACGTCCCCGCGTCACCGTCTTCACCTCCGATCGAACTCCCATCGCTCTCACCGTCCGGGCTGTCGCGTTCGGTGTCGTATCCCTTACAGCAGGCCCCACAGCGGGTGCACTCGAAGCCGATCGACTCGATGGCGTCTGCGAGTGCCGACACGTCGAGCGCTCGCGCACGCTCGAGTTCGACTTCCAGCGGTTCCATACCGACGGTGGGCGATCCGGGGTGAAAACGCCGTCGGCGCGCGACGGTGCCGACGGCTCACACCCACAGTTCGAACACCGAACGACGACGGGGTCACTCCGCGATGCGATGGATCGTTTCGGTTTCTGGATTCCACTCGACGTGCCCCTCGTCGGCCAATTTCTCGATGTGACAAACGACCGTGCGTCGGGCGAGATCGGCGACGCCGGTGAGGTCCTTCTCGTAGGCCCGATCGACCACGTCGTCGGGGGCCGTCGCGCCCGCATCGATCGCCGCCAGGATCCGGCGTTCGCGATCGAGCCGGTGGTCGATCAACCGATCGATCGTGTCGATCGGATCGTCGATCACGGCCCCGTGGCCGGGGTACAGTACGTCCGGGTCGCGATCGCAGAGGTGCCGCAACGACCGGAGGTACGCGGCCATGTCGCCGTCCGGACCACCGACGTAGATGCTGCCCGGTTCGATCGCGAGATCCCCACAGAGAATCGCCCGCCGACCGTCCGCCAGCTCCGTCTGGAACGCCACGTGATCGGCGGCGTGCCCCGGCGTCGCGATCGCGGTCAACGGGCCGATCGTGTGGCCGTCTCGAAACGTCCGCGCGGGGTACACGTCGGTTTCGGCGGCCAACCGATGCACCTCGCCCGCCACCCCCCACACGTCGGCTGCAGATACCATCCCGTAGTGTACGAGGCCGCCGACGTGATCGGGGTGGGCGTGCGTGGTGACGATGTGATCGAGCGCCCCCGGCGACGTCTCGATCGCCGCATCGAGCGCGTCCGTTCGACCCGCCGGATCGACCAGTATCGTCGTCGGCTCCGACCCCGACGCCGCCGGACTCGCCCCGGTCACGAGGTACGCGTTCGTCTGGCCGGTCGGCGATCGGGTGTCGACCGGGACGTTAAACCGGTCGATCGTCTCCGCCCGCATCAGTCGGCGTCCCCCGCGTCCGTCGTCTCACTCGCCGTAAACGGTGCGAGGTCGATCGCTGCGGGCACCGCCTCCTCGATGTCGGTCGGTCGGTTGTACGGCCGACCGACGATGATGTCGCCTGCGCGCTGTTTGCCGACCCCTGGGAGGGCCCGTAACTCGGCCATCGACGCGCTGTTGAAATCGACCGGATACGGGACCGCCGTCACCGATCGGTAGCCGTGATCGACGATCGCCGCGTCGATCGTCGCCCCGAGTTCGCGCTCGCCAGGGACCCCGACCAAGAGCGGGTAGGTGCCGAGCTGTCGACCGAACGTTCGTCCGTCCTTGTGGTATTCGAGGTGGACATCGGGAAGTATCGTCCCCGTCGGGGCGACCCGACGGAGCATCGGTCGATCGATCTCCTCGCGGACCTCCCGTTTGTAGGCTTTGAAGCGTTTTTTGTGCTCGCGGGCTATCTTCGCGCCGGTGGCTGCCATCTCGGTGCCCGCAAAGGACATCACCTGCCGAATGTTGATCCGCCGGACCATGAGCCCCTCGTCGTAGACCCGCCGGAGGAACCGCTTGTTGTGCTCGAACGTCTCCTCGCGCTCGCCGGCGAGCCCGTGCAGGAGGTTGATCCCCGGCAGCAGCTTCGGGAGTCGGTTCGCCGCGTCCTCGCCGACGGTTGGCGCGTCGGAGGGGTCCTCGCCCGGCCGCCACCCCGCCTCCTCGTTGACGATTCGAACTGCCTCGAAACACTCGTCGGCCGAAACGTTGAGGTTGTTCTCCGCCTGGACGACGGGATCGGCCGATTCGAGCCCGAACGCGGCCGTGTCGCCTGCGGTGTTGTGTTCGGCGATGATGCGGATGCACTCGCGGCTCTCGGCGGGCCACCTCGCGATCGTGATCGGGTTCATGTTGTCGAGGTGCAGCGTCCGGAGATCCGGGGCGACCTCACGGATGCCCTCGTACAGTCGCCGTAACGCGTCGGGATTCGGAGCCTCCCCGTCCCCGCCGAACGCGAGGATGTCCGCCTGCCTTCCGAGCCGGAAGTGTCGGACGCCGCGGTCGTACAGTCTTTCGACCTCCCGGACGACAGCTGCCGGGCTCCGGAACATCGGGTTCCCGTACAGCGGTTCCGTACAGAACGAACAGCGGTACGCACACCCTCGTGACGTTTCGAGTTCACAGATCAGATACGAAGGATGGTTCGGGTGGGCTTCGACGACGAACGCGCCCGCGGCGGCCCACCGATCGAGTTCGTCGGTGTCGCGCATTCGGTTGTTGAACCCCTCCAGGCCGCTCTCGACGAGATCGAACGCCGCAGCCTCGACGTCTCCTTTCGCGACGAAGTCGTAATCGAGGTCCCGGCGTTCGGTTTCGGTCCCACCGGCGTTCTCTTCGCCCACGCCGAAGCGGACCGGCCCGCCCATGAGCGTCACGCCGTCGGCGGTCCAGGCGAGCGATTTGACCTCCTCGGGTTCGGCGGGGGTTCCGCCGACGTACTTTCCGGGGACGGTCATTCCCCCGAGGTAGATCATGAGATCGGCGTCCGCGACGTCGCTCCACGTGCGGCGGTCGTCGCGGAGTTCGTCGATCGTGTGATACAGTATCTGCGATTCGGGGACGCCGGCGTCGACGAGCGCACCCGCGGTGAATCGCGGGTACGTCGAAATGTACGGGGGCACGCCGAAGTGGGCGGGCTCGTCCACGTACCCGTCGACGATGGTGACAGAAAGGTCCGACGGGTGAGTCATGTCGATCGGTTGGCCGTCGAGACGGTAAAGTCGTGCGGATCGCGGAGGAACCGTACCGACCGATCGCGCGATTGCCACGTCACTTAAGCCCGTCGCAACCCAACGTACGCGTATGCCCGCCACGATGGAGATCAAGTGTCTGAACGCCGATTGCGAGTTAGACATGTTCGAGAATCACTACACGTACGACGTGCCCGACGATCACGGGATCGACGACCTCGGGTGTCCGTACTGTGGCGAAACGGAGACGCTCGAACGCATCGAACTATGACCGGGATCACCGAGTTGGGCCGATCGGCGATCGAATCCGTGTTCGAACGGGTCGGCCGCGGCGTCGGGCAGGTGCAGGAACGCAAGCCGCTGCCGTACGACCTGCTGGAAACCGACACGGAGTACCTCGTGATCTTCGACGCGCCGGGGGTTCGGTCCGACGACATCCAGGTCCGGTTCATCGATTCGACGCTCGAAGTCCGCATCGATCGATTTCGGGAGTTCTACGAGGGCTTCGAGATGCGGTTCCCCGGCCGCGGGCTGGGTCTGAGCGGGACCGTCGAACTGCCCGACGACGCGAGCGTCACCGGGACGGACGCGAGCGCCGCCGGCACGCTCACCCGATCGGGGACGCTACAGGTTCGGATCCCGAAATCCGACGACTCGAAAACGGTGACGGTGACCGAAGCGCCCGACGAAAGCGACGCGACCGATCCCGACCGATCGACCGCGGGTTCCGAGGCCTCCAACGAATCCACCCCGCAAGCGGACGGCGGGGAAACGCCCGGCCAAAACGCCCGATAACAGCCGCTACTAATACGATTTGGCTCTGTTGAAATCCCGTTATTTCAACATTTTCTCCGCTGAAACAGCCGTTAGATAGGTATGAGAACTGACCACTATCACATTCACATCAACCGACCTTGTTGATAGGTTGATGACGAATATGAATCACGAGAATACGACAGCGCATAAAGTTCTACTGTACAATCTGTTGAACGGACTACTTATGGACATAGGGTTGAATCGTTTACTATGAAAAGTGATGGCAAGACGATTCCCCGGGTTTCAAGTGGTGTCCAAGGTATTGATTCAATTCTCGCGGGGGGCTTCGTTGAAGGGCGGTTGTATCTTGTAATCGGTTCACCGGGAACCGGCAAAACGACGCTCGGGGTAGAGTTCCTCAGAAATGGACTCGATGCTGGTGAAAAGGTCCTCTATGTCCATGGTGAAGAAGGACGCGAGGAGCTTCTCATTAATGCCAATCAATATGGTATTGATCTCACAGATGCTGACTTTCTGGACATTGGCCCAACATCTGATTATTTCACCCAATCGCAATCGTACGATGTGGTCAACCCACAAGATATCGAGGAGGAAAATCTGATCACACGAATCCGTGACACGATAGATGAACATGACCCCGACCGTGCGCTCATTGACCCAATTACGCAATTTCAGTACCTCGAAGCGACTGAATACCACTTTCGTAAACGAATCATCTCGTTTGCGCGCTT
>JBNJFV010000051.1:0-8403 GCA_051747145.1 Halobacteriota archaeon
TACTACAGTGTATCGAGGACACCGATCCACGAGACGATCGGCATCGTACCCTCGAGTATCCATGAGATCACACTATCAACACGACGACGTCGTATCGAGTGACGAACAGCACGTCGCAGCAGTGTCGCTGGCTTCGATCGTCGGCTATCCGGTACTGATCGTGGCCCTGTTGGGGGCCATCAGCTACCCGCTGATTGCGGGCGCGATCGTGGCGGCGATCGCGTTCGCCGTTGCGGCCCTCCGGACGGGGGTGACCGTGCTCGCCCGCCGATCGAACGATCGGCCCAGGCGGTTTGCGATCCCCGGCGTGGGTACGATCGAGTTCCGCGTCGCCCCCCGTTGAATCGGTACTCGTCTCGACGTCGGTGTCCAGTGACCGTTCTTCTCATCGTTTCGAACCGAACCAGCGTCAAGCGTGAATATTCGTCGCCGTGGAAAACTCCATTACCCTCTCGCCACATTGACCGGTATGGACAACGAGGACCGAACCAGAGTTCGTGACGTAATGTCGTCGCCGCTACAACGCATCAGCCCGAACGCGACGATACGAGCGGCCGCACAACGGATGCGCGATCACGAGATCAACGCGTTAGTCGTGACGACCACCGAGCGATCGATCGTCACGAGCACCGACATACTCGACAGCGTCGCGAACGACCTCGATCCCTCCGAGACGTCGGTGGCAGACGTCATGACGACGTCGGTCGAGACCGTGACGCCCGACCTGTACATGGAGGAGGTCGCCGCGATGATGACGACGTACGGCATCAAACACCTCCCCGTCGTCGACGACGATTACGTCGGGATGATCTCTTCGACCGACGTTGCGGCACACATTTCCTGATCGGAGTCGATCCATACCGTGAGTGACTGGAAGCGATCGATCCGATCGGAGGTCAACGCGACCGTCTCAACACGGGTAAATCGATCGACCCACACAAAAACACCGCTCGGGGACGAATCGAAGTCATTCTCAAAAGGGATCAGATAGGTTTTCTTGATAGTTCCGGACGGGGCTGACATTCCGTGTTTCGAATCTTGGAGAAGCAATGATTTGGCAGTGATGAACCGCCATACAGCGGTTGATTTCACTATCTCACGGCACGCTTATGTTGTAGACGACACACATACGGACGATGTTACGGAACGCTCGGTAGACACAGGGAGCTACACAAAGGTGAGAAACGTTCATTTTCACAGCTCCTAGATTATATTGAATATGGAGTAAATTTTCAAGTTGTGGCAGGCCACAACGGACGCGTGAAGGTGCTACCTGAAGCATCAAAGGTCGATTCGGAGCCCCCACTGGAGGTGGTGTACGTGCCCGACAAGATCAACGACCGAAAGACCCAGATCGCGAGAATCCGGGACTGGGAGTTGATTATGCTATCGGATCACATGCGTGTAGATTATATTCATAAGACCACATTTGAGGGAGAAACCGATCAAGGCAAACCCTACTCGAGCGAGGCGTATACCTGCCGAGCATCGAAGCGGATGTCGACGCCGAGACGACCGGCGACACCGCGGCGGCGGACGACTGATTGGTTCCACGACCGTCCGTTCACGGTGGGTCACTCCCGTACGCCCGTTGTCGGCGAGTATCAACCCTATCGTGTGTAACCTATGCGCATTCCTAGCACATCGGTAGTCGCTGCCACCCTAGACAGGGACATGCCAACCCACCTCTCGCGTCGAGCCGTTCTCACTGGAAGCGTCGTTGCTGACAGTGTCTCGCTAGCAGGCAGCCTGCGGGAGTTGGAACCGGGTAGAAGTACCGAGGGTGACAGCACTGGCTATGGCTCTGACGCACGAGCGCTCGGGGAGGACTCCGCGGAATCGACAGCGGACGAATCGGACGCTACTGACTCCGATATCCCGATCGCGAGCGATCAACTCCGCGTAGAGTATCCACTTGACACGCTCAGAAACGGCCTCCAGAGCGACGACGTCTCGCAAGACGGTATTCCGTCTATCGACGATTCGCAGTTCGAAACCGTAGACGAGGTCGGTGAGCGACTTGATCCCGACGATCCAGTGTTTGGCGTCGTCGACGACGGTGATGTGTAAGAGTACCCACAGAACGTCCACGTCTATCACGAAATCGCAAACGACGAAGTCGGTGGGACGTGCGTCACAGTTACGTACTGCCCGCTGACCGGCACTTCTAAAGGACACGAACACGACCTCCTCGAGTTCGGCGTCTCGGGGAAACTCCTCAACAGCAACCTCGAGATGTACGACAGAGAAAGCGAGGGCCTGTGACCACAGATGCTCGCCACCGGAATCGAGGGGTCGCTCGAGTCGGCCTCCCTTCGCGAGATTCCCGTCCAGTGGGATACCAGCGACCAGTGTCGGACAGCGTATTCCGACTCGATCGTCCCAACGGAGGACACCGGATAGGTCAGAAATTACTCGAGCGACACGACGGCGGCCAGGAAGAACACGATTCCGAGCGCGACGAACGCTACTCCCGGCAAACTCGCGCCGATCGTCTTAAGTAGATTCCTCGCGACGAGATTCCACTTCGGGCGCGTCGAGATCACGAACAGTTCGCTATCACCGCTGATCTCTCCGATAGCATCAGCCGTCGATGGGGGCGCATCGATCTCGCCGACGACCAGCACCGTATCGTCAGGTGCGATGTGCCGTTCCAATCGACGTGTTGGGCTCGTCCCGAGCACCCGTCCGAACTGAGCGAGGGTAGTGATTCGATGAATGGTTCGGCGAAGAAGCGAGGGCTGCTCCATTGCCCGTAGTGGGAGATCGAGATCTGCTCCCGTCGGATCGACGATCACTGCTCCCCCGTCGGTCTCGACGAGAAACGGCAGTCCCTCTTCGTCCGACGACGTAGTGTGCCACCTGATGATTTTCTCCTCTGCCTCTTCGTCGCTGAAACCGGTACTTCGTTTCATTTTCCCCCGTTTCTCCGCGTCGTACCTCCAGTCCTCCTGAAATACCTGTTTTTTCGTTTCGTACGCGACGCACTCATCCTCCGTTATCGGGCTCCGGACGGTTCCGTCGTATTCTCTGACCGCTCCGCTCAGCATCACCGGTCCGTCCGAAGTTCCCTCAGTCGGATCGAAAGTTTCAGCCTGGAGATACCGCCTCGCTCGTTCGAAGGGTTTCCTCCCCCGGAAAAACAGGATGAGGAATCCGGCAGAAGCAAATACGACTCCCATAACCAGGAGGCCCTGGGTAGTGCTGAACACGTCACCGTTTGCGCTTAGGACGGGAGCATCTAGTAGAATTCTAGCCTGTTCTATAGTCGAAAAACTATTGGTTTTTGTATAGGTGATTGATGACATTGTTTCGTATCGAACTTTTCATAGCCTGTCAGCTGTGGTGTCGTCGACCGCGACTGCTCGGGGTTCATCCGATTCGTTCGGAAGCGCCCCGATTTGCCCGAGCAGGCCGAAGGCGTCCCAGACGTCCCGCCCTTCCGCGAGTCTGTCGTCCTCCACGCGGTAGACGAACACCCCATCGACCTCGATCTCGCGACCGGTCCGGGCGATACCCATGAATTCACCCTCGTGGGTCCCCGTCGCAGTATAGGTGACGACCACGGTGTCGCCGTCCACGTACGTCTCGTCAACGGCCTTGGTCAGGTCGGGTGTCCCCTCGCGGAACATCGCAATCGTCTCCTTTAACGCCTCCCGTCCCCGGACGGGCTCGGGGAGTACCGGGTCGTGCTCGACGTAGTCCTCGGTCGTTAGCTCGTCGATTAGCGCCAGGTCACCCTTGCTCCAGACCTCCTGGAGCATCAGGTGTGCCGGGGTCGTCATCGGTTCTGACTGGTCTCTGGTCGACATCGGAATCCAGATGGACGTCTCACGCGTGGCCGAATAAGCGTAATCAGCACTATATTACTGTAAGCCGGCTTTCTGTATTCGTGTACTGTGGATTTATTGATACTTTCGAAGGGGTCAAGAGGCACGCACTGCCGCCTGGCTCGACCGGGGACCGGTCACCGGTCGACGTCGAGTACGGTGGCCGTCTCGTCGAGCGTCAGCTGCAGTCGATCGTCCTCACAGGGGACCGTGAGGCGCATGCGGACCGGGTCCGTCGCCACGAGGACCTCGTCGATCGCCATTGACCGTTTGAAGGTCTCCCAGGACTCGAATCGGTGGTCGACCCCGTGCTCGCGATAGAACTCCGTCACGGACGGTTCGAGAAGGACCGCGATGGTGAGTGGCCCCGTGACCCCTCTCTTGCACTGCCCGCAGAGGGCCGTAACTTCGATCATATGATGTCTGTTACAGTTCGGGCACGTCCCGTCTTCCCCGGGTGCGTGTGACTCACAGACATCGACCCGTTCGTCGACCACGCCAGAGCAGGATGAGCAGACGCCGTTTCGGTACGACCTCACTCCGTTGAGGAAGTGCGTAACTGCGGCGTGAAACGCCTCTTCCGGAGTGCGGTCAGCAACGCCTACCGGCGGTAACGAAAAGCGGAACAGCTTCCCCTTCGTCCCTTCGTTGCCCGGCCAGAGGCCGGTACACCGAGTACACCGTGCGTGCAGGTACTGCCGCTCGTAGGTGATCTCGACGGACGCACCACACAGCGGACAGTCGGCGTCGATCTCGGTCGGTCCGATCCTCGGACCTTCGCCGATAGTGCCGGCGATCACCGACTGTGCAATCCTGAGCCCTACGCTGGAGAGTTCGTATCCGGTTTCGGTCTGACGGACGAAGTGGCCGGTGAGTTTCCCGAGGTGGTAGTTGAAGTTGCCGGTGTCGTCGTGGTCGACCCGGTCGTACAGTTCTGAGAACAGGACGGTGTTGTCACTCGCTTCTAGGTCGTAGGCCTCCCACATCGCCTGGATGATAGCGATCCGCGTCTCGTTTCCCAGTACCGCGAACGCGTCGTGGGGGAGCACACTCGCTGACTCTTGTTCGATTGGCTCCTTGACCATGCAATTACATTTCGTCAGGGAACATAAATTACTGCGGGCCCGAGGTCTCCGCCGACCATTCGATCAGAGCACATCTTCATCGGGGGCCGGTATCCTCGACGGGGCCTGGAAACGACCCACACGTAGCGACTGTAAGGCCTGCCACTCGATAGTCCGATGACACAGGTCGCTCGAAATCGATCGTGACGAGAGCATGTCGTGGACCGGCCCGATCGCCACGGAGAGCGGGTTGTTCGTCAGCGCCGCTTCGGTCGCCGTGCTCGTCTATAGTTTCCTGCTCGCCCGAGACCGCGAGTCACTGCCCATCCGTGACAGTCGGCGATGTGAAGCAGTTCGCTCCATCAGGAGTCGCCATCGAGAATACAGTCGATGCTCGTACGTCCCGAATCGACCCCCTGGAACCGTCGCTCTCGACGTCCCAGAATGGCTTCGCCGATATCCCTGAACAGCGTCGTCGACTGGGTCACGCACCAACCGACAATTATCCTACAGTAGAATGGTACAGAAAGACAGCTTACAGTAATATCATACAGAATATATTTATTTCCCTTAACGAACCTGGTTCACCAGAATGCAGAGGACGAATCAAAACAAGTCAGAAACGGGCGATACTCGCATAGAGGCAAGTCGACGATCGGTCCTTCAGTTCACGGGCAGTGCCACGCTCCTCGGAACCGTCGCTGGAACATCGTCCGCCGAGGTATCGGCGCGCGTGCGGTCCCCAGACGTGCGCTGGTCGTTCGAGGCTGGCGGTTTCGTGGAGTCCTCGCCAGCGGTCGTCGACGGCGTCGCCTACGTCGGCGACGAGGCGGGAACCGTCTACGCGATCGACGTCGACGACGGTTCAGAGGTGTGGTCCACGGGGGCGGCCGCCGATCAGATCAGGACCGACGCCCAGGTCGTCGGCGGGACCGTCTACCTCGGCAGTACCGACTCGAGCGTCTACGCCCTGGACGCCGAAACCGGTGAGGCGGAGTGGACCTTCCGGACGGGATCGTACGCCAACTCCTCCCCCACGCGGGTCGGAGACACGGTCTTCGCCGGCAGCGAGGACGGCAACCTCTACGCGCTGGACGCCGAGGACGGCACCGAGCAATGGAGGTACGCAACCGGTGACGCCGTCACGAACGCACCGACTGTCGTGGACGGCACCGTCTACGTCGGCAGCCGCGACCACACGGTGTACGCACTCGACGCCGAGAGCGGGACCCTCGAGTGGCGGTACGAGACCGATCTGTGGATCAATTCGGAGGTCACGGTGGCTGATGGTACCGCGTACGTGGGTAGCGATGACTCGACGCTCTATGCGCTCGATGCCGACACGGGCGACCTCGAGTGGCAGTTCACCGAACCTGACGCACACGTCATTTCGGCGACGACGTATCACGACGGCGTGGTGTACGTCGGGACGGACGACACAACCTACGGCGCGGCTGACGATCCGACCGACGCCGTGCTGTACGCCGTTGACGCCGAAACCGGGGAGAAACGGTGGGAGTTCGTCGTCGAAGTTCCGAACGATACGGACGGCGAGTGGCAGTTCCACGCGTCGCCGACGGTCGCCGACGGCGTCGTCTACGCCACCAGCCTCGACGGCACCGTCTACGGTCTCGACGCCGACACTGGCGGCCAGATCCTGGAGTTCGCGCTCGACGATCCGATCTGGAGTTCCCCCACTGTCGTCGACGGCGTGCTCTACGTCGGCTGCGACGACGGGTACCTCTACGCTATCGACATCGACGGGGACGGCTCGAGCGAGGATTCGAGGGTGATGTTGGGGACGCTCGGCCACCACGACGCGTGGGCAGAGGCGGCCGTCGGTCAGATCGACGAACGAGAGGACGAATCGGACAACGACCGCGCCGGGAGGTACAGGACGACTCGCGACGTCGAGGTGCGAGAGGTCGCGACGGTCGTTCCGGGAGACGCGCTGGTCCACGAGGAGGAGTTCGTTGGCCTGGGGTGGGCGGACGAATTGACGGAAACCGTGGTCTTCTTCCCGGGAGACACGCTGGCCCACGACGGAAAGTTCGTGGGCCTGGGATGGGCGGACGAACTCGCGGCAACGACGGCCCTCTTCCCGGGGGACACGTTGGTCCACAGCGGGGAGTTCGTTGGCCTGGGGTGGGCGGACGAACTGACGGAAACTGCCATACTCTTCCCGGGAGACACGTTCGAGGAACACGACCTTTCGACGCTCGAAGCCGAACTCTCAGGAGACGACGTCTTCCCGGGCGGCACGTGGAATGAGGACGACGACGCGAGGTACATCCGCGACGACGCGGCGTTCGTCCGGGGGAACGGGGACCTCGACGAGCACTCTGATGACCTGGATGAGCGCTGGCTCGCGCTGCTGGAGGAAGGTGGGATGCTCCTCCCGGGAGACAGCTGGGAAGTCGCCGACGAGGCCGGGGAGTACCAGACGACGCGGGACATCGAGGCCGGAGAAGTCGCGATGTCCGTCCCGGGCGACACTTTGACCCCCTTCGACGATATTCTCGACGACGCCCTCGAAAAGGGCAACGTGGCGTTCCCGGGAGGTACCTGGGTATCGAACGGACGATTGTCGTATCTCGGCTACCGTCACTTGCCCGACAGCACGGTCATCTTCCCAGGCGACACGTTCGAGGAACACGATCTCTCGACGCTCGAAGTCGAACTCTCGGACGACGACCTCTTCCGGGGCGATACGTGGTTCCCGGGAGACACCTTACTTCGCGAGGGCGTCGACGCCGTTGACGGGAGTTCTCTCGTGAGCGGACACGAGACGGCTGCGCCTGAAGCGGAGATAGCAACACTCCTCGAAAACGGAACCACGTTGTTTCCGGGCGATACGTGGGATCTAAACGATCCCGATCACGAAGAACTCCTGGCGGACGCGACGGTATTCTTCCCGGGGGATACGTTCTTCCCAGGAGACACGTTCTTCCCGGGAGATACGTTCTTCCCAGGAGACACGTTCTTCCCAGGAGACACGTTCTTCCCGGGTGATACGTTCTACTCCGACGATACACTGTTCCCGGGAGACACGTTCTTCCCAGGAGACGCGTTAATCAAGGACGGATTCGAGACCATCGGTGGCAATTCTCTTGAGGCCTCGATCGATGCGGACGTCCCGGAAGGGGAAGTCACGACGCTCCTCGCGGAAAGTCTGGTTCTGACTCCGAGCGACACGCTCCCTCAGAGATCTCCCGATTCGATCGACGAGCACCTTAGAAACGCCGTCGTGTTCTTCCCAGGAGACACGTTCTACTCCGCCGATACGCTGTTCCCGGGAGACACACTCTTTCCAGGGGACACGTTCAATCCTCCACAAGAGGACATCAACGACCAAGGAAACGACTGGGCCGAGCTCAACGACGGAGATGCCTGGATCGGCCTCAACGACGGAGACTCGCTGTTCCGGGACGGCGTCGCGTTTGTCCATGGTGTCGCGGCCCTCGACGAACGTTCCGAGACCGTCGACGACCGCCGGCTCGAGCTACTCG
>JBNJFV010000051.1:8503-15615 GCA_051747145.1 Halobacteriota archaeon
TTCGCGCTGGATGCGACCGACGGCGAAGAACGGTGGTCGCTCGATGACCTCGGGTACGTCACATCGCCGACCGTCGCAGACGGGATCGTCTACGTCTCCGGAAGTCATACCCTGTACGCGGTTGACACCGAAGATGGTTCGGAGGAGTGGACGTTCGATACGATGGAGATGCTCACGTCCCCCACCGTCGTGGACGGGACCGTCTACGTCGGGGGTAACGACACGGAGGACGACGGCACGGACAAAGTCTACGCGCTGGACACGGACGACGGCGGGGAACGCTGGTCGTTCGATCAGGGCGGCCAGATCGGCGAGTACGCACCGACCATCGCCGATGTCCCCGACGGGACCGAATTCGTATTCATCACAGACCACACAAAGAACGCCGTCTATGCACTCGATGCGTCAGACGGGTCGAAACTCTGGGACGCTACGGTAGATGGCCCCACAACGAGTCCGACGGTCGCGGACGGAACCGTCCTCGTCGGGACAACGAATGCCAGCAAAGGGCTTGTTGCGCTCGACGCCGCCAACGGCAATGAACTGTGGACGTTCGAGAATGAGGAGGCGTTCTCGGGCACGGTTACGATGCCACCGACGGTCGTCGACGGCACCGTCTTCGTGATCGACGATGCGAGCATCCTGTACGCTCTCGACCTCGAAGACGGGTCAGAACAGTGGAACGCATCTCCGGAAAACTACGAAGGCCAGTTCGGCGCTTCGTTCCCCATAGTCGTCGACGGCACCATCTACGTCGGCAGCGACACTGGACGCGTGATCGCGCTCGAGACCAGCGTCGAGGGGTCGAGCGAGGATTCGCGCGTCGTGCTCGGTACGTTCGGTCATCACGACGTCGCCGCGGATGGGGATGATGACGAGGAAATGGACGAAGGTGCGAGTAGTCCGGAATCTGACGACGAGGACAGTTCGAGGACAACCGGTGAGAGTGACGATGCCACGGATGACGGAACGCCCGGATTCGGGATCGGCGGTGCGCTCGCCGCACTTGGCGGTACAGGGTACCTACTCTCTCGACGAAGCGACGACGAGCGCGAGGCGTAGTGGATTCGAGTCGAGTTCGAGCCGTCACGAGAAACCCGATGTGTACGCCATTGGTGCTGAATTATATCGGATCAAATCACGTTATTTAGCTGAAAGAGAGGGCGCTAAGTCCCCGTCTCAAGGAACGACCGAAGGGTGCGACTAGAGCGGAGATACAGCGTTCACAAGAGCAAGGACCCGTACTAGAGCGAGTTCTACTGGCGGTATCGTGGACAGAAGAACAAACCGCACAAGGTAGCGATTGTCGCAACAGCACGGATGATGCGACTCATTCTTTCACGTGCTCAGCAACGAGAAGATGTATGACCCACCAGGGGTGAGCGCCTGAAGAATGACACATTATTCGCCGTTCCTCATGAGCCTGCCTTTGGCCAGTGGCCGTAAGCTATCGCATTACAAGAAGTCCTCCGCCTGGTGGTTGTTACAGCTGCTTTCGTAGCGCTATTTGGTGATTTTGGGCATCCTTCAGGAGCCTCGTAGCTGTAGACCATGACCACTATCTATCTCAACGTGGGTTGTGTAGTCGGCAAAATGTTCATAGATGGAGACTGCGACCGCTGTGGATACTCGATGCGTATCTGCAAGTCGCGTCGTAGAAGCAGGAAGCTCCCTCCTCAAAGAGTCGCCGAAGGCGACTAGTAGAACGGGGTAGTTCACTCAGTATATCTCCAACGTGAAAACCGGAAGCCGGTTGTGAAACTGTACATTATCTGAGCAAGCCGTTACCGTCGAATGGTAGAAGAATGTGGCTCGGAAGCATGATTTGAACCTTCGAAGTCATAGTCCCGGGCGGATTCGAACCGCCGTCAATGGCTCCAAAGGCCATTATGATTGGCCGCTACACCACGGGACTGTCCGCGTCTAGTCCCAGTTCTTCACGAACCCTGAGTGTTCGATCGCCACGTGGGACTTCGTGCACACATATTTCGTTCGCGGTAAAACTGTTTGCGGTTCGCGGTGACGATCACTCCGCGATCGACTCCCCGTCGAACGAGACGTCCAGACACGAACAGGCGTCGTCCTCCGGATCGAAACAGTCGGGACACTCCGGTCGACGATCGATAATCGTATCCAGTCGACCGGCGACCGTGTCGTCGATCACCGCCTCTAGCTCGCGGGCTTCCGATCGAAACTCCTCGACTGCG
The DNA here is from genome assembly GCA_051747145.1 of Halobacteriota archaeon. Lineage (GTDB taxonomy): Archaea > Halobacteriota > Halobacteria > Halobacteriales > Haloferacaceae > JBNJFV01. The sequence goes on from JBNJFV010000051.1 coordinate 10,711, forward strand.
AGCACGTTCGCGAGGAACCGCTCGATGATGCAGTACGTCTGGAGCGCGTCGCGGGCCTGCACGATGCCGTCGTCGGTAAGTTGAACGCCTTTGTACTTTTCGTGTTCGGCGAAGCCGCGGGATTCGAGCTTGCCGATCATCTCGTTCGCGCTCGCGGGGCTGACGTCGAGCATGTCTGCGAGCGTCCCCGTCGCAGCCGGACCGTCCTCCATGCGCTGGATGAGATAGATCGCCTTCAGATACTGGTCTGCGGTGTTCATCGTCGCGCACCTCCCGCGATCATGCTCGCTCCTCCATGATCTTCGTCACTCGCTCTGCCCCCTCGTGTTCGGCCGCCCTGAGGTCGCGAAGCACCGACACCACCTCCTCGCGATCGATCGAAAAGTCCGCGTCGCTTGATTCGATCGCCGCGATCAGATCGTCGTAGAACTTGTAGGCGGTCTCCTCGTTGCAGAGTTGATCGTACAACACGCCGTCGAAGTCGTCGGGCTTCGTCTGTCCGTACCGCGCTTCGACGAGCGTTTCGATCTCCTGGAACGGGACGCTGTCGGCTTCCAATCCCTCTATCAGGTCCTCGAGCGCCGCCCGGTGTTCGGCGGACTCCTCGGCAGCCTCTTCGAGCAACGCTTCGATCTCCTCGTCGAGGCCGCGTTCCTCGGCGGCCATCGATTGATAGTGGTGATACGCCCGCGCCTCGACGACCTCCTCGAGGACGATGCCGATCTGCAACAGCCGGGCGAGCTGATGATCCGTCGTGACCCGGTGGCTGACGCTCATCGACACCCCTCCGACGTCGTCAGCGCGTCCGGCGAAACGAAACTGCGCATACGTCACATCGGCGAGTGCGAGACTTAAACCGTTCCCTCTCGCGGGACCGCGGTCACCCTGATCGAACAGTCCGGTAAAACGAACCAGTGTGTGCGTACTCTCTGTTTGCCAAAACGAACAAGTGGCGTCGAACGCCCCGTCAGTCGAGGCGCGCTTCGATGAGCGATTCGAGGTCCCTTCGGAACTCCTCGACTTCGATCTCCTCGAGGACGGGGACGAAAAAGCCCTCGACGAGCATGTTTCGGGCCGTCAGCGGATCGATCGATCGAGAGGTCATGTAGAACAGTTCCTCGGCGTCGACCTGCCCGACGGTCGCCGAGTGGCTCGCCTCCGTGTCGTGGTTGTGGATGATGAGCTTCGGTGAGGCGTCCGCCTCCGAGTCGTCCGACAGCATGAGCGTATTCTCACGCTGGTAAGAACTCGTGTTCCACGCGTCGACGCCGACGTCCTGGACGCCCTCGTACACCGATCGGGCCTCGTCGTCGAGGACGCCGCGGGTGACGAGATCGGCCGTCGTGTGTTCGGCCTTGTGCCACACGCGAGCGTTGACGTCGAGGTGCTGGTCGCCGTGGCCGAAGAACGCACCGACGATCTTCGTCTCCGATCCGTCGCCGAGAAGCTCCGTCTCGACGTCCGATCGCGTCAGCCGCGAGCCGATGTTGCCCTCGATCCAGTTGACCGTCGCGTAGGTGTCCGTCGAGCCGCGCTTTTGGGTGACGTGGTACGTCTCCTCGTCGAGGTTCTGCAGCGACCCGAACTGGACGTAGCTATTTTCGCCCGCGACGACCTCCACGAGGTTGCTGAAGTAGCGATCGCCGTCGAGGTCGTCGCCGGTCTCGATCGACTCGAGGATCGTCGCGGAGGCGTTTTGTTCCGCGATGACGAGCGTCTGGCTAAAGAGCGTCCGCGAGTTCATCTCCGCGCGGATCGTCACGTCGCCGGCGTCGACGCCTTCGGGAATGTAGACGACCGTACCGGTCGTAAACAGCGCCGCCGAAAGCGCGGTGAGGTAGTTCGTCTCCGGATCTAACACCGAGCCGAAGTGCTCGCGAACCAGCGCTTCGTGCGCTTCGAGCGCGTCGACGAACGAGAGCACTTCCGCCTCGCCCTCCGCGACCCGTACGGTTTCGTCGGATTGATTCAGCGGGTCGACGAGCGACTCTAAATCCAGGTCTTCGAGGTTCGTCCAGCGACGGCCGGGCGTCTGAATGACGTCCGGCAGGTCGAGCGTCTCCAGCGCCTCGAACGCGTCGAGACGGGCCGAACGTAGCCACTCGGGCTCGGAGCGATCCGCCGAGAGCGTCCGAATCGTCTCCTCGGAGAGTTCCGCGGGTAGTTGCACGCTCATTATCCGAGACTCCCCTCCATTTCGAGTTCGACCAACCGATTCAACTCGACGGCGTACTCGATCGGTAGCTCTTCTGTGATCGGTTCGATGAATCCCGAGACGATCATCTGCTTGGCGTCGTCGTCGTCCAGGCCGCGCGACTGGAGGTAGAAGATGTCCTCGTCGCCGATCTTCCCGACGGTCGCCTCGTGAGCGACATCGACTCGAGACTCGTTGATCTCCATGTACGGCATCGTATCGGAGGTCGACTCGTTGTCGAACATGAGCGCGTCACACTCGACTGCGGTCGAGGAGTCGTAGGCCCCGTCGGCGATGTGGACGAGACCGCGGTAGTTCGTCCGGCCGCCGTCTTTCGAGATCGACTTCGACTCGATCGTCGACTTCGTGTTCGGGGCGTTGTGGTAGACCTTCGCGCCGGTGTCGATGTTCTGGCCCTCGCCGGCGAACGCGATCGTGATGTGGTTGTCGCTCGCACCGCGACCTTTGAGGATCGACGCCGGATACAGCATCGTCGCTTTCGAGCCCATCGACCCGGATATCCACTCCATACGACCGTTCTTTTCGACGATCGCCCGCTTGGTGTTGAGGTTGTAGGTGTTTTTCGACCAGTTTTGCACCGTGCTGTACTGGACGTGAGCGTCCTCGCCGACGAAGACTTCCACGCCGCCAGAGTGGAGGTTGAACGCCGAGTACTTCGGTGCCGAACAGCCCTCGATGTAGTGGACCTCCGACCCCTTCTCGGCGACGATGAGCGTGTGTTCGAACTGCCCCATCCCCTCCGAATTCATCCGGAAGTACGCCTGGACGGGCATCTCGACGGTCACGTCCTCTGGGACGTAGACGAACGAACCGCCCGACCAGATCGCCCCGTGCAGCGCGGCGAACTTGTTGTCGCTCGGCGGGACGCATCGGGTCATGAAGTGCTCTCGCACGATGTCGGGGTGCTCTTGGACCGCCCGGTCCATGTCCATGAAGATGACACCCTTTTCTTCCCACTGTTCCTGCATGTTCTGGTAGACGATTTCGGATTCGTACTGCGCGCCGACGCCAGACAGGGCGTTCTTTTCGGCCTCCGGGATGCCGAGTTTGTCGAAGGTGTCTTTGATCTCCTCGGGGAGGTCACGCCAGTCGTCGACGCCGCCGCGGACGTCGATGTCCGGGCGGATGTACGGGATTATCTTGTCGACGTCGACCTCGCTGAGGTCCGGCGCTTCGGGCCAACCGGTCGGCATCGGCATGTTCTGGAAGTGCTCGAGCGCGCGAAGCCGCCGCCTGAGCATCCAGTCGGGCTCGTCTTTGTCCTCGGAGATGACGCGGATCGTCTCCTCTGTCAACCCCTTTTCGGCCTCGAACGCCGATTTCTGTTCCTTTTTGAATTCGAACCGAGCTTCGGTGTCGGTCTGTTTGAGATGTTCTTCGGAACTCATAGTGTGTAATTACGTTTCGTGTCTTATAGGAGTATGCGTAACTGTATTCAATTACGCAGTCTCGTAGACTTCCTCGCGCACCCAGTCGTATCCCTTGTCCTCGAGTTCGGTTGCGAGCGAGGCGTCGCCGGATTTGACGACCTTCCCGTCGAGCATGATGTGGACGTGGTCGGGCTCGACGTAGTCGAGGATCCGCTGGTAGTGCGTGATCTGGAGGATACCCGTTCCCTGTTCGTCGCGGAGGGCGTTGATCCCCTTCGAGACGTCCTGGAGGCGATCGATGTCCAACCCCGAGTCGATCTCGTCGAGCACGGCGACCGACGGTTCGAGAATCGCAGCCTGCAGGACCTCGTTTTGCTTCTTCTCGCCGCCCGAAAAGCCGGCATTGAGGTAGCGTCGAGCGAACTTCTCGTCCATGTCGAGCAGCTCCATCTTCTCTTTGAGAAGTTGTTGGAACTGGGCGACGCCGATCTCGCCGTCGTCGGCCGGACCTTCCATCGGCGAGGTGTCGTAGCCGGATTCCTCGGCAGCGTCAGATTCGAGTTCGTCCTCGTCTTCGAACAGTTCCTCGCGTTCCTCGAGCTTCGCGTTGAGCGCCTGCCGGAGGAAGTTCGTCATGGTGACGCCTTCGATCTCCGCGGGGTACTGAAAGCCCAGGAAGATGCCGAGCGCGGCCCGCTCGTTCGGTTCGAGATCGAGGAGGTTCCAGTGGTACGCCTCCTCGTCGAGTTCCGCTTCGACGTCTTCGACGTCGGCCGCATCGAGGTGCAGCAGGATCTCGCCGTCCGTGACGCGGTAGGCCGGATGACCGGCGATGATCTTGGCGGTCGTCGACTTCCCGGAGCCGTTTGGCCCCATGAGCGCGTGAATTTCACCAGAGTTGACCTCGAGGTCGACACCGCGAAGAATGGTTTCGCCGTCCTCCTCAGCCACTTCAGCGTGTAAATTTTTGATTTCGAGTGTTGCCATCGTTGATTCGTTTCCTCGTGTACGAACGGAAGTGTTTCCGACGCATAATGGTTACGCATTCACCCCTATGGTTTTCAGTCAAACAAAAAATTATTTTCTCGATCGGGAATGACCGTCCGATCGGCACGCGAGAGATACGCCTCGAAACTGCGCTCATACGCCGGTTCCGGCCCGCACTTACACGAAGCTTCCCAGGCCGGTCTGTTCTTGTCCGCTTTTGACCTCGTCCCACGTCATGCCGAGCGCCTCTATCACCCGTTCGATCGGCCCTTTCAGCGTCTTTTCGAGCATTTTGTCCCAGTCGATCTCGAACTCCTCGGGCACCTCGTCGGC
>JBNJFV010000052.1:0-881 GCA_051747145.1 Halobacteriota archaeon
AGCTCCCGCGACGTCCCGGTCGTACAATCCCCACAGTGCGTCGGTGAATCCACGTCCGGTCGTCGAGAGCGTCTCCGAACCGTCGTGCGTCAACGTGAACCTGACATCGGGGCGGACGATCGCGTAGGCGGTCACGACCTCGGTGATTCGGCGGAATTCCGTTTCGGGGGCTGCCAACGACTCCTTGCGAGCGGGGCGTCCCCCGAAGAGATCGGTGACCTCGACGGTCGTCCCGCGGGCGCGTCCCGCCTCGCGGACGGTCGGCTCGCTCGAACGGCGATCGACGGTCACGTCGATCCCCCGTCTGCCGCCGTCGTTCGTCGTCAGCCTGAGCGTCGCACAGTCGGCGATCGACGCCAGCGCCTCGCCCCTGAAACCGAGCGAATCGATCCGATCGAGCGATTCGACCGTCGGATCGAGCTTGCTGGTGGTGTGTCGTTGCAGCGCCGTCGGTGCGTCCGAGCGGGCGATCCCGCAGCCGTCGTCTGCGACGACGATCCGATCGGTTCCGTCGCCCTCGACCGTCACGTCGACGCGGGTCGCCTCGGCGTCGAGCGCGTTTTCGAGGAGTTCGGAGACGACCCGGGCTGGTCTGGTGACGACCTCGCCGGCGGCGATCCGATCGACGACTTCGGCGGGAAGACGACGGATCGATCGATCGGACATGCTACCGAGTGATGGGGTCGGCGTCGCCTTTATCCCTTCGTCGCGCGGGTCGGTGGGGGACGCCCAGTTCGTCTCCAACGACCCGGACGATCAGACGACCCGGACGATCACACACTCGATCAGACGACCCGGACGATCACACACTCGATCAGACGACCCGGACGATCACACACTCGATCAGACGACCCGGACGATCACACACTCGATCAGACGAC
>JBNJFV010000052.1:981-15581 GCA_051747145.1 Halobacteriota archaeon
CCGGACGATCACACCGACGAAGCAAGTACCGCTACTGCAGTTTCGATCGGAGCCGATCGAGCGTGTTTAACGCCTCCAGCGGGGTCGTACTCCCCACGTCCATCGCGCGGAGAGCGATCGCCACCTCGACCATCGCGGCCTCGTCGATCGGTGCGTCGACCGCGGGATCGGCGACGCCGTCGAAAAACTCCTCCTCGGGGTAGGAGGATCGGTCGTCGACGTCGGCCGCTTCGGACGGATCGACGACGGACTTGTCAGGTGCACCCTCCCCCCCAGCAGTGGGCGACGACGTGGGCGAGTCCGTTTCGACGATCGCGTACGCCCTGTCGACGACCGTCCCGGGGACGCCCGCCATCCGAGCGACTTCGATGCCGTACGACGACGAGGAACCCCCGCGGGCCACCCGATGGAGGAACGTCACCTCGTCGCCCTCGCGCGTCGCCGCGAAGTGAAGGTTGAACACGCCGTCGTAGCGATCCGAGAGGTCGGTCAGCTCGTGGTAGTGGGTCGCAAAGAGCGTCATCGCGCCGAGTTCGTCGTGGATGTACTCCGTCGTCGCCTCGGCGATCGCTCGACCGTCGGCCGTGCTCGTCCCGCGACCCACCTCGTCGAGGAGAACCAGCGAGTCTTCGGTCGCGTCGTGGAGGATTTCGGTGAGTTCGGTCATCTCTCGCATGAAGGTGGATTGACCGCCGGCGATGTCGTCGCTCGCGCCGACCCGGGTGAAGATCCGATCGACGATCGGGAGCCGTGCGGCTTCGGCGGGGACGAAGCTGCCGAGCTGTGCGAGGAGGACGACCAGCGCGACCTGTCGCATGTAGGTCGACTTCCCGCTCATGTTCGGTCCGGTGACGATCGCGATGGCCCCTTTCGGCAGGTCCGTGTCGTTGGGGACGAACGAGTCCTCGGTCGTCTCGACGACCGGATGCCGACCGCCCTCGATCTCGATACCGGCACCCGCCACCGGCGTCGCCTCGCCCTCGTGGAAAGTCGGTCGGACGTAGTCGCGTTCGACCGTGACCGTCGCGAGCGAACACAACGCGTCGAGTTCGGCGATCGCCTCCGCCAGCGCCTGGATCCGATCGGTCGCTGCGGCGACGTCCGCACGGACCGACCTGAACAGTTCGTACTCGAGGCTGTCGGCGCGTTCTGCCGCACCGAGGATCTCGTCCTCGCGGTCTTTCAGCTCGGGCGTGTAGAACCGTTCTGCGTTCTTCAGCGTCTGTCGGCGGGTGTACTCGGCGGGGACGCGATCGAGGTTGGGGTTCGTCACCTCGATGTAGTAGCCGTGAACGCTGTTGTGGCCGACCGACAGCGAGTCGATGCCCGTCCGCTCCCGTTCGGACGCTTCCAGCGCGGCGATCCACTCGCGGCCCGCCCGCTCGGTCGATCTGAGGCCGTCGAGTTCCTCGTCGAACCCCTCGCAGATCACGCCACCCTCCGTGATTTCGATCGGGGGATCCGATCGGATCGCCCGATCGATCAATCCGGCGAGTTCCGCGAGCGGATCGAGTCGGTCGATGAGCGACTCGACGGCCGCCGCGTCCGTCTCCAGCGACGAGAGCGACGCGCGGAGGGAGGGAACACACGAAAGGGTCGCGTGCAGCGAGCGGAGATCGCGCGCGTTGGCCCGCCGTCTGGAGATGCGTCCGACGAGCCGTTCGAGGTCGTACGCCGTCGCCAGCGACTCGCGGAGCTCCTCGCGGACGATCGAATCCGCCGCCAGCGACTCGACGGCGTCGAGCCGGCGTTCGATCGCCGCCCTGTCGACGAGCGGCCGGCGGAGCCAGCGCGTGAGACACCGCCGGCCGAGTGCACACGAAGTCGCATCGAGCGTCTCGAACAGCGTTCGGCCGGACCCGCGACCCCTATTTTCGAACAGCTCCAGGCTCGAAAGCGCAGCCGCGTCGAGTTCGAGCCGATCGTGACGGTCGTACCGACGGATCCGCGAGACGTACGAAAGGGGCCCGTCGTCGCCCTGCGTGTACTCCGCATAGCCTAACACGGCACCGCACGCACGGGTTTCGAGGCGGCTCTCGAAGCGTCGATCCGGTGCAGAGACGTAGCCTTCGAGGCGTTCGATCGCCGCGTCCCGATCGAAGTACGAACGATCGACTCGCGACACCGTCGGTGACGAATCGAGACCCGTTCGGACCGGCGTGGATTCGCCCGTGTCCTGGGGGACGGCGGGACCGACGAGCAACTCGGCGGGATCGATCCGGTCGAGTTCGTCCGAGAGGACCGACAGGGAGGGTGCGGCGGTGACGAAACACTCGCCGGTCGAGACGTCGAGCGCCGCGATCGCAAAGCCGTCCGCGCCGGTCTCGTCCGCGCAGACGGCCGCGAGGTAGTTCGTCGATCCGGCCTCCAACAGCTCCTCGTCGACGATCGTCCCCGGCGTGATGACCTGCGTCACGGCCCGATCGACGAGCCCAGAGGCGACCGCGGCGTCCTCCACCTGGTCGGCGAGTGCGATACGATAACCCGCATCCAGCAGTCGATCGAGGTAGGAGGCGGCGCTGTCGATCGGGATTCCCGCCATGGGATACGTGCCAGTCGAATCCTCCCGTTTCGTGAGCGTGACTTCGCAAACGCGCGCGACAGCCTCGGCGGCCTCGCAGAACGCCTCGTAGAAATCACCGACCTGAAAGAGGACGAGCGCGTCCGCGTGTGCCTCACAGAGCTCCAGATACTGCCCGAGCATCGGCGTCAGTTCCGCCCGTTTCGCCACCATCGTCTCGGGTGGGCCCGTCGGCGTCGTCATGAGCGATAGCCCGGAAGCGAACCGTATAAACGATGCGACTGTCGCCGATCACCTCACGATCGCTGAGAGGTCACGACCGCTGACTGTCCGCACGAACGCGACACTCACGGCGAGACGGACAAATCCCCGGCAGAGTTACGTCGTCGGAGCCAATACGTGAAATGTGAACCTCCAGCACACCCACGAGAGAGATCGACGAACCGTCGATTGCCGGTCGTCCCGCTGTCGATCGATGGACCCTCGCAAATCCGATCGACGATCGGGCGTGCCTTCCGACAACCGATCGGCGATCGATGGACACTCCGACAACCGATCGGCGATCGACGCTCGATCGCCGCCGCGACGCTTCATCCCACATAGATGACCGACGCAGCCCCCAACACTGACCTTCGCGATCGATCGCCCGCATCAATCGACGACGCAGCAGCACTGACAGAAGCGGTCATCGACGCCGTCGAGACGGTGATCGTCGGGAACCGCGACCAGATCGAACACGTCGTCGTCGCCATGCTCGCGGAGGGCCACGTGCTGGTAGAGGACGTCCCCGGCGTCGGAAAGACGATGCTCGCGCGAGCGCTCGCAAAGTCGGTCGACTGTTCGTTCAATCGGATCCAGTTTACGCCCGACCTGCTGCCCTCCGACATCACGGGGGTGAACGTGTTCAACCAGAAGCGCCGCGAGTTCGAGTTCCAGCCGGGGCCGATCTTCGCGAACGTCGTGTTGGGCGATGAGATCAACCGCGCGCCGCCGAAGACGCAGTCGGCACTGCTTGAGGCGATGGCCGAACAGCAAGTGACCACCGACGGGACCACCAGATCGCTTCCGAATCCGTTCACCGTGATCGCGACGCAAAACGACGTCGAACCCGGGCGAACCTACGACCTGCCGCTCGCGGAAGTCGATCGGTTCATGAAGAAGCTCGAACTCGGATACCCCACCGCGACCGAGGAGACGGAGCTGCTCGATCGAGTGGCCGAGGATCACCCGATAACGGACGTGGAGCCGGTCGTGACGACCGAGGAGCTCATCCGGGCGAGAGCGACAGTCCGCGGCGTGGCGGTCGCCGAACCAGTCCGGTCGTACATCGCGCGGCTCGTCGAATACACCCGAGACCACGCGGCGTTAGGTGCGAGTCCGCGCGGGAGCATCGCCCTCATGCGCGGCGCACAGGCTCGAGCACTCCTCGATCGCCGCGAGTACGTACTGCCGGACGACGTGCAGGCGGAAGCACCGACCGTACTAGCCCATCGAATTCGGACGGACGCCGGCTCGGGTGCCGGCTCGACGCTAGTCGAACGAGCCGTCGAAACGATTCCGATAGAATGAGACTCACCCGGCGGGGGAAGGCGGTGGTGCTCGTCTGCATAGCGGGGGTCGCACTCGCGGGGATCGCCGGTGCGCGATCGCTCAACGCGATCGTCGTCCCGGGGATCGTCGTGCTCCTTGCGGGGTACCTCCAGCTTCGGGCCGTCCCGACGCCACAACCGCACCGACGCGGCCCGCCGAACGGGTTCGTCGACGAGACCCACACGGTCGAACTCCGGTTTACCGAGCCGAACGGCGGCTCGATCGATCGGCCGTTCGTCGCGACGATGACAGAACAGGTCACGAACGGGCTTCGGGTCGAGCCCCCGTCTGGTACCATTGCGGTCGGTGCCGGTCCCGTCGGCTACGACGTCACGTTCACCGATCGGGGCGAGCAGACGATCGGCCCGCTCAGACTCCTCGTTCGCGACGTCTTCGGCGTCCTCGAGACCGATCGCGTCTGCCGGCGGGTCGACAGCTGTCTTGTCTACCCGGAACGCCACCGGATCGCGGCGGCGTTTCGCCGGACGGCAAGCGGCGGTGACAGTGTGGACGTGAGCCGCAAACGCGAGGCGTTCGATCGGCTCAGAGAGTACACCCGTGGCGATAGCCTCCGTGACGTCCACTGGCCGACCACCGCAAAGCGAGATCGGCTCGTCGTGAAAACGTTCGCCGCCGACACCGACCGCGACGACGTGACGATCAGCGGCGGAGCGAGTGTCGGGAACGCAGACGAACTCGCGACGGCCGTGACGAGCGTCGCACTCGACGTCCACGAGTCCGGCAGGCCGGTCGCCGTTTCGATTCCGAACGGACGGGTGCCCGTCGAACCGTCAGGCGAGGGGCTTTCGACGTTGTTGGAGACGCTCGCGACCGTGGGGAGCGGAGCGGTTCCAGACCCCAAAGCGGACGTCGTGATCGAAAGCGACGCGGATCGGACGACCGTCACCGTCGACGAGCACTCGGTCCGATTCGACGACCTCACGGTGCGATCGGCGTCCGCGAGGGGACGCGACGGGAGATCGATCCATACCGCGATCGGACAACTGACGAACCGTCCCGGCCCCAACGAATCGTCTGCCGATCGCCGCGGCGCGTCGGAGGGGACCGCATGAACCTCGGGAGTGACCGCCGTGATTCGGCGACAGAATCGCTCACTCGGCGTCGACGATCGGTGGACACACCGGTCGAGCGGCGATCGACCGGACTCCGCAGACCGCCGGTGGTCGGCGTCGTCATCGTCTCGATCGCGTACCTGTACGTGTTCTACAACGTCACGACGGTCGTCGGGGGGACCGAACGGCTCCTCACGGTCGTCGCCGCGACGATCGTCGCGGCGATCGTGGTCGGTCGGTTGTTCGCCGTTCGGGTCGGGATCGTCGTCGCGATCGGGTTGTTGATCGCCGGACTCGCGACGTACGTGCTGTCGGTGCCGCCGGACCAGCGAGCGCTTTTCACCGCCGAAAGCGTGCTGTACGACACCCTCGCGCTCCTGACGGGGTTTTCGGTGCTCAGACTCACCGAGGCGCAAGTCTGGGCGGTGTCGATCGCCCCGGTCCCGACGTTCCTCACGTGGTACCTCACCGTTCGCGGACGGGACGTCGCCGCAGCGTCCGCCGCCGGCGGTGCGCTTTGCTTTTTCGTCCTGACGGGCGACGCGGGCTTTGCGACGACCGCGCTCGGCGTCGCCGGTGCGGCGATCGCCGTCGCGTTGCAGACGCTGGCTGTCCCCCGCGGGGTCGAATCGCAGTGGGACACCGTGGTCGTCGTCCTCGCGGCGGCGCTTTTGCTCTCGGCGACGGTGAGCGTGGTTCCGGGCGGACAGGCCCAGCCGCTTTTCGAGCGAGGGGGTGGGAGCGGGGCGGACGCTGAAGCGTCGATCGTCGAAAGCCGCGAGGAGCTGGAACTCGTCGGGGCGATCGAACTCTCCCCGGATGTCCGGTTCGTCGTCGAGAGCGATCGGGAGGCCTACTGGCGAACCGGAAGCTACGATCGATACACGGGCGGCGGCTGGGTCCGGACCGGTGAGACGGACGCCTACGACGGGCCGCTTGCGGGGCCACCGGGCGAGTCGACGCGGATCACCCAGACGGTGACGGCCGAGCGCGAGCTGTCGGTCCTGCCGACCGCCTGGCAGCCGGTGGAACTCCGCGGGGAAATCCAGCAGGGTGCGCTCGTTACCGACCGCGGCGGACTCCAGCCGGGATCGACCGTGGCCGAGGGCGAACAGTACACGGTCGTGAGCGAGCAGCCGGATGCGGCGGCCCAAACGCTTCGGACTGCTGGGACCGACTATCCCGCACCGATCGAGGCGACGTACCTGCAGCTCCCGGAGACGACGCCCGATCGGGTCGGGGCGTTCACCGACGACCTGACTGCCGACGACGAGACGGCCTACGACGCCGCCCGGACGATCGAAACGTACCTCCGAACGGAGAAACGCTACTCGCTGTCGGTCGATCGGCCCGACGGCGATGTCGCCGACGCGTTTCTCTTCGAGATGGACGCGGGGTACTGTACCTACTACGCGACGACAATGGTGACGATGCTCAGAACCCAGGGGATCCCGGCGCGGTTCGTCACCGGGTACACGCCCGGCGAGCAGGTCGAGGAGGACACGTGGGTCGTCCGCGGCCAGAACGCCCACGCGTGGGTCGAAGTGTACTTCCCCGACCACGGCTGGGTCGCCTTCGAGCCGACGCCCAGAGGGGCGTACGACGAAGCACGAGCCGAGCGGCTCGACGACGCACGCCAGCAGGGCGACGAACAGGTCGACACCGACGAGAGCGAGCCGGTCGATCCCACGGCGACCCCGACACCCGAGCCCGAAGACGAGGACGAAGCCGAAAACGAATCCGATCGGGACGTGCGCGGGGACGAGGACGTCGACACCGACTCGGATGCAGATCCAGCGGCCACCGAGACGGAATCCGACAGGCTCGATCCCACGTCGATCGACAGGTCGACCCTGGAGAACCTCGGGACGGACGGCCGCGAACAGCTCGAGTCCGCAGCAAGCGCCCCGACGCGAACCCATCGGGGAGTGCCGATGGAGACGTACGGGCTGGCCGGCGTGGCGATCGCCGGCGTCATCGGGGGCGCACATCGATTCGGCTACACGACTCGCGGCTACCGGACCGTGTGGGTCCGCTACCAGTGGCGACGACGCGATCCGAACGCGGACGTAGCGCGCGCGTTCGCCCGTCTCGAAGCCGCACTTGCGGCCGAGTACCGACCGCGGCGACGAAACGAAACGCCAAGGGCGTATCTCCGATCGATCGGGTGCGCGGACGAGCGCGTCCACGACGTCAGGGCGATCTACGAGCGGGCGACGTACGGCGGTGACGTCGATCGGGCCGACGCGGACGCGGCGATCGAGGCCGTCGACGCGATCGTACGGGATTCGATTTCCGTCTGGTCGATACTGCGACGATGAACGCCTTAGCTCGATCTGTCGGCGACGAACGCCTCAGCCAAATTCGTCGGCGATGTGGTCTTGTAGTGCAGTCTCCGTGGGAGTTCCCGACACTGTTTAATACGACCGTACTGTAGGACCAAATTGTAATGTCGGAAGTCTGCTCGACGTGTGGGCTGCCTCAGGAGCTCTGCGTCTGCGAAGACGTCGCCAAAGAGTCCCAGCAGATCAGCATCCGCATTGACGAGCGTCGTTACGGGAAGGAGGTAACGGTCATCGAAGGATTCGATCCGCGGGACGTTGACATGGACAGCCTGTCTTCGGACCTGAAATCGAAGTTCGCCTGTGGCGGGACGGTCGAGGACGGCTCGATCGAACTCCAGGGGAACCACCGCGGCCGCGTGGAGGACTTCCTCCGCGAGAAGGGCTTTACCGTCGCGTGATTGTGACCTGACTCCGACGTCGAGCGAGACGGTTTTTCCGCAGACATAGTTACGTTACTCGCAGGCAACCGCGAGAACGAACGCACCAGTGTGGTCAAAACGGCGTTTCCGGACCGTCGCCGACCGGCTTCGAGTTCGCGTCCGATTCCAGCTCGCCGGACCACGCCGAGAGTCCCCCGCGCATGCTTTCGACGTCCGCATCCGCGGTTCCCGCGTATGATTTGATCAACCGAGCCGCTTGCACGCTGGCCTGCCCGTGCGGACAGACCGTGACGATGTGGTCGGCGTCGCTGAGCGAGTCGACGCGTTGGGGTAACTCCGCAAACGGGATGTTTACGCTGCCGGGGATGTGTCCACGTTCGAACGCGGCGGGCGATCGGATATCGACGATCCGCGGCCCGTCGTCGGCCTCCAGCAGGGCACGCACCGTCTCGGTCGAGATTTCTCCGTCCATACTCGTCGATACGGCTCCGGCGTCAAAAACCCGCTGCCGGCGGCGATCGACGATCGCGATCGCAGCGTGCTATCGGAAGCACCACTCTACGACCGCGAGTACGGGAGTCGTTCGACGGACTCGGTTACAGGAGCCCTTCGTCTGCCGCGATGAGCACGCCTTCGACCGTCGCGTCGTTCGTCGGGGAGGCTCTGGCCGTGTCGATCGCCTCCTCGATCGGAACCGTTCGGGGGACGAGAAACTCGTTGGAGTCGAGTTCGCGACCTGCGAGCGTCAGCCCCTCGGCGAAGACGAATCCGCGGCGGTGTCTGAGGACCCCGGTCGCACACCAAAACGATTCCAGCAGAGACACGCCGGACGGCTCGAAGCCGGTCTCCTCGCGCAGTTCGCGGGTGGCGGCGGCGGTGAACGACTCGCCGGGTTCGACGATCCCGGCCGGCAGCTCCAGTTGGGTCTGCCGAATCGTCGGCCGGTACTGCTCGACGAAGAGCAGCTGGCTGTCGGTGATCGCGACGACGATCACGGCCGGGGGAAGCTCTGCCCAGTAGTAGCGTTTCTCGGTCCCGTCCGGCTGCCTGACGCGATCGTAGCCGCCGGTGTACCAGCCGGTCTCGTACTCGACGACCGATTCGAGTACCTCCCATTCGGGATCGTCGAGTCGCTGCAGCTGATGTGTCGATTCGTTCACGTGAGTTGTGGCGGCTGTGTCCTCGGTCATGGTGATGGCTCCCGTACGAGTTCGACGCTGTAGCGTTCGTCGTCGTAGTCGACGATCACCCGATCGCCGTCGTCGCGCGTCGCGTCGACGGTTCCGTGCGAAAGCGCGTCGAACTCGTCGAACGGCGAGTGGGTGAACCACTCTTTGAAATCGCCCGGACCTTTCTGATATCCCGCAGAACGTCCGTCGGCGGATTCGAGCGCGCCGACGAGGTACGGATAGCGTCGATCCGTAACCTCGTTGGCGTCGATCGCCGGGCCGTCGTCGTCGACGGGGGTCACCTCGAGATAGTAGGTCGGACCCGACCCTAAAAACCCCGGCAGCGAACCGAGCGCCAACAAGCCGACGACGACGATCGCGATGAACACCAGCGCGTACCGTGTGACCCGACGCATGCAGGTAGTTAGGGCGATCGTCGGATACGGGTTTCGGATGCGTTCAAAAAATCGGATACGGACTGCAGTGGTCACCGACCGGCCGAATCAGCGGTTCAAACGCCGGCGATACGCCATTTTTTACGATCGTGAGATACCACCAATATAAAACAATTATACAAAATTCACCAAATAGACATCACATGTATAAGGTTTGTAGATAATTTATGTTACATACGTATAACAGATAGCAGTATTTTCTTAAGACAGAACTGATTTTACCGAGCTTTCGTAACGGAAGGTATGTCCAACGAAACTATCGAGACGATTCGCGGGTTACTCGAGGCGGCGTTGGCGGAGACCGACGACACCGACGTGAGTTTCAAACTCCGGACCGCCTTGCAACTGCTGGACGCGCAGGAAAACGACGTCAAACAGCTGCAAGAAGTCGCCGACGACGACGCTGACCTCCGTCAACGTCTCATCGATCTAGGGTATCTCGACTGAACGCCAGCGTCCGCCCTCGACCGAAACGCCAGCGTCCGCCCTCGGTCTCGAACGCCGCGTTTTACACCGTCAACAGCTGTTAGGTCACCGCTCGTATGAGATCGAACAGCTCCGTTCTGTAGGCGATCGGATCCAAACCGAGATCGACATCGACCCGTACGGAGATCCCCTCTGTCACGTCCTCGGAGACCGCCTCCGCGTAGTTTTCGTCAGGATACGCGCCACCGGCGACGAGCACGGAGTCGTCGTGGTGCCACACGGCCAGCTGTCCGGCGATCGCGAGTTCGCCGCCGGCGATCTCGATCGACTCGGCTTCGTTCACGTCGAAGGCGAACGAATCGAACGGAAACACGCCCGCGTAGGTCGTAACTGAGGCGTCCTCGCCAGTGTCGACCGTGATCGTGTCCTCGTCGACCCGTTCGATCGATTCCACCCCCGCGTCTTCGAGTTCGGATTCGAACTGCGACGCCGCGTCGGTTTCGACCTCCGAGACGATTCGGTCGCGTCCCACGCCCGCAAGGAGGTTCGTCATGTCCGGATCGAACGTAATCCGGCTGGCGGAGTACATCGCTATCTGTGCGTCGAAGAAACCCATCGTTCGCTCGGATATCTCGGCGGCCAGTTCGGCGTCCTCGTACACTTCTGTCGTCGCCGTCGCGGTGTATTCCTGTCCGACGATCGACTGGTGCAGTACCTCCTCGGTCCGTTCGTCGACGAGTTCCCACCCGCCTCCAGCAAGCGATTCGTCCGGTACGTTCGGCGGCCTCGGTTTCGCGCTCGCGATACACCCAGCCAGCCCGATGAGCCCGATACTTCCCGCACCGACGATGTATGCCCGGCGGTCCATACTCTGGGTTGAACACCTGAGCGGTAAGTACTTCGTGGAACAGCGATCGGTTTATGCGGCTGTCGACCCGCGATATCGTATGGAGTTCGGCTTCGAGCTGTCGCTTTGTAGCCACCTCGAAGCGACGACCGACTGGATCATCGCCCGCCAGTTGGGGGCGGCGGTCGCTCGGCCGGGGAGCCGGATTATCGACGTCTGCTGTGTCGTCCCCGGCGACGGGTTCGACGATCGACGACAGATTACCTCCGAGGCGATCCCGATAGCCGCCATCGAAAGCGACGTGGGCACCGGCGACGCGGTGTACTGGCGCGAGGGGTTCGATTGTCACCCCGATCGAGCCCGCGAGGCGACCGACCGGGCGGTCGAAATCGGGTTCTTCGAGATCGAACGCCGCGGGGGCCGAGAGTACGTCCGTCAGGCCGCCAGATACCCAAAGTGGCACGATCGGCTGCTCGGGATCGAGAACAAACCGGATCTTGGGTCGCCGGGGGAGCTGGTCCGCCAGCTCAGACTCGACGTCTCGCTCGCGCTGTTCGACGAGGTGATCTTGGCGACGGAAAGTTACGTCACCCGCGCGCACCTGAACCGCATCCCCGAGTCGGTCGGCGTGTGGCGCTTCGACCCCGAAACCGGCGACAGAACGGTCGTCCGAGAGCCCACGTCCCTGCCGATCGATCGACCGGGGATCGAACCGATCGAGTACCGATCGCTGTCGACACGCCTGGAGGCGGTCACCGCCGAGGAAAAACGCCGAAAGCGGATCCAACTCGCAGAGCGCGCGTACGGAAAGGGGTGGCGAACGTACGACTTCCCGCCGTGTGCGGAGTGTGAGGCGACGACGACGGGGTTGCCCCGGTGTCGCCACTACGATCGGCTCGTCGATCCGGCGACGGGGTGTGGCCCCACGTGTCCGGGATTCGACCGGGCGGATCCGCCGACAGTCGACACCGACGCGATCCGATCCGCACAGAGTCCGTGGATCCGCGATCCCGACGGCGTCTCGCGGCGACAGGCGGGGCTCGATCGGTTCGGATGAGCCACACCAACTCAGGCGACTCGATCGACGCTTCGCCAACTCAGGCGACTCGATCGACGCCACCGCCGTCTATCACGTACCGCTCGCCGTCGATCGCGAGCGGCTCCTCGAACGCCTCCTCGGCGGGATAAAAGTGGGCGGTGTGGACGAGCCGCGTCCGCGTCGCGCCGAGATCCGCTGCCAGCGACAGCGCGCCCTCGCGAGTCATGTGTTTCGAGCCGAACGTCCGTGGTACCCCTTCGGCGTCGTGATCTGCCCCGCCGATCGGATGACGATCACACAGCGAAGCCGGCACGATCGCATCCGCGAGAAACAGGTCCGGATCTGCAAGCACCCGTCGGGAGTCGGCCGGAACGTCGTAACTGCTGTCGCCCGACAGCGACAGTTTGCCGCCGGTTTCGGGATCTTCGATCGCCAACCCGTAACAGACGAGCGGCGGGTGATCGACCGGAACGAGCGTGACACGCAGCCCGCACACGTCGAACGGTTCGAACGGCGTTCGATCGCGAACCGTGACGCGATCGAGGTAGTGGTACTTCCGATCGATCGTCTCCGCGACGGACTCGCCGGTGACCGGGTCCGTCTCGTCGGCGGCGTACACCGGGAGGTCATCGAAGAGCCGGTACGTGTTGCCGAGTCCGTCGAGGTGATCGAAGTGGATGTGGGTGATAATCGCCGCGTCCGGAAGCGGAACGTCGGAGGCGAGAAACTGCTGGCGGAAGTCGGGGCTCGTGTCGATCAGGATCGACTCGTCGCGTCGGCGGTTCCAAACGTGCACCGAAAACCGGCTCCGTTCGATTCCGCGATCGCGTGCGGTCTGACAGGTCGCACAGTCACACCCGACGGTCGGGGTCCCCGTCGTGTCGCCGGTTCCAAGCAGCGTGACCTCCATTGCGATCAGTGTGCGTGATCCGGTGGCGTCGGTCGATCTGCATCTGGCTCGGCGTCCGTTTCGTCGGCGCGATCGTGATCGTGATCGTGGCCGTGATCGTGGTCGTGGTCGTGATCGTGATCGTGGTCATGATCGTGACCCGCACCAGTTGCCCCGGTCAGCGCCGCGCCGTCGCCTTCAATCATGTCCATGTTCTTGAGGTTGTCGCGCTCCTCGAAGTCGGCCACGGCCTCCAGGAGGTCCTCCTGGGTGAGTTCCATCCGCTCTTCGGTGAGCGCCTCGAGCACCGCCTCACGGAGTACGAGTCGAAGGTCGCTGCCGGTCAACCCGCTCGTGAGTTCGGCAATTTCGCGCGGATCGAACTCCTCGATGGACATCTGTTTCGTGATGACCTGCAGGATGTCCGCGCGCATTCCGCGATCGGGCTTCGGGAAGTTGACGATCTCGTCGAAGCGCCGCCACGCCGCAGCGTCGAGCTGATCGGGGTGGTTCGTCGCACCGATGAGCAAGACGTCGTCGCGGATCAACGAGATGTCGTCGATCGACTTCAGGAGGGTGTTGACAGCCCGCTTGAGCGCGGCGTGTTCGTCGCTACGGCGGGTCTTCGCCACCGAGTCGAACTCGTCGATAAAGAGGATACACGGCGAGAGTCGCTTTGCGACCTCGAAGGTCTTCTCGACGTTTTTGGCCGTCTCGCCGAGGTACTGACTCGTTATCATCGACAGCTTCACCTCGACGAACGGGAGCCCGAGATCGTGGGCGATCGCCCGCGATATCGTCGTCTTGCCGGTTCCCGGCGGGCCGACAAAAAGCAACTTGCCGATCTCCCTGAGGCCGATCGCCGCCAGATAGTCGCGGTGTTCGATCGCCTTGACGATCTTTGCGATTTCGTCTTCTTGATCCTGGGTGAGCACGAGGTCCTCGAGGGTCATCTCGATCTCCTCGGGGGCGCGGACGTTGACGAGATCGAGCATCTCCGCGTCCTCTTCGTCGTCGAAATACTCCGCGAGGAGCGCGTCGATCCAGACCCGATCGGCCTGGATCGGTCGGGTGTTCTCGAGGGCCTCCTCGTGAGTCACGTCCGATTCGAACTCGTCGTGGGCCTCGATCGCCGCGGCGAGCGTCGGGTTCGTTCGGAGTCGATCCGCCTCGGCGCGATCGAGGAACCACTCCAGCGCCATGTCGGGCTGGGTGAACGAGATCTCGCCGGAAAACTCCGTCCGCTGGGTGAAAAGCAGCCCCGAAACCGCCTCCCACGGATGTTCGACACCAGTTGCTGTTCGCGCGATGCTGTCGGTTACCGTAAGCGGACGTTCGACGCCGCCTGGGTCACCCTCGTCGTCGCTTTCGGTCCAGAACACTTGGCGGAAACGCGGCGGAAGATCGTTCTCGTCGAGCGATCGGTTCTCCGTGTACAGCTTCGCCGTCAACACGAATTCGACCACGTCCACGGCCGGGTCACTCATCCTACAGAGGTAGCGGGCGGACTCGCTTAAGAGCGTCGAAGACGTCGGAACGCGATCGATAGCGTCGAAACTCGATCGACGACGATGGCAGCTGGTGGAAGCACCGACACTCGATCGACGGCTGGTGACGATCGGCGACCGTCGACCGCCCGTAAACCACGAGCCGATTGCCTCCCGTTCCATCCCGATTTAAGACCGTGAGGGACAACCCCCAGATATGAGCGACGAAACCACGCCTGTCATCGCGGCGGCGTACAGAACCCCCCAGGGGAAAGGCGGCGGCGTCTTCGAGGACGTCCGAAGCGAGGATCTTTCGAGTACGCTTATCGATCACATTCTCGAGGAAACCGCGCTTTCGGGCGATCAGATCGACGACCTG
>JBNJFV010000053.1:0-1926 GCA_051747145.1 Halobacteriota archaeon
ACGTGACGCCGCGCGAAGAGTTAAGTCGTCGGATCGGAAACGTGTGGTAACATACCATGGGGCTGTATTCGTGCATCCTGGTTCCGACGGACGGGTCAGCCGAGGGACGACAGGCGATCGCCCACGCGATCGAGTTAGCGACCGTCCACGACGCGTCCGTCCACGCGTTGTACGTCGTCAATACGGCCAGTTACGCTGGATTGCCCATGGAGTCTTCGTGGGAGGGCGTCGACGAGATGCTCCGTGCAGACGCCACCGATGCGGTGGCGGAGGTCCGACAGTTGGGTGATCGTGCGGGAATCCCCGTCGAGACGGCGGTCGTCGACGGGACGCCGAGCAAACGGATCGTCCGCTACGCGGAAACCGAAGGCTGTGACCTCATCGTCATGGGAACGCACGGTCGCGGCGGGATCGATCGGCTGTTGCTGGGCAGCGTCACCGAAAAGGTCGTCCGAGCCTCGAAGGTACCGGTGTTGACCGTTCGCGTCAGCGATGCGGACGTCGAAGCCGACGGTGCCGGACCCGTCGGGATGCGAACGGAGTCAAAGTCGCCGTAACCGACTCGAGCCACACACCCATCATCGCGGGCGGAGGTGCTCGCAGTCCCCCGCGTGCACTACCTCCTGTTCGGTCCCCGTGTCGACGACGAGCGCGCCCGGAGAGACGACGTCCACAGCGGTTCCCTCGATGGTCCCAGTCGGCGTGTCGATCCGCACCCGATTGCCGATCGTCGAATTGTACCGTCGCCACGCATCCAGCACCGAATCGAGGTCACGAACGTACTCGGCGAACGATTCCAGCAGGGTTCGAGCGATCGCTCCCCTATCGACAGTCTCGCCGGTGATCTCCCGGAGGCTCGTCGCACCCGCCGGGAGTTTTGACGCGTCGACGTCGGCGTTCAGGCCGATTCCGACGACGAGCCACGAGACCCGATCCGCCTCCCCCTCCATCTCCGTGAGGATGCCGCTGACCTTCCGGTCGGGCGCGTCGGGCGCGTCGCTCACGAGAACGTCGTTCGGCCACTTGATCGACGCCGCCACGTCGATCGATCGGATGGCCTCGACCGCAGCGAGTGCCCCAACGAGGGTGAACATCGGCGCGTGCGCCGGCGGGACGGTCGGTCGAAGCACGATCGATACCCACACGCCCCCCGGCGGGGACGACCACGACCGATCGAGCCGTCCCCGCCCACCCGTCTGTCGGTCCGCGATGACGACCACGTTCTCTCGACCGGCTTCTGCAAGCTCCCGCCCGCGCAAATTCGTGCTTTCGAGCGCGTCGTGAAACTCCACCTCGTAGGGTGCCTGCAAGCCGAACTCGATCGCAGCCGCAGACCCGTACGCCGGCGCGTCAACGATCGCGTAGCCGTCCGAGTCGCTTTCGATCGTGAATCCCTCCGCCCGGAGGGCCTGGATCTGTTTCCAGATCGCCGCCCGTGAGACGCTCGCCCGCGCTGCCAGGGTCGGCCCTGAGGTCGGTCCGGACGCCAGCGCGTCGAGAACGATACGGCGGGTGTCGTTCATGCCCGCAGTAGGTGGTTCCCGGGGAAAACCACCCCGGTTCGAAGCGGACCGAGGCGGCGGCCACCCGTAGGGCGTGTGGCGGGAAGTCGACGCCATCACCACCGCCTCGAGCGTCGGATACAAATCACCGGCCGCACAACGGAGGGTATGGTCACGTTCCTCGCGGGGGGTACCGGGACACCGAAGCTGCTTTCCGGCGCGGTGTCCGTCTTCGATCCCTCCTCGATAACTGTCGTCGGCAACACGGGCGACGACGTCGAACTCGGCGGATTGCTCGTCTGCCCGGATCTCGACACGGTGCTTTTCGATCGCGGCGGCGTGCTCGATCGCGATCGGTGGTGGGGGATCGCCGACGACACCCACGAAACGAACGAGGAACTGTTCGACATCGCTTCGGCGGCCG
>JBNJFV010000053.1:2026-15504 GCA_051747145.1 Halobacteriota archaeon
GTCGTCGTCGTCTCGCCGTTCGTCGAAGATCGGGTCTTCTCGGGACCGGCCGACGAGCTGATGGCCGCAACGGGAGCCGACCCGAGCACCGCCGGCGTCGCCGACGTGTACCCGTTCGCCGACGCATTCGTCCTCGACGCGGACGATCGCACCGATCTGGATCGGCCCGTGGTCCGGACGGATACGCACATCGAGTCGACAGCTGACAGCCGCCGAGTCGCCGACGCCGTCCAGACAGCACTCCAGGAGGTGCGATGACGGTGCCTCGACCGGCCAGGTTCACGAGGGGCGTATGCGACTTCTCGGGAGGGCGACACCCGTGATCGACTTCGAACCGCGAGTGGCGATCGCGAGTCTGAGCGGCGAGTCGAACGCCGAGTGGGCGGCGGCCGCCGAACCGTATGTCGGATTGGCCGTCCTCGGCGGGATCGCGATCGACGAACCCGCCCGGCGAGCTGCCCGAACGCTTCTGGAGCGCGATCGACGCGAATTCCTCCCGGCCGATCCGATCGAGTTCGTCGACAGACAGCTGCGAGCCGCCGACCGGCTCGACCTCCGGGTTGGGATGAACGTCCGGAGCACGACGCGTGGACCGATCGAAGCGGCCGCGACGGTGTGTGCAAACCGGGGAGCGCTCCTGGAGATAAACGCACACTGTCGACAACCGGAGTTGCGTGCGGTCGGCTGTGGCGAATCGTTGCTGGTTGACACCGAACGGCTCGCCGAGTACGTCAGCACGGCGGTTTCGACGGGCGCGACCGTCGGCGTGAAAGTCAGAGCCGAGGTCGACGGTGTCGACCTCGTCGAGACGGGACGGGCGATCGAGGCGGCCGGGGCCTCGTTCGTGCACGTCGACGCGATGGACTCCGAGTCGATCGTCGGGGCGATCGTCGCCGCGACTGAGCTGTTCGTGATCGCGAACAACGGTGTCCGCGATCGCGACACAGCGCGAGCGTATCTGGCCCACGGGGCGGACGCCGTGAGCGTCGGTCGCCCGAGCAGGCGACCCGAGACGCTCGCGCCAATTCGAACTGCCGTCGACGAGTGGTTCGCGGAGGCGCTCGCATGATCGATCTGGAACCCACCGCGGATCGATCCCCCGCGGCGAACGCCCAACTGGCGATGCTGCTCGAAGTAGCCGGCACACCGAAGCCCGGAAACGTCGATCGCCGCCGGGATCTCGAGGGGCTTCGGTTCGAACACTTTCTGGCCGGTGCCGTCCGGTCGGGCCCGGGGCTCCGGATGGCACAGGCCGGCGAGCCGATCGGCACGGCGTTCGAACGTTCGGTCGCCGGAATGAGCGACCAGCGGGGCGGCAACACGCAGTTCGGAAGCCTGTTGCTGTTGGTCCCGCTCGTCGCCGCGTCCGCACGAAACGCGCTCGATCCCGACGGTGCTGCAGCGATCGTCCGGGAGACGACCGTCGACGACGCGATCGGCTTTTATCGGGCGTTCGAACACGTCGACGTCGCGGTCGGCGATCCGCCGACCGACGCGCAGGCGCTGGACGTCCGCAGAGGTGCCGCGGCCGCAGAGACGCTCACAGAACGCGAACTGACGCTGTTCGACGTGATGGAACTGTCCGCAGAGCCGGCCGGTGACAGACCTGCGGACGGCAACGCTCGCGAGTGGCTGGAGGGCTTCCCTCGAACCTTCCGAACGGCCGAGAGGATACTGACAGACGAGGGATCGATTCTCGACCGGACGGCGCGGGCGTTCCTCGAGCTGCTCGCCGAGGAGGTGGACACGCTCGTCGCCATCAAACACGACCGCGAGACCGCCGAGTACGTTCGCGATCGCGCCCGAACCGTCGGACGCGATCTTGCTGCCGCAGAACAGTTGGCCGCCGAGTTCGTTGCGGCCGAGATAAACCCGGGGACGACTGCCGACGTCACTGCGGCCGGGCTGTTCGTCGCGCTCGAACGAGGGGTGAACGTGTGACCCGACCGAACGACTGGACCGACGCCGAGTGGCCCGTTACTCTCCGTGGGGTCACCGAATCGATCGTCGCCACGCTCGGACCGAACGACCTGTGGAACGTGGCGGCGCTGGGACTGCGTGCGCCCACCGCCGCCGATCAACCCGTGACCGCGACGACCTGGGGAAACACCCGGACGCGACGAAACTTTCGGCGACGCGGTGGCGGCGTCGTGCAGTTCACGGTCGATCCGCGTGAGTTCGTCGACGCGGCGATGACGATCCGCGAGGAGCCAGAGCCGGTGTTGCCGAACGCGGCTGGCTGGGTCGAGGTATCCGTGTCTGAACTCGATCGAGGGACGGATAACGACACAGAGTGGGTACGGTGGGCACTCACGCCCGTCGACGGAACGGCGACCGTCCGCCGAACGGCGGTGCCGACGATCAACCGCGGCTTCAACGCGGTCATCGACGCGACGGTGGCTGCCTCGCGACTGTCGGTGCCGGCGTTCGAAACCGCGACGCTTCTGGATCGACTCGAGTACTTCGAGCAGACCGTCGAGACGTGCGGCGGCCCCGTCGAACGGGAGGCGTTCGAACGGTTGTGCGAGGTGTCCGAGTGGCGATCGTGTCGGGATCACCGATCGGAGTGATACAATCGGGTGACGCGATGGATGACGTCCCCCGTCGAAACGCCGGACTGCGACACCAGTCGACACACAGGTGACGGAGTACTTTTGGAGGACGGACGGAACGAATCGTTTTTGTGCGCGACGGCGGAACGTAGCCGTATGGCCATCAAACCCAAGTACATCAAACAGCTCGCGACGGTGTTGTTAGAACGGTATCCGCAGGCGTTCAACACGGACTTCGAGACGAACAAACAGAACGTAACGCAGCTGACGACGATCGAATCCAAGGGCGTCCGAAACCGCGTCGCAGGGTACATTACCCGAAAGAAGAGCGCACAAACGGCGTGACAGCTCTATTCTACGACTACCAAACTGACTGGTGAGAGGCGACGCTGCGAATCGAGTGCGTTGGGAGTTCACGCAACCATCGACGTACTGGCGATACCGCCGAGTTCCGTCGTGTCGAGTTCGGTCGATTCCCCGCTCGCGTCGAGGTGTCGACGCGATCGTCAGTACCGGTACTCGTCTTCGGTCACCTGCACGAACCCGTTCTTTTTGAACCGACGCTTCTGTCGTTTGTACTTGTATAGTATCTTCATGCCGCGGACTCCCGCCGTGAACTTCCTGTCGAACGTCCCGAGACCGCCGTCGGCGAGCATGTCCCGCGTCGTCTTGAAGACTCGATCCCAATCGGCCGGGCCGTACCCGCGGACCAACTCGGCGAACGTGACGTTCCGAAGGATTTCGTCGCCTATCGCGGCCTTCCACTCGTCGTTGTACGTCGAGAGATCGCCAGCGGCTGTGAGTTCGCCGGCGATCGCGCCCGTTCGAACGGCCACGTGATCGCCGCCTTCGTGAAACGCCGACGTCGCCCCCATCGCGCCGCCGGTGACGGCGATCCCCGCTTCGACCGGCGAGTCGATCGGGTGTGTCGAGGAGATCGCGTACGTTTCCGTGCCCTTGCGTTTGCCGCGATCGGTCACGATCGGAAACGCCGTTTCGACGTCGTACTCGTCACCGTACTGCCACTCCAGAAGTCGTCGGATGTACTCGCTGCCGGTCGGAATTCGGTCGTCGTCCGGCCGAAGCAGTTCGTATTCGTCGCGTTCGTCGATCTCGTCGATGTCCAACCCGATCGGCATGGTCAACCCGACTCGACAGATCGGCTCGTCGTTTGGGAATATCCACGGATAGGCGGTGTGTCCCGGAATCACGCCCCACCAGAACGCGATCGAGTTTCGCACCTCCTCGAAGACGTCCGGGGGGAATCGTCGATACTCCTGATAGGCGATGTGGTTGGCCGTCGGCGACGCGAGCCGATCGGACGCCTTCGCCCCGTCGGGCAGGTACGCATCGAGCACGCGATTGGTGACTGTCCGCTGGGGGCCGTCTGCGAGTATCAGAAACTCCGCGCCCACCGTCTCGCCGGAGCCGACGGTGAGGACATGTCGAGGGTCGGTTCCCGCGGCGTCGAGATCGGTCTCGACGGCTTTCACGGGGGCCTTGATGCGGTAGTCCGCGCCCGCCTCCTCCGCCCTTTTGCGCATCCAATCGTCGAACTTCGAGCGGTAGAACGTATAGCCAAAGTGGTCGTACGAAGCGTCGATCCCCGTACTGTCGATCGACACCGACTCGTTTGGACCGATAAATTCGGCGCTAGCCAGCATCTGGAGGACGATCCCGTCGTCGAACTCGTCGGGATGGATCCCCATGATGTCGACCCAGTAATCTAAGATCCCTGCGGCGTCGGTCGAATCGGGGCCGAGTCCGTCGCGATCGGCTCGCGGGACGCCCCGTTCGAACACGACGACGTCGGCACCTGCGGAGGCTGCGGCGTGCCCTGCCGACGTCCCGGCCGGACCGCCGCCGACGATCGCCACGTCTATGCGTTCCATACCCGCAACGGTCCCGTCTTTCGCTATTAAACGCTCCGACCCTCGGCGATCGGACGCCACCGCGGCCCCGCCGAACGCGTGCCGGACAGCGCCGAACGCGTGCGTGGCTTCCGGGAAGGATGGATTCTTGCGGGGGGCCCTCGATGGTGTCGATATGACCGACCCGGACATTGCGATCTTGCGACAGAAGATCCACGGCTTATCGCTCGACGATTACGCACAGGCGCTCCGTGACCGACTCCCGAACCGAGAGGTGGCGATCGCACGAACGCCCGACGAGGAGCAAGCGCTGCTGGAGTCCGCGCCGATCGTGACCGGCGTCTCGATATCCGAGGCGGATCTCGATCGGGCCGAGCGGCTCGAACTCTTCGCGTGTATTTACGCCGGGACGAGTCATCTCCCTCTTGCAGCCTTCAAGGCGCGGGAGATCGCCGTCACGAACGCCTCGGGCGTCCACGGTCCGAACATCGCCGAGTACGTGATCGGGGCGATGGTGATGACGGCTCGGCGGTTCCCCAGAGCGATGCGACAGCAGGAACGCAACGAGTGGCGATCGTTCCAGACGACCGAACTGCGGGGAAGCACGGTGACGATTGTCGGCCTCGGTGCGATCGGCACGGCGATCGTCGATCGGCTGGAGCCGTTCGGCGTCGAAACGGTCGGCGTCCGATACAGTCCCGAAAAAGGTGGCCCGACCGACGAGGTGTATGGGTTCGACGAGCTTCACGACGCCCTTTCGGACACCGACTACCTCGTGCTCGCCTGTCCGCTCACCGACGAAACGGCGGGGTTGATCGACGCCGACGCGTTCCTCACGATGCCGTCCCACGCGACGGTGATCAACATCGCGCGCGGGCCGGTCGTCGATACCGACGACCTGCTTTCGGCGCTTCGATCGAACAAGATCGCCGGCGCGGTGTTGGACGTCACCGATCCGGAACCGCTCCCGCCGGAGCATCCGCTCTGGGATTTCGGAAACGTAGTTATCACCCCGCACAACGCCGGCCACACGCCGAAATACTACGAGCGGGTGAGCGACATCCTCGCTTCGAACGTCGAGGCCCTCGAACGCGGCACGGACCTGAAAAACCGCGTCGTGTGAAGTCGATCGGGGCCAATCAGCCACGATCTGGTCACAGCCGCCACGAGCGTGTCGCATCCGACACGCCCGGGACAGTACGCGTTATCGCTGCCAGTCGATCGATTCGCCGTTCGGTTCGCCGATCGCGTTCCGCAAGGTTCCGACGCCTTCGTAGGTGATCTCGATCGTATCGCCTGGGGCGACGGTGCCGGGGTTCGCCGGACTGCCGAAGGCGATCACATCGCCCGGCTCGAAGGTGAACCGCTCCGATAAGAACGAGACGATCTCGAACGGATCGAAGAGCATGCGTTCGGTGTTGGCCTCCTGTCTTCGCTCGCCGTTGATGTCGGTGTACATGTCGATCGACGTCGGATCGACGTCGGTTTCGATCCACGGTCCCAGCGGACCCGACCCGTCGAACGCCTTCCGCGCGGTTCTCCCGCCCTGATCGAGCGCGTCGAGGTCGTTCATGATCGTGTATCCCCGAACGACGCTCGGTACGTCCTCGGGTGCGACCCGATGGCACCGCTCGCCGATGACGGCGACGAGTTCCCCGGCGTAGGTCAACTCCTCGGTGAACGATGGGTACGGGATCGTCTCACCGGCGGCGGCGACCGAGACTGGCGGTTTGATGAAGAAATCCGGCTCCTCGGGCCGTTCGTACTCCATCTGATCGAGCGTCGCGGCGTAATTGCGGCCGACACAGTAGAGTGCGGTCGGCTCGCACGGTGCCACGAGCGATCCGTCCGCCCCGATTTCGTACCGTTCGGCCTCCGTAACGACCGCTCCGTCAACGACTTCCCCAACCTGGATTCCGTCTGCGGTTTCGATCCGCGCGTGTTTCATATACTTGTATTTTGGCGGCACCGCGAAAATCGTGGCGATCGAACTGTCCCCGTCCGTCGGTTCTCTCTTCGATCGGTTCCGTGCTGCCAGCCGTTGGAAAGCCGATTCGCGTTGATCTGATGACGCCGTCGACACCACTATATCTACACACCGAATCTTCTCGAACGAAATGTCCACTTCGAAGGCCGACCTTCGCGTGCTCGTCGACGACATCGACCTCCGCGCAACCTGGGTGGATACCGCACCGGAAACGAAAGCGGCGATCGAATCGTCTCTTCCACTGTCGGGTGCGGCGACCAGATGGGGCAAGGAGCTGTACTTCGAAGTCCCGATCGACGTCCCCGCAGAGAACGCCCGTGCGGAGGTCCCGGTAGGGGCGATCGCCTACTGGCCGCCCGGCTCGGCGCTGTGTCTGTTCTGGGGGCAAACCCCGGCCAGTCACGGAGCCGAACCGCGTGCGGCCTCCCCGGTGAACGTGGTTGCGACGATCGACGACGTGTCCGCACTGTCGGCGATCGATGGCTCCGCGCACGTGACCGTTCGCGCTATGGAACCGGCTGATTGATACGACAGCGTGGGATATTATGTGGTATCGGCGAGTAGACGCGAGACACTGGTGGTAACACGGATGGCACAGACGGTCGCAGACGACGACAGGGGAACGCTTTCGACGGTCGCAGTGGTGATTATGTTCGTCATCTGTATCGCGATCGCGACGCTGCTTGGAGCGTACATTTTCGTCCTGTGAGCCGATCGACCCCCGAGACCGAACGTCCCGTCTGTCAGATCCAACCTTCCTCGAGGAGCAGTTCGCCGTTGAGTACACTCGCACCCGCCGCGCCGCGAATCGTGTTGTGCGCGAGGCAGTTGTACTTCATTCCTCCGTCGGTCCGCGTGAAGCCGCCGGCGGATATCTGCATGCCGTTTCCGCGATCGCGATCGAGCCGTGGCTGCGGTCGATCGGGGTCGTCCTCGCCGAAGACGTGGATGAGCTGGTCGGGCGAACTCGGCAGGTCCGACCCCGAATAGGCCGTGAGCGCTTCGCGTGCGTCAGTCGGTGACACGTCCTCGTCGAGATCCACGAAGACGCTCTCGAGGTGACCGTCTATCGTGGGGATTCGATTGCACGAGGCGTTGACTTGCGCGTCGTGCATCGCGATCTCCGCACCGTCGAACGAGCCGAGCAGTTTGCGGGATTCGGACTCCATCTTCGGTTCCTCGCCGCTGATGTGCGGGATGGCGTTGTCGATGATCTCCATCGACGTGACGCCGGAGTACCCCGCTCCCGAGATGGCCTGTAAGGTCGTCACGTGCACGCGCTCGAGGCCGAATTGATCGAGCGCCGCGAGCGTCGGGACCATGGTGATCGTCGAGCAGTTCGGGTTCTTGATGAGCGCACCGTCCCAGCCCCGGTTGTCACGCTGTACGTCAATGAGCCCGAGGTGATCGGCGTTTATCTCGGGGATCGTAAGCGGGACGTCTTCGGCCATCCGATCGTTCGAGGAGTTCGAGGAGATCACGTAGCCCTCCTCGAGGAACTTCGGCTCGACGGCCGCCGCCGCCCCCGACGGAAGCGACGAAAAGAGGAGATCGACGTCGTCTGGGACGTCGGCTGGGTCGGTTCGACCGACCTCGATGTCCGCGATGTCGTCCGGAATCGGCGTGTTGACGCGCCACTTTGCGGCCTCTCGGTACGACTTGCCCGCGCTCGAATCGCTCGCAGTCAGTGCGGCGATCTCGAAGGTCGGATGGTCTTCGAGCAGCTGGATGAACCGCTGTCCTACCGCACCCGTTGCGCCGAGAATGCCAACTCGTACTGTCATTGCTTGTGGATGGGTATCACGGGATAAGTGGGTTCGGATTCGAGCGTATTCCGCCGATCGATCGGGAAGAATCGGCTCGTGGTGGGGGCGATCGGTACGCCTCGTCCGTCGGAAAGTGTATACGGCCCGATCGGGTACGACTACCTGCGTGTCTCAGTCCCCGGCCGAGTACTCCCGCACGGGAGCGATGACTGCACGGAGAACCCAGACACGCGATACCGGTCCGTCGCACCGCACACGCGATCGCCCGGCACGAGGGTTTCCCGACTGACGCGGCATGCCGCCCCGGGATGATGTCGGCCGTTAGTGTTCCGGGCGTACATTTTAGATATGCTATTAGAATAACCTAGAGATAATATAAACCACCTCTGCGGGACGGAGTTCAACGACACCGAGTCAACGAAGACAATTCGAACTGACAAGCTTTGTTGAAGCCCGCAGCTGTTGATAGAACCGGATATTGAAAACAGAGACTTGAGAGAGATTAGACGCTACTACTCCACGACATTAGCATTGGTATTGACGGGACCGTTTCAATACTCCAGTTAGAGAGCGATGGTCGGATTACTGTGAGCGCTGCCTGATATGACCCAGCGAGTTAGTGAGTTCTTCAATACGTATCGATTTGGCAATCCAACCGCACCAATTACCCAGATACCTTTGCCGTGGTCGAAAACACCGAATCGAAAACTTTCCGTTCGGCCTTCCGGAGGTGCTGGTGGAACGTGGGCGGGGCGACACCCATTGAATCTGCGACCTCCTCACCAGAGGTGTCGCGGGGCCACTCGAAAAAGCCCGCGTGGTAGGCAGCCTCCAGCGCGGTCCGTTGACGATCAGTGAGGTCTGCTACGAGGCGACGCTGCAGGCGCTGAGCGTCGTCGGGTTCTCTACTAATCTGCTGGCGACGGAGCATCTCGGCCTGCGGGTAGGCCGCATCGACCGCGTCGATGACTTGGCGAACGTCCACGCTCGGTGCGAGATGAACCGTCATCTGGTAATCGCTGTCCACGATGACCGCACTATCGACGTAGCCACCGTGGGACGCGACGACCGAGAGCACTGGCGAGTCGGACAACCGAAGCTCAAAGCTCGTAGGGTCGCCCTCTGAGCGGACAGTGACAGACTCCCAGTGGGGAATGGCTTCGACGAGTCCCGTCACCGTTTCCATGTCCTCCGGCGTCGACGTCCCGTAGACGAGAAACTCTCCGTCCCCCACGGGGACGGCGTGGTCGAGTGTGATCGTCCCCTGTGTCTCGACCGGGGCATCCAGGGCCGCGAATACGTCCTGAATCCTGAATTCAAGTTCGGTGAGTTCGTCACTCATCAGTGCCTGCTTGCGCTCGGCAGCAGCAATGGCGTGGCCGACGATCTGCCCGAGTTGGTTGATAACGTCTGCCTCCTGGCCGTCGAACGCCTTCGGTCGGTCCGCGTAGACGCCCAACACACCGTAGAGAGTCCCATCGTGAACAATGGGGATGGCGGCGGACGACTGGTAGCCGTACCGCGTAGCGTACTCGCGCCACGGTTCGAAGTCGGCGTCCGCGAACGCGTTCGCCACCTGTGTCTCGTGGGTCCGGATGGCTTCTCCGGTCGGTCCTCTCCCCGCCGGGTCGTCCGGATCTATCGAGAGCGGGATCTCTTCGACATACCCTTCGACGCCGGCCTCTATTCGCGGCACAACAGACCCCGTCGCGGAATCGACTTCGCAGATCCACGCGAACTCGTAGGACTCGGAGGCGGCGAAGTATTCACAGACAGTCGCTTCGATCTCCTCGCGTGTAGACTGGTCGATAACGGCGGTCGTGATCTCGCTGACGACCTCGTTGAGGCCATTCAGCGCGACGAATTGCGCGCGTTGGCGAACCAGTTCCTGTTCGCGGGCGACGCGTTGGTATGCGGCCGTGGCGTTGGTCGACAGCAACTCCACCAACTGGCGGGTGCTCGCATCGAACCCGTCAACGTCGCGTGACCCGGCGACGAGGATTCGTTCGTTGTCCAGCGGGACAAACAGCCCAGCACGCATCTCGGTCGCGTCCGGAGACACCTGCAAGTGTGGCGAATCGAGGACGTTCTCGTAGTACTGGGTGTCACCGCGACCGAACACGCGGCCCGTAAGAGAGTTGTCGTCGGGGGAGATTACAGGGAATTCCTCGCGCATGAACTCCGCCTCGGTGGACTGGATTTCGGGAACGAGGCGGTTTTGTTCGTCGTCGTAGCGGTAGACCACGAGACCAGGGATATCGAGTACATCTCCTGCCGTGTCGACGAGGACGTCGCTGACGACTGACGCAGTGTCGGCCTGGAGTAATTCGCGCGAGGAAGTATAGAGCGCTCGAAGTCGCTCTTCGTATCGCTTGCGCTCCGTTATGTCCTGTGACATGCCCATCGCGGTGAAGACATCACCGTCGTCGTCGCGGACTGGCACGACACGGAACTCGTAGCTTCGCTCGCCGACTTCCTCCTCGAACGTACTGGCGTCACCGTCCAGCGCGGCCTCGTACCGTGGGACGAGGAGGTCGGCGAGCTCCGACGGCAGACCTTCACGAACTGAACTTCCCTCTAGCTCGTCAATCGTCGTGTTCGCCGCGTCGGGCGGTGTGCCGCCGACGGTCCGGTATCGAAGGTCCCCGTCTACGAGAGTGACGGCCCCGTTCGGGAAGTGCTCGACGAGCGTTCGATAGCGACGCCGCGACTCTTCGAGTACGCGCTCGCGCTCGACACGGTCGCTAATGTCGCGCACGACCCCAACACGACCCGTTTCGCCGTCTTCCAACTCAAATAGATCGAATCGACTCTCCGCGATGAACGAAGTCCCGTCGGCGCGGTTCAGTTCCTCTTCCATGACCGCGATATCCAGTTGACCTGATTCGAGTTGAGACTGTTTCTCAGTTACGATATCGACGAACTCGTCTCTGAACACGATTTCCGCGCGAGAGTCGATGAGTTCGTCGCGGTCATAGCCCGTCATCGACGCGAAACCGTTGTTCACCAGCCTGAACCGATGGCCGCTATCGAGGACGTAGATTCCATCATCAACTGTCTCGATGATGCGCTCGTATTGTTCTAACTCACGTTCGCGTCTCTTGCGCTCGGTAACGTCCCGGAAGTATATCGACAGACCGGTCTCAGAGGGGAAGGCCCTGACCTCCACCCAGGCCTCGATCACGTCGGAGTACTCTTCAAAGGTGACCGGCTCCTGGGTCTCCATCGCCCGTTCGTACTCCTCCCGGTACGAACGCTCGAGTGCCTCCGGGAACACATCCCAGACGTTCTTGCCGACTAGTTCCGCCTCGGTCTTCCCGAGAAGCTCTTCGGCGCGGTCGTTCAGGTAGGTGATTCGCCAATTCTCGTCCAGCCCGTGAACCGCATCGTCGATGCGGTCGAACACGTCGTCGAGTTCGGCCGCCAGTTCGTCACGTTGGCGCTCAAGCCGCCGTTCCACGGCCTTCCGGTCGCTGATATCCCGACCAACACCAGTGAGTCCAACGATATCACCGTTCTCGTCCGTGAGGGGCCCGCCGACGAACTCGTAGGGGATCGTCTCACCGTTGGCGGTTTCGAGCGGGAATTCGACTGTCACATTGTCACCCTGCTCGAACACTCGTTCGATGGTAGCCGTTGCTTCGTCAGTCGCCTCGTCGGCGATGAAGTCCACGGGATGCATGGTCTCGATCTCCGCGTTGGCGTACCCAGTCACCTCCTGGAATCGGTCGTTCCACCGGAGGAACGTCCCGCTATTATCGACCGCGTAGACCAAGTCCCGCTGGTTGTCGAGGATGCTCTCGGTGAACGCCGTCTCCTCCCGGAGCTGTTGCTCGCGCTCTCGGCGGTCAGTCATGTCACGGGTCACTTTGACGTAGCCCTGGAGATCGCCTTCATCGTCGCGGATGGAAGTGATCGTGACGCTCGCCCAGAACTTCGACCCGTCTTTCCGAACGCGCCAGCCCTCGTCCCGAACCGAGCCATCAACAGCCGCGGCTTCGAGATTCTGTGCGGGTGCCCCGTTTTCGCGGGCCCCGTCGGTGTAGAACGTCGAGAAGTGCTCACCGAGGATTTCCTCGGTGCTGTATCCCTTGATTTGTTCAGCACCGGGGTTCCACGTCTGGATGTACCCGTCGGGATCGAGCATGAAGATGGCATGTTCTTCGACGGCCTCGACCATCGACTCGAACTGTTTGCGGTCTCTCTGTCGGGCCTGCTCCGAGTGCTTCTGGTCGGTGATGTCGTAGTAGAGTTCGACTCGCCCGCCTGCGTACGCGCCGGCTTCGATGGGCTTGCTGCGGTGTTCGAGCCAGCGCGCCTCGCGCCCGTCATCCGCAGTCACGTGACACTCGAATCGCTCGGTGTACGTGTTGTCGTCGTAGGTCGCCAGGACAGTCTCCCCGAACGCGTTTGACTCCTCGATTCTTGGCGCGATCCGTTCATCGACGAGGGCGCGCTTATTTTGCCCGAGGACCGCGTCGCGGTCGAGTCCGAAGTACCGTTCTGTCGCCTCGTTGATCCAGGCGACCTCGAAATTCTCGTCGAGGACGAAGATTCCCACCGCCACGTCATTGAGAACGTCATCGACGAGTGAGTCTGCGGCAGCCGACCAGTCCGGCGTCTGCCCACTGGGTTTCGTCGAAGGTCGCCACCAGACCCGCGCATTCGCGCCGACTTTCTTCGTCTTGAGGCGGTCGTGTTCGACGAGCTTCTCTAGTCGCTCGTAGGTGCTCCGGCGGCCGACATCGAGCGAGTTCGCCACCTCGGTCGTTGTCAGCGGATCTCCTTTTCTCGCGAAGAGAGCGAGTGTTTCGCGGAGGCGGTCAGTCAGTGTCCCCGAGGCCATTATACTATACCCCGGTCGTCCGCTATTAATCTCCGTCGATGGAAATTACCCGACTCGACGCAACTGAAAAAAGTCGTCCTCCTCTCGCAACTACAGGGCAACTATTAGGCACTATTCGGTACGGAATTTCGACGCCCATCGGAGTGACTTCGCCCTAATCAGTTCTAGAACGCCCTTATCTGGGACTGGATTCTTCCTGCGAGTACACACCACCCCCAGGGCACCTACAACTATGAGCCAAACAACCGACACCGGCAGTAACGAAGAATGGGCGCTGAACGCCCTCTTCGACTGTCTGGCGAGCAGTGACCGCCGCCAACTCCTCGGGGCCCTCTACGAGCGGGCTCCTCACTCGTTGACCCGGCGAGACCTCGCCACGTATCTGGTTCCGGGCTACCACCCGGACACTGAGGAGCAGGATTCAGACACGGACGTTCAGCAGGTGCTTCATACGCT
>JBNJFV010000054.1:0-14699 GCA_051747145.1 Halobacteriota archaeon
GTGTGTATGGCAAGCGAACGCTACGACGTCGCGATCGTCGGCGCTGGTATCAACGGCTGCGTCGCGGCAAAATTCCTCGCCGAGGACCACGACGTGGTCGTCCTCGAGAAAGATCAGATCGCGGGCGCGACAACCGCGAAAGCGTCCGGACTCATCTCGGTCGCCCACGACTACATCGGCCACCTCGAGGCCGCAAAATACGCGGCCGACTTCTTCGAGACGTACGACGGCACAGGCGATTTCGACTTCACTCAGCGACGGAACGTCCGCCTCATCCCGGACGGAACCGAAGACCTCGCACGCTCGGAGGCCGATCGCATTCGGGAGTTCTTCGAGATGGAGTACATCGAGGACACCGATGTCCTTGCGGACCGGTACCCTGGGGTCTTCGAACTCGATCAGTTCGTCGGCGCAGTCGAAGTCGAACAGGGCGGGTGGGTCGACCCCTACACGCTTACGATGACGTACAAGGACGACGCCGAGGCCGCCGGCGCCGATTTCGAGACCGGTGTGGAGGTGACTGGTGTCTCGACCGAGAATGGCGCTGTCACGGGTGTCAACACCACCGACGGCCACTACGCCGCCGACCACATTGTCCTTGCGATGGCGTGGGCTACGAAGGAGTTCGTCTCCGAGTGGGTCGACCTCCCCATTCGTCCGTTCCGCTACCAGTGGGTCAATCTCGAAGTCGAACGCGACTTCCCGGAGCACTTCCCCGTCGCCTGGGACATCGACAGCGGCCTCTACTGGCGGCCCGAACACAACGGCGATCTCCACGTCGGTGGTGGCACCTATTTCGTTGACGAACCGGGCACCGTCCGAACCACGACAACGGAGGGCTTCCGCCACCACGTTGCCCGTAGCATTGGGGATCGTGTACAAGACGTCGCTGACGCCCGAATCTCCAGTGAAGACACCTGCCACATTGGAGATACTGCCACGCCGGACGAAGCCCCGATCCACGATTCACCCGAGGCCTGCCCTGACGGCCTGATTATCTCCACGGGCATGCACGGCTTCGGCATCATGGGCTCGCCCGTCACGGGCGCCGCCGTCCGATCTCTCGTCACGGGTGAGGACGCGCCGTTCCCCATGGACACCTATACGCTCGATCGGTTTGAAGACTGGCCACACGGCTGGGACTGGACATTCATCAACGAATCCCCCGCCGACATCGGGACGTCGCAGTCCTCACGAGCAAACCGGTAACGCAGACTGCGCCAGACTCGATCGAACCGCGGTGGTACCCTTCACCCAGGGCCGTAGATGGGTCGATTCCCGAACGGTACCTGGAGTACGAATTGAACGAATGGGACGACTACGCGATCGAGGTGGCCGTTCAGCTCATCGGGGCATTCGACGACGTGGCGGTGCTAGCGACTCGTAAGTACGCCGAACGTCTTACACTGCCGTCATCGATCGGCCCACCACTCGACCGCGTCACTAATCTCGAACGTCTCCTCACCGTCGAACCGCGTCGGGTCGAACGGTGAGGGGTCGACGATGGGTTCCTCGCCGACGACGAGTTCGGCCAGGAGACGTGCGCCGAAGGGACTGTTGGAGATTCCCTCTCCGTTGAACCCGCCACAGACGTAGAGCCCCTCGATCGACGTCTCCCCGATGTAGGGATAACGATCCGGGGTAGCTGACACACGCCCTGCCCAGTCATCGTGCAGCGTTGCTTTCTCCAGCGCAGGGATAAGTTGGGGCGCGCGCTCACCGAGCTGTCGGAGGAACGTCACGTTCGAACGGTTCCGGAACGAGTCGATGTCGTCGATAGGTGTGTTCGTCCCACCCCCAAAGAGGATCCGGCCGTCTGTTCGCGTCCGACCGTAGACGCTGAAGTCGGGGGCACCGAAGATGGGGAGATCCAGTGGTGCTGGCGGATCCAGAATCGCAATCTGGCTCGTTCGTGGGCGGAGTGCAACGTCGGCTCCTGCCGTTTGGAGCAGAGATTTCGTCCAGACGCCCGCCGCCACCACGATCACGGGCGCTTCGTACGTACCCGCGTCGGTCACGACGCTCCAGTTCCTGGCAGTCTCGTTGAACCCCTGTACCGTCGCCTGGTTGAGCCTCACGCCCTCGTCCTGCGCGACGGCGTGGGCTGCGAGTGTCAACTGCTTTGGGTCCGTGAAGACGGCCTCCGGATAGTGGACGGCTCCCGTAACATCGTCTGTCGCGAAGTCGGGTTCGCGTTCCCCGAACGCTTCCGGAGTAAGGAACGTCGAGTCGATCGTCGACGAAGCGTGGTCGGTCTTCAGATAGTCGGCCCCCTCCTCGCTGTAGGCTATCGAGTACGCATCATCACGGTGGAGGGATAGCTCGTCGACGGACTGCTCGTACGACTCGTAGAGGTTCCTCCCGAACCGGGAGGCTTCGTCACCGAACCGTTCGTGTCGGTAGATGGTTAAATGCCCGGCGGCCAACCCGCTGGCCTTGCTCGCCGGGCTGTCAGCTTCCAGGAGTACGACCTCGTCGACCCCCTTGCGGGCGAGCTGAAGTGCGCAGTTCGCGCCGACGATGCCGCCACCGATTACGATAGCTTCTGCTGGCGTCCCGGTCATTACGGAATCATAGTACAGCGACGGCTTAGCTGTTACGCCAGTCGAATCAGGACTGCGTCGCTTCGATTTCAGATCGGATGTGCGCTTTCATCTCGAGGAGCGCGTTGAGGAC
The DNA here is from genome assembly GCA_051747145.1 of Halobacteriota archaeon. Classification (GTDB taxonomy): domain Archaea; phylum Halobacteriota; class Halobacteria; order Halobacteriales; family Haloferacaceae; genus JBNJFV01. The sequence goes on from JBNJFV010000054.1 coordinate 2,677, forward strand.
GTGTTGCGGGATTTCATCCTCGAAATGGTAGGTCGGCCAGCCGACGGTGACCGCTCCGATAATCGCATCCGTCGGATCTCTGATCGCCACTCCGATGTTGTCGAACCCTTCGAGGATTTCCTGATCCGCGCGTGAGTATCCCTGTTCGCGGATCTGTTCGAGTTCCGCGTACAGCGTCTCCCGATCCGTGATGGAGTGTGGTGTCGCCGCGGGGAGCCCCCAGGTATCGAGCACCTCGTCGACGCGTTCGTCCGTCATTTCGGCGAGAATAGCTTTCCCAGACGCCGTACAGGTCATCGGGTAGAAGTTACCGATGTCGAGATTCGAGTCGGCTGTCGAGTACTTCGTGAGCGTATGGCCCGTGTCGATGATGGAGACGACACGTCCGCGTTCCTCGACGAGGAATTCGAGTTCGAGTTCGAGCCGATCGGCGAGTTCCGTGATGTGCCGGCGGATGATCTGAATATGGGGGATGTTACGGCTCGCAGAAGACCCGTACTTGAGAAGCTTCATGCCGAGTTTGTAGACGCCGCCCTCCTCGACCAAAAGCCCCTCGTGCTGGAGGGTCGCGAGGTGGTTGTGCGCCGTGCTGTACCCGATTTCGAGTTCGATCGCTACGTCTGTCAGGCGGGCGCTTCCGCGCGCTTCGATGAATTCCAGGACCTGAAGCGACCGCCGCGTCGATTGCACCAGGCGTCCGGAATCCGGGTTCGTCATTACGTAGCCATCAACCAACATCCAAATAAATGTGTCTCGCCGTCACGATCGGATCAGGGGCGAACCGGAAAACTGCCGGTCGTCGACGGTGAGCAATGCGCGATGGCGACGTCGGAGTCGTCGGTGCGGACGCTGCCGGCTGTATCAGGTATCGTCCCTGATGCGCGCCTCGGTGTGCTGGGACTCCGCCATGTGGCTTACGAACGGGAAGTCAACGTCCCGGCTGTCGAATCGAGAGAGTCGGAAGGGAGCGAGCGGAAATGTCGAATCGTCGCCAGTGGCGAGTGAACGAACCGCCGCCGCCACTGCCGGGGAAGCCATGACGCCGCCGATGTGAAATCCCGCCGCGATGACGAGCCCCGCCGGTCCGTCTGGAGGCGCATCGATAATGGGGTAGGTGTCGGGAGTGGTCGCATCGCCGGTTGGGCAGGTGTCACCGCTGACGAACCGTGCACGCTCCAGGTGGGTGAGTCGGTCGGGCAGCTGTTCGGCGAGCCGCAACGTAAACGACTCGGGGACCGTCGATCGGCGGCTGCCCGGCGTCTCGACGACGGCCTCACCACCTCCGACGTGGACGGCACCGTTGTGTTCGGGTCGCCAGTACCGATGGAGTGTCGGGTCCCAGCCCATCGGGTACCAGTCGGGGATCTCTCTGCCCGGCTCGAGCGTCGCCGCCTGCCACCGAAAGGGTCGCAACGGGAGTTCGACGTGCGGGAGGCACAGATCCCGGGACCGCCAGCCGGCCGCTACCACGACCGTGTCCGTCCGAAACTCGCCTTCCGTCGACCGCAACCCCACCAGCGTTCCATTCTCAACGAGCAGTTCGGTGACCTCGACTCCAGTCCGTATCCGTGCTCCGCGATTCGCAGCGTCCTCCGCGAGCGTGACCGTGTACGTGTACGGATCGAGCCAGCCGGTGTCGCCGTATATCAGCCCACCGTCGTACCCCGCGAGGCCGAAGACGCCAGGATAGCGGTTTTCGAGGCCGTCGGCGTCGACGAAGTCGACGTCGAACTCGGCGCGACGCATCCGCGCCGCTTCCTGACGCGCCCAGTCGGCGTCGCCCTCGGGGACGAGGCCGACGCTCTCGCGCTCGGTGAACGTGAACGACCCCGTGCCGTCGAAGGTCGAGAAGAAGTCAGTCGCCGTTCGCGCGAACGCTGGGTGCGCACGGAAGGACGCGTTATTTGTCACCATCCCAGAGGCCTTGCCGGACGCGTCGCCCGCGAGTTGGTCGGCCTCTAGTAGGACAACGTCGTGATCCGACGCCAGCCAGCGGGCAGCCGCACACCCGATGACACCGCCACCGACGATGACGATTTCCGCGTCGTTCGCCGTCATCTCAAAGCACCCCGAGGTATCGGTGTTCCCAATCGGTAACGTGGTCGTTGAACTGGGCGCGTTCCTCCCGCTTGACCGCCGTGAACGCCTGGATGAACTCCTCGCCCAGGGCGTCTCGGAGTACCTCATCTGCTTCGAGGGCTCGGAGGGCGACCTCCTGTGACGTCTCCAGAGGTGGCCGTTGGCCCGCCGCATCACCGTCGATGGGTTCACCCGGGTCGATGTCTTCGCGAACGCCGTGGAATCCAGCGGCGAGTGTTGCGGTGATAACGAGATACGGGTTCGCGTCGGCAGACGCGAGTCGATTCTCGAGTCGAAGCGGGTCGGATTCGGGTACTCGAATCGCCGCCGTCCGGTTGTTGTAGCCCCAAGATCGCGTATACGGTGAGAAACTCCCGGGCGTGAACCGTTTGTACGAGTTGATGGTCGGACAGCCGAGGGCGACGAGGGCGTCGGCGTGTTCGAGGAGACCGCCGACGAACGCCCGACCGGTGTCGGAGAGGTCGCCGTCGTCGGCGAACTGATTGTCCTCGCCGTCGAACGCGGAGACGTGGAGGTGAAATCCATTCGCCGAGGCGTCCGTGAAGGGGAGCGCCATGAAGGTGCCGGTGAGGTCGACTTCGTCGGCGGCGCGTTTGACCAGTTCTCGGAACGTGAACGTCCGGTCTGCGGTTTTCATCGGGCCGGCGTACTCGAAGAGCACCTCGAATTGGCCCGCCCCGTACTCGTGCATCAGAACCTGGAGCGGCACCTCCATCGCGTCGCACCACGCTCGCAGCCGATCGTAGACCTGGTTCATGGCCCCTGTCGCTCGCGTCACGCACTCGTGGCGGCCCTCGGTCAGTGGCTTCACGCCACCGGCTTCCGTCCGATGAAGCAAGTGGAACTCCAGTTCGGCGCCAACGCCGATGTCGAGGTCGGGAATGTCCTCGAGCACCTCGGAGAGAATTCCCCGGGTGTACGCGCCGGCCGGTTCGCCTCTGAACGTGTACTCACAGAGTACCCGTGCGGTGTCGGCGCGCCAGGGCACCACCCGGAAGGTCTCCGGGACGGGGTGGACAGTCCCGTCGGCGAAGTTGATCGATTCACCAACCCCCGTCTCCTCGGGAACGTCAGTCACTGACGAAACGCCGAGCAGGAGCATGTTCATCGAGAACCCCTCGTCGAACTTCTCGAGGAAGTAGTCCGCATCGAGGCGCTTCGATCGAGAGATTCCGTCCATGTCCGGGAACTCCACGATCACCTGCTCAACGCCCGCCTCGTCGATTCGACGGGCGACATCGTCTGCGGCCATGTATCAGGAAGGCGCGGCATGTGCGATAAATCTTGGCACACCGAGGTAGCCTCCTTCGCCGCACCGAAAGCGTGAGGCAGCTTCCTTCGCCGCACCGAAAGCGTGAGACAGCTTCCTTCGCCGCACCGAAAGAGTGAGGCGGCCTCCCCACAACACCGCCGTATGGACTATGAGGTACTCGTGGTGGGTGGCGGACTCGCTGGGGTCAGCGCCGCACGCGAACTCGCCGCAGACCACGACGTCGCAGTGTTCGAGACCGACCAGATTGCGACCGGCGCGACGGGCCACGCCTCGGGCCTGGTCACCGTCGTCGCCGACTGGGACGACCAACCCGAGGCGGCCCGCTACTCGGTTGACTTCTTCCGTGCGTACGACGGTACCGGGGAGTTCACCTTCCACGAACGACCGTTCGTACAGCTCCGAACCAACCCCGGCATCGACGGTCTCCGGGAGGAGGCCGCCGGCTTCCGTACCCGGGGATTCGACGTCACCGCATACGACGCCACCGGTCTTGCCGATCGCTACCCCGGCGTCTTCGATCTTGACACTCACACGGGTGCAATGGTCGTGGAGGAGGCGGGCTGGGTAGACCCCTACACGTACGCGGTGACGCTGGCTGAGGAGGCCCTCGATCGGGGTGCCGACGTGGAGACTGGTGTCGAGGTTAGCGGGCTCGTCGTAGACTCCGGCCGGGTTCAGGGCGTCGAGACCAAAGATGGGACGGTGACCGCAGAGCAGGTCGTCGTCGCGGCCGGCTGGCGCACCCCCCAGCTCGCTGGCGTCGACATGCCAGTTCGGCCGTTCCGCTATCAGACCGCCAACCTCGAGACCGGCGCGGACGTCGAAGACTACCCGATCGCCTGGGACCAAGATTCCCGCCTGTACTGGCGTCCCGAACGCAATGGGGAACTTCACGTCGGTGGGGGCGCATACTACGTCTCATCGCCGGGCACCAGTCGCTCTTCCACCACAGAGGGGTTCCGGCGTCTGCTCGCCACCACGGTTCCATCCAGGTTACCGAAACTGCAGGACGCTGGCCTGGTCGCCGACGACACCTGCCCCACCGGTGATTCTGCAACTCCCGATCACTTGCCAATCATCGACCGTCCCGTCGACGCACCAGAGGGGGTCGTCGTCGCGACCGGACTCCACGGCTTCGGTATCATGGCCGGGCCCGCAATTGGACGCGCCATTCGCGCCCGTGTCACCGAAGCTGAGGCTCCATTCCCCCTAGACCCCTTCCGCGAGGGTCGTTTCGATGCCGACCCCGACTGGGACTTCCCGTACATCGCCGAGAACGCACGCAGCACCGGACCGTAAGTCCCGATCGACTGGACTCCGGGGAAGCATTTTATGCAGACAGACCGATAATCGGATGTGACCAATCAGGAGCCAACCAATCGTGCCGAAGATGTCCGGTACTCACCACGGGCGGTCGAGGACGACCACTGGATCCGGGAGTTCCTCGAGGAGGCACCGATGTGCGTCCTCGGTCTCGTCGACGACGCGGAACCGTACCTCGTGAACCAGTTGTTCGTCTACGACTCCACAGCGGAGGCGATTTTCCTTCACGGTGCGTACACAGGGAAGACGCGAACCCTCGTGGAGGACGCCGAGACCGCGCGGGCCTGCCTGACCGTGAGCCGGATGGGTCGAGTGCTCCCCGCGGAGATGCCAGTAGACTTCGACGTCGAGTACGACAGTGTGGTCGTCTACGGCGACATCTCGCTCGTCGAGGGCCAGGAAACAAAACGCGACGCGCTCGAACAACTGATGTCAAAGTTCGCACCCCACATGGCTTCCGGTGCGGACTACGACCCGATCGCCGATTCGTCTATCGACCGCACCTCTGTATACCGCATTGACGTCGACGGCTGGAGCGGCAAGCGGAACGAGCAACCCACCGACTTCGCTGGCGCTTACGATTACGACACGGTCCGAGAAAACCACGCCGCCAATCGGCACCAGGGCTGACGGCTGACTGAAAGCACATTCGATTCCCGTCGTTGTCCCGTGGACAGGGGACCAAACAGTTTTGTCGAGGGGTATGAAATACGCTGGGTAACCGGGTCAGAACCGATGCATACCGCGCGAGAACTCACGAACGATGCGTTCGCCTACTACCGACACGGAGAGCCAGTCGATCGATCGGCTGTCCTTCCGGCAATCACGGTGGCCGATCGGCTCGGTGTGGTGATGGCAGAACCAAGCGACGGCCTGGGAGCCGGCAACTTCGTCCTCGCGTGCGTCACCGCATTCTACGACCGGCTCCGAGAGCAGGCCGAAGACTTCTATGAGTATCCCGACTACTTCACCTTCCAGGCCGGTGCCGGCGTAGTCGACTACCTCGAGTTCGACATCTGGCCCGCGCACAAACACGTCGCTGTCCCCCCGGACCCAGAACAAATTTTGCAAGCGGTGAACGATCGCGCTGTGAACGTCCTCCTCGTCCCGACTAATACGACGACGAACCCCGAAATCGCGGACGTCACGCTGAACAGTGCCCGCCGTCGCGTTGACGCTTGCTACCTGTACGCGCCGAACGGAACTGTAGAGAATCCAGACTGCATCATCGAGGTCGCCCAGGACCCCGCAGCCCGTTGGTATCGTGAGATGCACAACGCGATCGATGACCAACCCGCTTTCCGAATACCAGTCGACGAGGAGACCCCGATTCGACAGTCGTTCTGCCGGATCGATCTAGCCGATGCGATCGAACGCCTACCCGATCGAACTGGGCCATAACACCACGCAACGGGCGGGTTCAACGGCGGGACTCTGTTGAAGAGTTCGGTAGCCACACACTGACGCATCATCCATCATAACAGTCTCCACGATACGACGTCTTTCCAGTCGTGCTCACGACGGCGAGTCACCGGATTGGCGCCGTCTGCACGTAATCTCCTGGAAAGCAACCACCAGTCGAATCCCGTGTCAGTAGCCACAGTTTACAGCTTGTCGAGATCAGTTTGGACAGGAGAGAACTGACACGAGGATTTTGCGATTATATCATAAAACAAAGTATGTCTATAATTATACTATTAAAGATATCTTTGAGAATAATAATCCGAACTTGTTGTTGGGTGTGATTCGTCCGTTACGCGTAGTGCTTGCTCTCGCCGACCCCCTGCACGCCGGTCGCGTCCATCGGCTGGATCTCGCCGGTGTCGTGCAGTTCTGCGGACAGCCGCAGCAGGACGCGCTAAACGGGCATTTTGAGCGGTTGATACCGTAACACAGCCAACAATTCTGACGGTTCTCGTCATCTCGGACAGGACGTCCATGAGTCGCCGATACGGATGATCCAGATACTCACCGAGTCCGTGGAGCGTGACGATCAGCCAGTCAGCGTCACCGCCATTGCCGGGTTGAAACGCCGGATTCGGCTCTTTAGCGACGGCTTTTTCGGCGAGCGAAACGACTCGTGCAGTGAAGCGGGCGTTTCTCGTTTCTACAACCGAACCGTCCCGCTTTTCCTTCCTAGTAAATTCGATAAGAATTGAATTTTACTAGAATTCTAGAACGTAATAGCCATGCACTCAGCAGGCCAATTCCACGCGTCTAACATGGCCGTGTAGAGCTACAATGCGTCTCGCCCATTGGGAACGAAGCAATGGACGAACTCCACGTGAAAAGTACGGATGTCGTTCTCGCTAAATCGATCGATGGCATCCCTCATGTACCGGTCGAGAGAACCGGTTGGATGATCGACCGATCGCGGATCAGTAGCTCACGATAAAACAACGGTTCCCGTCGTCAGAACCCGATACGTGATCGGATTCGTTTCGCGATCGAGGAGTTGACAACAGATGTTCACGCCTCACGACGATCGACCAGGCCCCATGAGAGACGTTTGTGCCCCCTTCCAGAGCCGTCGAACGAGACCAAACTCCTGTCTGTCGACGACGGCACCCGAACGTGCGAGTATCACCGTCCCGTCGGTTCGACGAATCACCCGCTGGGGGATCGATCCCACCAGCCGGCGTCGAATAGAGCTTTGACGCGTCGCGCCGAAGACGACGACGTCGTGATCGGCCGCCGCATCGGCGATCGCCGCTTCGACGTCGTCGTCGTGCAGTAGCTGGGTCCTGACGGGTACGTCCGGTCCGGGTGTCTCCGCAAGCGTCAGGACGGCCGTCTCGAGGTACTCCCGTGCAGAATCGGACGCTTCGGACGCTTCGGACGACGCCACGACAGACAGCACCTGTACGGTGGCGTCGTTTTCCGAGGCGATCGATTTCGCCGCGACTGCCGCGGGTCTGACGTGAGGACCGCCGGCAACCGGTAGCAAAATCGAATCGACCCCGTCGGCTTCGTATCCGATCCGTTCGATGAACAGGTCACACGGGGCTTTCTCGACGAGTCGATCGATGTTCGACCCGAGTATCGCGTCGGTACGGTTTCGCCGTTCGCGCCAGCCGATCACCAGCGCGCTGGCGTCGGCTTTCCCGATCGCCGAAAGGACGCCGTCGGCAACCGATTGCCCGACGACCACGTCGCGGTCGATCGCCACGTCGTCCGGTGCCACATCGAGAGCCGCCTGGAGGAGCGCCTTCGAATCACCGGAGAAGCGTTCGACGATCGTTTCGTCGGTGTACACCGAAAACGGGGAGCTGAGCGGCTTGACGACGACGGTGACGATTCGAAGCCCGCTGTCGGTCGTTCTGGCGAGGTCGCCGGCCGTCCTGACGAGTTGTTCGACGTGGTCGAGATCTGCAACGGCGACGACCACCGGTCGATCGTGCTGTGCCCCGGTCATACCTGTAAATTCAGCGGGAGTGTTGAATAGCCACCGGTCATTTGCGGGGCTTTCGAAACAGTACCGGTCACACCGAAATGTTTCGATGGCAATCTGGTGGCGCTCGTTGAATCCGTTCGTAGGCGGTGGATACCTGCTGGCATCCGACCCGGCGTCGATCGAGCGAAGGAGCTATTTCGGCGACGGATAAACTGTCCGGTGTTCAGCAATGACAGAGACGCCGGGCTTCGGACGCGACGTCACCGGGAGAACCACGAGACGACAATTTCTCATCGGAGCTGGTGGGACCGTCACAGGCGGGTTGGCCGGGTGTACTGCACCCCGATCGGGCGATTCGATGTACGATCTCGAACAGTCGACGTTCGATCCCGAACGACTGCCGTACGATCGAACCTACCCAGACGACGACGGCATCACGATGTTTCGTGGAGGGCTACGTCGCCTCGGGTACTATCCCGACGAGACGGTCCCGGACTCCGTGTCAATAAACTGGCAGCTGCCGGTCAACTACGCCGGTCACAACGCGGCGAAAGCGAGCCCGCTGCCGACGCCAGACGGTGAAACGGTCTTGATCCCGTCGGACACCGGTCGAATGCACGCGGTGACGCCGAAGGGCGAACACCTGTGGACCACGCAAACGAAGGCGACGAGGCAGGGGTTTCACGCGACGCCAGTGGTCGTCGACGGCGTCGCGTACATCGGCGGCTACGACGGCGCGAACATCGGTCAGGAGGCCGCGATGTACGCGTTCAACGTGTCGACGGGGGACGTCCTGTGGCGAACCGAGGAGATGTCGGGCTCGGTCGCGATCGGCTCGAGCGCCGGATACTGGGACGGGTACCTCTTCGTCATCGTCGAACACCGTCATCCCCGGAAAAAAGGAGAGCTGTGGGTGTTCGACGCCGCGACCGGACAGCCGCTTTTGATCGACGACCGGATAGACGGCATGCCCCACCCCACCGTCGCGATCGATCCGGTGTCCGAACGGCTGCTCACGGGGTCGAACGACGGCCGGGTGTACTGCTGGGAGTTTCCCTCCCTGGCGTTCGAGTGGTCCTTCGAGACCGGACGCGAGGTCAAAGGGCCGATCGCAACATACGACGGGAGCGCGTTCGTCGGATCGTGGGATAATCACCTCTACCGGTTGGCCCTCGAGGACGGAAGCGAAGAGTGGTCCTTCGAGACGAAAAACGCCGTCATGTCGGCCCCTGCGATCGATCCGGAGGCGGGCGTCGTCTACTTCGGAAGCGACGACTGGCACGTGTACGCGCTCGACGCCGATACGGGCGAGAAACTGTGGTCGACGAACCTTCAAGGGCGAATCATGGGGGCGGTTACCGTAACGGCTGATGCGGTGCTTGCCGGGACGACGGCCGCAGAAATGTGTGCCCTCGAAAAGGACACCGGCGAGTTGCGCTGGTTCGTCTCCCACAACGGCCACGTCACGAGCGAGCCGGTTCCCCGTGACGGGCGTATCTACTACGCCGAACGGGCCGTCGTCTCCGGGTACTTTCAGGAGGACGTCGACGTGACCACCGAGATTCCCGGTCACGCGTACTGTCTGGTCGACGCCGAGTGACGGGGCACCACGTCGATGACGACGATCGGCGACGGTGGACCCGTATGCTGTCGCTACTCTGCGGAAGACGGGTCGTCCCTGTCGGTCAGAAACCGGCTACGATCACGTCGTGGCGACTCCTCGATCGATAGATCCGGTAGAACGGCTCGTCGATCGGTAGACTCGGTGGAACGCCTCTTCGATCGATCTGCACGGCGAAGCGACTCGTCGATCGGTAGACTCGGCGATTGGACGTACCGATCTGTGATCCGCCGCGAGAGATTCGGTTGGAGGTCCGAATCGGTTTCCACGCCGACCCGCGACGTGATAGCAGAAGAAACAGTGTTGGTGAACGGCATGCGTCGCATAACTAAGGAGCGAACAGTCGATACAATTGTCAGGCCACGTGGTGACTACGTGATGACTGCCGTCCAAACCGATCCGCCGCTCGAGACCACCGCCCGGGTACCCGGTTCCGATCGATCGACAGCGTCGAACGCTGACAGCCACGTCCGTCACCAACGATTTCTGCGCCCACCGCGGATACTCTTCGACGTGACGCACCCGGCGCACGTCCACCTGTTCAGACACGCGATCGAGGCGCTCTCAGCGGGAGGGTTCGAGGTCGCCGTCACGTCCCGGCAGAAGGACCTAACGACCGATCTCCTCGACGCGTACGGTATCGAGCACACGATCCTTTCGGCTCGATCGTCGATGCCGTTCGGACTCGCCGCCGAGTGGATACGCCGCGAAATTCGAACACTCAGGTACGCACGCCGCTTCGACCCCGACGTGGTCGTCAGTCGGCTCAACCCGCCGGCGGCCCACGCCGGGAAACTGACCGGTGCGACGAGTATCGTCTTTCACGATACGACCGAAGAGAACACGCTTGCTCGCACCGTCTACCCGTTCGTCGATCACTTTTGTACGCCGAAGGGGTTCGACGTCGACTTCGGCGATCGACAGCGGCGATACGACGGGTTTCACGAACTGGCGTACCTCCATCCGAATCGCTTTACGCCGGATCTCGATCGACTCACATCCCACGGCGTCGACCCCGACGAACCGTACGCCGTACTCAGATTCGTATCGATGGACGCCCATCACGATGTCGGCAAACGGGGATTTTCGATCGAGCGGAAACGACGGCTCGTCGAGGAACTGTCCGCATACGGATCAGTGTACATCTCCACGGAGGGTGGCCCCGAACCTGCGCTCTCGGACTACCAGCTTCCGGTTCCGCCGGATGCAATGCACGATCTCCTATCGACGGCGTCGGTTCTCGTCACGGACTCGAATACGATGGCGGCCGAGTCGGCACTGCTGGGTACGCCCGTGGTTCGATCGAATGCCGTTACCGGAGACGAGGAGAGCAACTTCGCGGAACTCGGCGAACACGGACTCGTGATTTCGACCGCCGATCGCGACGAGGCGATCGACTTGGCCGTCGAACTCGCCGCCGATCCGACCGCATGCGATCGGTGGTCAAACCGGCGGCGACAGTTTCTCAAAGACAAGGTGGACGTCACCGAGTTCATCCTCGAATTGATCACCGACGCCGCAACGCTACACGTGGACACTCGGCGAGGGACAACGAGAAAGCGAAACTCACACGCGGAGGTATCGGGGGCGCTCAAAAACGATTAAGATCGACCACGATCGGGGCAAGTACCGTCACCCGATCGCAGCTACAGTACACGGGAACGCGCGCTTCGATCGGACCCAACGCAGGTGCCGATCGATCCAACGCAGGTGCCGATCGATCCAACGCAACGTAGGTGTCATTACCTGTGCGGGCGAAGGTGCGGTACGTATGGCTGACGAACCGTCACCACCTCCGGATGCCTCGACCGTATCCCTCACCGCAGTCTGCATATCCGGACCAAGCGACAGCGGAAAGACGACCCTCGTCGAACGGCTGATCCCGCTACTGGAGTCGGATGGTCCCGTCGCAACCGTCAAATCGATCCACCACTCCATCGAGCCAGATACGCCGGGAACGGACACCTACAGACATCGCCACGCCGGTGCCGAGACCGTCGTCGGGATCACTCCCGAGTTGACGTTCCAGGTTACAACCGAGGGAAAATCAGGAACCGATCGAGAGGACGACCGGCCCTCGGCGTGGCACTCCGACGACGAACTTGGTGCGTTGTATCGAACGCTCGAATCGCTGTCTGAGGATGGGTACCGATACGCTCTCGTGGAGGGGTTCACCGGCGCGCCGCTCCCGTCGATCGTGGCCGCACCCAGTGACGACATCGACGAGTGCGACGTCATTGGATCGCTCGAAGACGACGCGGGGGAGCTCGTGGCTGCGATTCGAAACAGCCGACCGTTCGAAGCCCGATGAG
>JBNJFV010000055.1:0-14521 GCA_051747145.1 Halobacteriota archaeon
GCCAGAGTATGCGGTCTGTTCGACGCCCGCGGAGGCGGTCGAAGCCGCCGAGGCGATCGGCTATCCGGTCGTCGTGAAGGTGTCTTCCCCATCGATCGCACACAAATCGGAGTGGGCGGCGGGGGCCGGGATTCACCTCGATTGTACGGGCCCGGCCGCGGTGCGGGAGGCCGCCGAAACGATCCGGCGGGCCGCATCCGACCGCGGCCTCGACTACGAGATACTACTCGAAGCGTCGATCGACACCGACGACGGGGTCGAAACGATCGTCGGCGGAACGGACAACCCGACGTTCGGCCCCACAGTGCTGTTTGGGCTCGGCGGCACCCACGCCGAACTCATCGACGACGTCACGTATCGTCTCGGGCCGATCGACGTCGAGACGGCAACGGAGATGACCACGGAGCTACGCGGGAGCGACCTGTTAGATGGGTACCGCGGCGGACCGGTCGTCGATCGGACAGCGCTTGCGCGGACCGTCGCCGCGATCGGTGACGTACTCGCCGAACGGGAGGCGATCGCAGAAATAGAGGTCAATCCGCTGTTGGCGACTGCGGACGACGCCGTCGCGCTCGACGCGTTGATCGTCCTGAATGCGGAGTGATCCCCGGGACGCCTCGTCGCGGACGCGATCCGTACATCGGCACGTCGTCGCGGACGCGATCCGTCAGCACCACGTCGACGCCGATGCGAGTCGTAACACCGGCACGTCGTCGCGGTCGCGATTCGCACATCGAGACGTGTTGCCGATCGGACCGTTGGATACACTGTTTCAGTCTGGTCGTCGTCGAATTCGACCATCACCCGTTCAGACCGTGAGGAATTACTAAATTCGATATACGTTCGTATTTTGATTACAGCTACCTACGTACAACGACGTATTTCGAAGATAGTAAGGTAAAGAGTTTTGTAGATGGCATCCGTCAGATTCGACCATGGAATCGTACGAGGTTTTCGTACAGTGGGAGCGAGGGAAATCCCACCAACACGCCCAGACGATAACCGCCCCTGACGACGAGACGGCGCTGATGCTCGCAAAGCGAAACGTCGACCTCCGATTGGAACCGATCGATCTGTGGGTCGTTCCCCAGTCGGCGATCACGCGAACGGATCCCGAGGACACGGCGCTCACACCGGCGACCGATCGGGAGTACCGCAACGTGACCGGCTATACGTTCCGACCGACGGAGGAGGCGAAATGAGATGAGTACGCCGCCGGATCCGCACGCACAGTTCGAGGCGGCCTCCGAGACCGAAAAAGCGGTCTGGGAAGCCGTCTGGACGGTCGAAGATCCCGAACTACCGGTGAGCATCGTCGATCTCGGCCTCGTGTACGACGTCACCGTCGAGGACGAGACGGCGGAGATCTCCATGACGCTCACCTACTCGGGGTGTCCCGCACGGGAACTGCTCGTCGGCGACGTCGAAACGGCCGTCGAGTCTGTCCCCTCGATCCGATCGGTCGACGTGTCGCTCGTCTATTCGCCGCCGTGGTCGACCGACCACATTACGGGGGCGGGACGGGACGCGTTGACCGAATACGGGCTCTACGTGCCCGACAGGTCCAGCGCGCACGCCACGTGTGATCAGTCCCAATGACGTTCAGACGTACCCCGACAAACGCGACCGAAGGCGAATCGGCTGAGGAGGTCCGCTGTCCGGTGTGTGGGTCGACGGATACGAAGCTGGAACGGACCCGCGGCCCCGGCCTCTGTCGGACCGTCCACTACTGTACTACCTGTCAACAGCCGTTCGAAGAATTCAGCTGACGGGGTCGATCGACACGGCGGTGTCTCGACGTCTCAGGCCGAATCGAGCGCCTGCCGAAGTCCCTCCGGGATCGGTTGCCCTGACTCTTCGCCGACCCCGACGCAGACGCGTTGCTCGAAGCCCTCGAAGACGGTCGTCGATTCCCGGCGGCCGGCGTATTCGAACCGAAGGCTCGAGGTCCCCATACGATACTCGAGGTCGATTTGAATTTGATCGCCCGCACGGATCGCGGTGTCGAACGCAAGGGAAACTTCGACGATCGGAAGGCCGATACCGTGCTCTGCGGTCATCTCGTAGTATGGCCAGCCGACAGATTCCATGAATCTGGCGGACGTGTCGTGTACGGCGTCGACGATTCGAGGGTAGTGGGCGATGCCGAACGGATCGCAGTCGGCGAAACGGACGGTCCAGGTTCGTGTGTACGTCATTGACGACTCGTATCAGCCCCCACGAAGAGTGACGATATTAACCCGACGGATCTACACGCGAACCCGACAGATCCACACGCGATAGCGAGCGGAAGGACCGACGATTGAAACGGCGAATAAACGGTTCGTTGTCACATATTCGAAGGGAGACGGCGCGGAGTGTGAAATTTGGATCCCGATAGATCACCGATAAATTGAAATGGTATCACTCCTCTTGTCACGTACACCCATGGAAAGACGACGGTTTCTCAAAACGAGTGGCGCAGCGAGTCTCGGAATCATGGCCGGATGCCTGGGAGACGACGAGGAGGACGACGACATCACGATCGGTGCGATTCAACCCCTCTCTGGGCCGTTCAGCCCGTGGGCCGAAGTTCACCAGGCGGGTCTAGAGTTCGCGGTCGAAGAGATCAACGAAGACGGAGGCGTTCTGGGACGGGATCTCGTCGTCGAGTCGAACGACACGGGGAGCGACCCGACGGACGCGGATAGTTTCTTCCGCGAGTTCGTCGAACAGGAGAACGCGGTGGCCATCACGGGACCAGTCTCGAGCGACGTCGGGATCAGAACCTCCGATACGGCACAGGAACTACAGACGCCGATGTTCCTGCACATGTCGGGCGACGACGGGGTGATTTCGGACGATCGACAGTTCACCTTCCGCATCGGATTGTTGCCCGCCTCGAACACGATGATTTCGCAAAACCAGCTGATCGAGGCGCGGGGATACGAGAACGTCGGTGCCGTCGTCGCAGATTACGCGTGGGGCCGGGCGATCGAGGCGGCGATCGAAGAGCACGTCACGGCAGACGTCCAGATCGAAGTCGCACCCGTCGGCGCCGACGACTTCCGGGGGAACCTTCGAAACCTGGATGAAGACATCGAACTACTGCTCGCGACGGGGCACCCGCCGGGCAACTTCTCGATCGCCGCGCAGGCGATCGACATCGGACTCCAACCGGACGCCGTTACCGGTTCGGGGTTCCCGCCGGGAGTCATTCGAAGCGCCCTCGGGGAACTCAGCGAGGAGGTCTTCCTGCACTACCACATGTCGGATTACACGAGTCCGGAGTACGTCGAGGTCGCCGAGGCGTTCTCGGAGGCGACCGGCGAGCCGTTCCACACACACCACAGTTACGGGTACGTCACCGGACAGGTGATCGCGACGGCGATCGAAGAGGCCGGTGAAGCCTCCGGACCGGCGATTCAGGAGACGCTACAGGACATCGAGGTAGACACGCTCTACGCGGAAGCGCTCAGCTACGCGAACTACGGCGAACCCGACGGTCAGGTGCAGATATACTCGGAGTTCACGTCCGATCCAGCCGACTACGCACCCGACGAGGACTGGGGACTCAACGAGGTCTTCCGTTCGGATCCACTCCCGGCCGCAGGGAACTGACCTCGCCCCGTACGGACAGTTCGATCACGGGATCGAGAGTCCGGTCACCCTCACGCCACCGGACAGCGAAAGCTGTTCGCCGAACGGCGAATGTGTACAGCACAGTCACGATACAACTGAACCCAATGATTTACATAATGTCGGATAGATTCTCGTTGCAACCACACATGTCGTACCGTGATTTTGCCGTAACGACGGGACTGGTTACGGCCGGAGGTGATGTATGGACGCGATAGTAAGTTCACAAATTCTACAACTCGACATCTCCACCTACCTCGAGGTTCTTGTCGACGGGATCGCGTTCGGGATCTTTCTCGCGTTGCTCGGCGTCGGAATCACCCTCGTCTTCGGGCTCGGGGAGGTTCTCAACCTCGCAATCGGCATGTTCGCCATCGTTGGGTTGATCGTCGCACAGTACGTCAACGGCGTCTTCGGGCTCCCCATCATCGCGACGTTCGTCGTCGGAATTCTCGCGGCGGGGGTTCTCGGCGTCGTCGTCGATCGGTCGCTCCTCTCGCTCGTGTACAGGTCCGACGGCGAAGAACGGATCTTGCTCGGGATTTTCGTCACGCTGGGGCTTGCAATCCTGCTGGAAGGTGTCCTCACGAACGTATTCCCATCGCGGTACACGCTCGACCTCCCGTACTTCGTCGAACAGTTCAGTCCGTTCAGGCCGTTCGGACTCCAGATATCGCTCGCCTCTGTGTTCGTCATCGGGATCGGATCAGCGGTCCTCGCGCTGATCTTCGCATTCCTCCGCGGAACGTTCCTCGGGAAGGTGACGCGGACGGTGTTTCAAGACGAAACGGGAGCACGGCTGATCGGCGTCGATCCACGGCGGATCCGAGCGCTGGTGTTCGTTCTGTCGGCGCTCGTCGCGGGCGTCGCGGGGATCGCCTACGGAACCTCCGCGACGATTGAGGTCGAACGCGGGTTTCGGTTTACGATATTCGCGCTCATCGTATCGATCGTCGGGGGCGTCCGAAGCATCGAAGGGACTGTTCTCGCCGGGGTTATGCTCGGGATCGTCGCGACGTTCGCGACGTTCTTTATCGGAGCATACCTCGCGTCAGTGATCCTGTTCATGACCGCTGTTATCGCGATACTGATTCGTCCGGCGGTGGGTGAATAATGAATCCGAAACAATATCTTCCACAGACGGAGTACGGGTGGATCCTGGTGACTGCGGCGGTCCTCGCACTGTTGCCGCTTTTGCATCTGGAAAGCACGTTCTGGCTTCGAACGTACGGCCGTATGCTCATCCTCGCGCTGATCGCGATCGGGTTGAACATCGCGTTCGGTCACACCGACCAGCTCTTCCTCTTTATGGGAGGAGTGGCCGGCATCGCAGCGTACACGACGGCGTTGCTCTCCCAGGAGGTGCTCGGAGTCACGCCGTGGGTAATGATCCCGGTGGGGGTGTTCGCCGCCGCGTCCCTGGGTGCGCTCGTCAGCTGGATATCGGCGAAACGAAAGCTGGGGATCATCCTCATTTCGATTCTCACGTTGAATCTCCAACTCGCGCTGGAAGAGACGTTCGTCGGGGCCCGGTCGATCACCGGCGGGAGCGAAGGGTACAACTTCGAGGGATTGAACCTCGGGTTCTCCGGCGTTGGCGGCCTGCTCGGCGTCAACCGGTTCGTCGTGGTGTATTACCTGATTTTGGCGTTTATCGTGGGGGCGCTTTTCGTCTACGTGTGGATGATGCAGGGGAAATACGGCCTCGCCTTCGAAGCGATTCGTGAAGACGATCTTGCGGCCTCGTCCGTGGGGATCGACGTCGTGCGCTACAAGACGATCGCCGGATTCGTCGGTGCGGGAATAATCGGGCTGGCCGGCATCATGACGGCCGAATTCCAGGGCGTCGTCTTGCCCGGCGATTACACGTTCGCGAGAATCGACGTCCTCGTGTTGATTATACTCATCATCGGGGGGCTTCGGACGACGTTCGGACCAATACTCGGTGCGGCGGTCGTTATCGGCCTCGAAGAGACGCTCGGCTTCGCAGTGCAGTGGGAATCAGCGCTGTTCGGTGGGCTGTTGATCGTGTTGTTCCTGTACTTCCGTCAGGGACTGATGCCGTTCGCCTCGGACCTACGCGATCGGTTTATCGGGCCAGCGCCCACCGAACCAGCGCCAGCGAAGTCCGAGACGACCGAATCGGAGACAGCCGAGTCCGAGACGACCGAATCGGAGACGATCGAGTCCTGACGTCGTCGGTCCATCTCCACTACAGCGATCGACAGAACAAACAGCCAAAATCGGGACGGTCGACAAAACAAACAGTCGACGACGACTTAGAGGTACGCGTCTTTGATGTACTCGCTTTCGAGCATCCCCTGTCCGGTATCCTCACGGACGATCTCGCCGTTCTCGAGGAGGTACGCCCGTTCGGCAAGCGACAGCGCCCGGTTGACGTGCTGTTCGACAAGGAGGACGGTCGTCGAGTCGCTTATCTGTTCGATCCGCTCGAAGAGCCGATCGGTGATCTGTGGTGCGAGGCCCTCGCTCGGTTCGTCCAACGCGAGGATCTTCGGGCGGCTCATGAGCCCGCGTGCGAGCGCGAGCATCTGCTGTTCACCGCCGCTCATCGAATCTGCACGCTGATCGGCTCGCTCCTGCAGTACGGGAAACAGGTCGTACATCTCCTGTTTCCGTTCGTCCATCCCCTCGCGGCGGCGGTACGCGCCCATCGTCAGGTTCTCTTCGACCGACATTTCCCCGAAGAGGTTCCGTTCCTCCGACACCAACACGAACCCGTGCTGGACGATGTCACCCGGCCCGAGTTCCCTGACGTCATCGCCCCACAGGGTGATCGAGCCGTCGTCGACCGGGTGAAGACCGCTTATCGACTTCATCAGCGTCGATTTGCCCGCGCCGTTCGGCCCGACGATCGAGACGACCTGATCGCTTTCGGATACGTCGATCGAAACGTCCCACAGCACTTGCATGCCGTCGTAGGAGACGTCGATGTTGGATACGTCGATCATTTACACGGTGCTCCCGAGGTACGCTTCGACGACCCGCTCGTCGTTTTTGATCGCTTCGGGGGTGCCGTTGGCGATCAACCGGCCGCTGTTGAGAACGAGCAGGCGATCGACGGTACCCATGATGGCGTCCATGATGTGTTCGATCCAGAAGACGGAGATCCCAAGATCGTCACGGATCCGACGGATCACGTCCGAAAGTTCTGCGACTTCACCGGGCGTGAGACCGCTTGCGATCTCGTCGAGCATTATCAACGACGGCTGGGAGGCGAGCGCTCGGACGACCTCCAGTTGCTTTTTTTGCGCCAGCGGGAGGGCGTGAGCCTCCATGTGCCGTTGCTCGTCGAGGCCGATGAACTCCAGGGCGTCGATGGCTCGCCGTTCGGCCTCCTCGCGATCGATCCGTTCTGTGGTACCGAACTTCGCACCGGTGATCGCGTTCTCCAGGACGGTCATTTCGCCGAACACCCGAACGATCTGGAACGTCCGCATCAGCCCGGTCTGTGCGATTTCGTGGGTTTTCATCTCGAGGACGTCAGAGTCGCCGAATCGAACGGCGCTTCCCGGTTCGGGGGTGAGAACCCCGGTCAGACAGTTGAACAGGGTCGTCTTTCCGGCACCGTTCGGACCGATCAACCCGACGATCTCCTCGTCGGCGATCTCAAATGAGACGTCATCAACGGCGGTCAAACCACCGAACTCTTTGCGTACCTCTGATACCTCCAACATACTTCGAGAACAGTTCAGCGACCGTCTTAATGGTTGCTACTGCGTGACGTGGATGCGCGTCGCAACCGACCGGCACTGGCCCGACTCCAACACCGATCGAGCGACCCGCTGACGGTTGTGGCGCGAAGACGCCGGATACCCCGTTATTGGTACTCTTCGCTCTTCCGTCCGGTCGCCTCCTCGACGTGTAGCTCCATCCGTCGCACGCCGGTCATCGGCGAGGTCGGCGGATAGATCGTGGGGAACCACGCGTTGTCGTCAAGGACGTCTTTGACGTAGTCGAGCTCGGGTTCGGGGACGTCCTGCAGCGGACCGGTGACGATGACGCTTCGCCAATCGAACCGCGAGTCGGCGTGATAGACGGTCAAACACGCCGACGGCGACTCGTCGACGAATTGCAGCTTTTTGCTGTCGTCGCCGAATCGAACCAACGAGACGAAGATACGCTCCCCGTCGTAGCCGAACGAGACCGGCACGCCGTAGACCTCCTCGCCATTCGTCAGCGACAGCGTCCCGTGACCGATCGCCTCCAACAGTTCGTCGATGTCGGCGTCGTTCATTTCGATACCGCTTGCGCTTGTAACGTCGTCTGTAGCCATGGTGCAATCCAGTGGTACACAGTATCACAGAGAGAGCCTAAAAGTATTGGTTCCGAGCCGGTATGACAATGGGGCCGACGAAGTCGGACGTATACGACCGCGGGCGGGGTGGTCCGTGGGTGTTAGATACGAACGAGGATGTCTCCGTCCTCGACTCGGACGTCGAACGTCGAAATCCGTCGTCCGGTGACTTCGTTTCGACCGTCTTCGAGGTTCCACTCCCACAGGTGCCACGGGCAGGAGACCGTTTTCTCGTCGGGGTCGACGCGGCCGCGGGTTTCCGTCCACGTGTGTTCGGCGTTGATCTTCTCTTCGCCCGCCTTACACAACGGCGCTCGCTGGTGGGCACACCGGTTGTTGAGCGCGTAATACTCCCCTTCGAGGTTGAAAAGGGCGATCTCGATGCCGTCTACTTCGACGCCGATACCGCGCGCTGTCGGGACGTCACCGACTTCCGCAACCTTCGTGTACTCGTCAGTCATCCCGTCTGTCACCACCTGAGGATGTCGTTTGCGTTGTCGTGGAGAATGTTCCGCCGCAGGGAGTCGTCGTTCCGGAGCGCCCGGTTCGTGTAAAACCACGTCGGCGGATCGAGCGTCTGGTGGGGCCAATCGCTGGAGTAGACGAACATGTCCGAGGCCATGCTCAACTCCAGCATGGACGTCGCCTCCGTCGCGTTTCGCGGGAGCGCGAGCGGTTGCGTGCAGACGTAGACGTTGTCTCTGAGGTACGCACTCGGCGTACGCCGGAGGTATCGCTCCCCGTCTTCGTATTTCAGCGGCGTGATTTTGATGTCCTCCGGATGCATCTCGTAGAACTCGTCCATCCGATAGCGCGCGAACGGAATCCACCAGTGGCCGGCCTCCTGGAGGACGACGTTCAAATCCGGATAGCGATCGAACACCCCGTTCATGATCATGTTGATCACGTTGATCATCCCGTGGACCGGCCAGTCGAATCCGAGCACCTCCGTCCAGGTCCACATGTGGTCGCCGACGTAGGAGTGCTGTGGCCAAAACGCCAGCGACCCGTGCAACAACAGCGGTAAGCCGCGTGCCTCGAGCGCCTCGAGAAGGGGGTCGAACGTCGGTGCGCCCCACGGCGTCCGTGGATCGAACCAGCTGTAGGCGGCGACGATGCCGTCCTCGTCTCCGATCCGATCGAGTTCCGACAGTGCACACTCGACGTCCCACTTCGGAAGCAACATCGACATCGCCATCCCATCGTCGACGAAGTGATCCAACATGAAGTCGTTTGCCGCCTGCACGATCGCGTTTTTCAACACCGGGTGGTGCTGGTGGGGAAGCCCGTTGATCCCGGCGTTGACGATCGGCTCGTCGATCGCCATCGTCGCACACGCCTCGCGGACGTCCTCGGGAAACCGGGCCCGACCCTGCGTGAACAACCCCTCGTTGCCGTCCGAGATGGCGTAGGCGGCATCCCACTTGTCGGGGATAGGCGTCATCCCGAACTCCGTCGTGAGCCGATCGTACGCCCGCTCGTCCTCGACGTACGGGAGGATGTCCTCCTCGAGCGGATTGACGTGAAAGTCCAAATCGACGATCTCGTCTTGACGCGCTTCCTCGGGCACTTCCAGATCCGTCTCGAGCCGCGAGACTATCGATGACATTCGATCGCACATACGCACGGAGGTGCATTTAGTAGTTCCTATCAGAACACGTATGTTTAAGCCTGGCGCGGGCGGTGAGGAGATGGTTGCCGGTTTCGGCTTCGGGACGCCGAGCCGATCGACGGTCAGGCGGACGAACCGGCTCAGTACTGACCGATGGTCGTCGGCGGGCCCTCGTGGGGTCCGTACGGGGCGTCGTCGAGCCACTCGCCTGCGGGCTCCCAGAAGTTTGCGAGGCCCGCTGCCACCCGCTTTTTTGTTTTCGTGCGGAGGCTGTCGCCCTGTAAGTATTCCAGCGCCTCGCCCGCGGCCGTTTTGTTGTATTGGCCGGCCTGTCGCCGTATCTCGTCGAACCGTTCTACCTCGCCGATGGCGACGCGATCGGTTGTCGCGCCCAACGCGATCGCGATCGCTCGGGCGGCCATCTCCGCGTCCTGCGCGCCCGAATTGAGGCCGCGGGCCCCGAACGGGGCGAACAGGTGTGCGGCCTCGCCCGCGAGCATGACGCGTCGGTGCTCGTCGATGTAAGTGTCGGAGATGACCTGGAGGAACTTGTAATCGGAGACCCACTCGACCCGGTCGCGATACCGTTCTCCGAGTACCCTGGCGACGATCTCGCCGATCACGGCCGCCTCGGAGAGGCGATCGGGATCGTCGGACGGCTTACACTGCACGTCGATCCGCCAGCCGCCCTGAAACGGGACGATGAGAACGTTTCGACCGCCGACTTCGGGGTGATCGTAGTGGAAGATTCGCTCTTGGGGTCTCGGATTGTCGGGGTGCTCCTCGACGTCGGCGATGACGAAGGAATTCTCCGATTGATCGCCCTCGAACTCGGCGCCGATCGCCGTGCGAACCGTCGAACTCGCACCGTCGGCGCCCAGGAGATACGGCGCTTCCCGGACGTCGCCGGTGGACGTGGTTACCGTGACCCCGTCGGCCGTCGTGTCGACCGATTCGACGGCCGTGTCCCACTCGATCTCCACGTCGGCTTCGCGGACGGCCGCAAGCAGCAGCTCCTCCGTTCGCGACTGCGGAATGCTCGTGAAGTGCGGGAACCGACCCCGCCCGCCGGGAGTGGTGTAGGTCCGCGAGAAGACCTCCGTCCCGCCGTACAGCGTTCGGCGCGTCGCCCAGACGATACCGTTGTCGGCGACGGCCTCGCCGAGCCCGGGGTGTGCCCGCTCCATCACCTCGAGCGTGTCCTCGTGGAGGTAGATTGCCCGACTTCCGGGGCGACGGCGGTCCTTCGGTTCCGCCTCCAGGATCCGAACGGGGACGCCGCGCGCGTGCAACGCGAGCGCACCGATCATGCCGACTGGTCCCGCCCCCGCAACGAGCACTGGCGCGTCGTCGGTCGTGGATGTCGATGTCGTACGCATCGTTTCTCGACTCGCGTCGCAGTCATACATACGTTTCCATGTGCCGACAGGATGGTCCCGCGTGAGCGATCGGCGTCGATCGACGCGGGTGACAGCGACACGCGATCGAAAGCGGGTCCAAGTCGCGTCAGTCAGCTGGGACAGACGCGGACGGTGCAAGGACATGTTTTATGCCGCTGGTAGTCACAGGTCATCGCATGCGATTCGTCCGCTTCAACGAGGACAGACTGGGATTGCTAACCGACGATGGTACCGGCGTGATCGACCTGACCGATCGACTGGACGTCGACTCGCCGGACCCGCTCGTCGAGTATATTCGCGGCGAGTACGACGCCGAGCCGTACGCAACAGAGCAACCGACCCACGACCGCAGCGAGGTTCGGATCAACTCGCCCATCCGTCGCCCGGGGAAAGTCATCGCGGCACCGTTGAACTACGAAAACCACATCGAGGAGGCGATCGCCGACCTCGACATCACGACCGACGAGTGGTTCTCCATCGAGGAGAAGGGATACTTCCTGAAAGCACCCTCGAGCGTCGTAGGGCCCGACCACGGTATCGAACTCCCCTTCGACGACCGCCGGACTGATCACGAGATCGAACTCGCGTTCGTGCTTGACAGCGACGTCAAGGACGTCGATTCGGCCGACGCGTGGGACCACATTTTCGGGTACACCATCCTCCTTGACGTCTCCGTTCGGGGCGACCAGGACCGTTCGAACCGAAAGTCCTACGACACGTTCACCGTCATCGGCCCCTGCGTCGCAACGCCCGAGGAGGTCGGCGATCCGCAGGATCTACTGATGGAGCTAACGCTCAACGGGGAATCCCGCCAGCGGGAGAACACCG
The DNA here is from genome assembly GCA_051747145.1 of Halobacteriota archaeon. Classification (GTDB taxonomy): domain Archaea; phylum Halobacteriota; class Halobacteria; order Halobacteriales; family Haloferacaceae; genus JBNJFV01. The sequence continues at coordinate 11,777 of JBNJFV010000055.1, forward strand.
GCGACATGGTCTACACCTGTGGAGACGTCCTGCAGTACGCTTCCCTCGGTGCGACCCTCGAGGCAGGCGACGTCATCACGACCGGCACGCCCGAGGGCGTCAGCCCGCTTTCGGACGGCGACACGATCGAGGCGACGATCGAGAACGTCGGGTCGATGACCGTCGACGTGACCGGACGGGACGTCAGCTTCGCGGACGTCGACGTCTCGAAAGGCGGGCAATAACGAACACGAACACGAACACGAACACGAAGACAAAGACGAACGCGAACGCGAACGCGCTCCCCACCGAACGCGACCCGATCACGACGGTTCGGCCTCGGCGTAGAAGTTGAACGCCTCGAATACGGGTCGATCGGTGATCCCCAGCAAAATCGCCTCGCCGTCGGGGTCGTGCGAGTGCGGTTCGTCCGGCGGGACGACGAAGATGTCACGGGCACTCCATTCGAGCGCCTCGTCGCCGACGTGTGTCGCCCCCTCGCCGTCGATCACGTAGTACGCTTCCGTGGCGTTGTGAAAGTGTGGATCGGTCGCCCCCTCGCACAAAAGCTGTGCACGGAACGACATCGTCGGGAACAACGGTGGGGCACCCCTCGCGGGATTCACGTAGGAAAGACAGTACCCGTCGTGTGGATCCGGGTCGTCGTTGTCCGCCCGCTGGCGGAGTGTTTCGAGCGTGTCCGCCCAGCGGAACCGGTAGGGCGGTGTCGCCTCCCGGATCCCCTCGAACGGCCCGGGGATGTCGGTCGTCTTCGTCTCGTCGGCGGGGCGAGTGCGACCGTACTGCGACTCCCAGTACCCTTGCGTCTTCGTGACCGGTTGTCGATCGAGTTCGTGATTCTCGAAGACGTTCCGGGCGTTCATCGAGTCCAACACCAGCGGGAGGTCGAGCACGTCGAGCCACGCCGCGGTCTCATCGGAGTCGTTGACGTGGTCGTGCCACTCCCACTGGGGGGTCGTGATCAGATCGTTGTCCTTCATGGGGAACTCCTCGCCGGCGACGACCGTCTTCATCTCCTCGCTGCCGTCGATGGAAAATCGCAACGCGTTCGCGCCGTGACGATGCGAGGGGGCGGTCTCGCCCGGAGAGACCGTCTGTACGCCGACGTAGATCGTATTCGAGATGGCGTTGCCGTACGAGGGGTTGATCGGCACCGCGACGCGTCGCTGGAACCCGGGCGGCAGGTCCGCGATCGGGACGTCGCGCTCGATGCCGTCGATCGCCGCCTGGATGTCGTCCCACTTCCAGATGTCGGCCTCGAAGTCGTCGAAGACCGTGCCGAAGTCCCGTTCGACCTCCCAGAGCGGGCGGAGGTTGTGCTCGTCGAGAATACGCCGCGTGTCGGAACTCAACTGGAGGAGGTCCTCTGGGTCCTGCTGTGTCATAGCTAACTACTAACACACGTCCAAGATAAATGTACTGGACGTCGAAGCTGCCGACGCCGAACGCACTACACGTATTCGTCGAACACGTCCTCGGACGGGAAGACCGAACGGCAGTCCTCACAGACCATCTGTCGTTGGATCGCATACTCCCACAGTTTCCCCCCACAGCTGAGGCAATCGAAGTGTGCTTCGACGAACGGATCCGCGTCGGCGTACGGATTCTCGAACTTGACCATGGCCGTTGTTGGCGGCAGGAACAGTAAAAGCATGTCGCCACCCGCGATCGGTGCGATCGGTCCCCGAAGCGTTGACACTGACCGCCACACCGACGGAGCAGTCGGCAACGCAGGATCCGAACCGCCTTGAAACGAGAATCGGAGATCCGAACCGCCTCGGAACGTCGAGCGCGACGATCAAGACACGACGGGACGGTCGTAATCGTCCGATACGACGTGCCACTCGCCCGGATCGATCTGGTGTCCCTCGAACGGACTGTGTTCTGGGTACGCGGTGAACACGAGATAGTCCGGTTCGTCACGGAGGTATTCGACGAGTGTGTGAAGGTTCTCGTCGGCGAGCCCACCGATCCGATCGAGGACGAGCACGGGAGTGATGTCGGAGACGTCGTAGGCCTCGTAGCCAGCCAACGCCGCGACGATGCCGAGCAGTTCTACCTCGCCTTCGCTCAACGCGTCGATGCTCACCTCCCGTCCTTCCCGCGCGACGACGATGTCGTACGTGCTGGTCAATCGAGCGGACTCGAAGCTCGTCTCGAAACGGGAGACGAGTTCCCGGATCGACTCGTCGAACGCGGCCCGAGTGTGTCGTTTCACCGTCCGCTTGCGGTCCCGTAGCGCCGCGATATCCGCACGGAGTCCTGCAACCGTCGATTCGAGGTGCTCACGCCGGTCGGCCTCCCGTTCGAGGGCGGCTACGTGCTCGCGTTCGTCGGCCAGTTTCGATTCGGTGTATTTGATCTCGGCGGTGACGTCCGTGCGCCGATCGTCCGTTTCCTCGACCGCCGCTGCAAGTGCCTCGATGCGGCGGTCGACGTCGGCGCGCTGTTGGCGGGCGTCCGACAGGCTCTCTCGACGATCGGCAAGCGTCTCCTCGAGGGCCAGGATCTCGTCTTCGAGGGTCCGTTTCGTCCGCCGTGCGGCCGTGGCTTCGGCCTGACGGGCCGCTAGTTCGTCGATCTCCTCGCCGACTGTCGCCGCCTCCCGGTTCAGCGAGCGGACCGTTTCACCCAGCGATTCGACCTGCGAGTTGATATCGTCGATCCCCGCGTTCGATCCACACACCCAGCAGTCGAGTTCGTCGGCGAGCACGCTCCGTTCGACGTCCGCCACGAGGTCGACGC
>JBNJFV010000056.1:0-14361 GCA_051747145.1 Halobacteriota archaeon
GAGGTCGACCTCGCCGTCGTCGCTCTCGTAGCGAAGCTCCTCGGGTTCGCGAACCTCTCTGGTCTGCAGATACGTCTCGTTCAGCGCCGACAGACGCGTCTCCTCGCCGGCTGGTCCGTCTCCGTCGGATCGGGCGATCGAGAAGACGTCACCGGGGTGATCCCACTCGCTTTTCGCGTACGCGATTCGATCCTCGGCCACGCTGAACCCCGTCAACGTGCCTCGTTCGACGATCGTCGTGGGGTCGGCCGACGCGTCGCCGGGGGCGGATCTGAGCGTGGTGTCGCCCTCGTCGGGCGTCCGAAAGTACACGGCCGTTTCGTCGGGCCCCCACGCGAACCCCTCCGGTATCACGGTCCGATCGAGGGCGTCTGTCAGCACGGCCACCTCGCCGGAGGCGCGATCGAGCACCTCCAGATCAGTCTGCCGCATCGACGCCGCCTCCTCGGGCGTTCGCGGGTACGCGATCCGATCGTCCGACGTGACCGCGATGTCGACCGCCCAGCCGGTCGTTCGGTGGACGTGCGATTCGGTGTCGGCCTCGAGGTCGTACGCGTAGACGTCGACGATCACGTTGTCGTCGGGGTCGCCTTCGCGCTTGCCGGTGTAATACAGCGTCTCGGCGTCGCTGTAGGCGGGCGATCCGTGGTCGAAGTCGCCGTCGGTGAGCCGATCGATCCCGTGTCCGTCGCCTTCGAGTGCCTCCTCGACGTCGACGACGTAGACGTGCCGTCGAGCCCCGTCGATGTAGCCGGCCTGCTGTCGATAGACGAGTCGATCGATAACGCGCGGATCGGGCGTTTCCCGCTCGTACTCGTCTTCTTCGGAGACGTCGAGATCGAGACCGTCCTCGCGTTCGGATTCGGTCGTCGCCTGCACGAACGCGACCGTCGATCCGTCCGGCGACCACGTCGGTTGCTCGACGCCGCCGGGGACGGCGGTTACCTGTCTGGCTTCACCGCCGGTTCGCGGAAGCACCCACAGCTGCGGGCTGTCGTCGTCCCCGCCGCGCGTCGACACGAACGCGAGGCGATCGCCGTCGGGGCTCCACCGCGGTTGGCTGTCGACCCCGTCGGTTACGGTAAATTGCCGCGGCTCCTCGCGTCCGTCCGCGGGAACCACGTAGATCGTCCCGTCGTAGGTCTCGTCGTCTTCGGGTTGTGATCGGACGAACGCGACTGTCTCGCCGTCCGGTGTGATCCGTGGGTCCGATGGTTTCGCGATCTCGTGATAGTCGGCCGCAGTGATCGGTTCCATATCGGACACACTCTGCGGACGGTGAAAAACGATCGGAAGCCGGAATCGGCCCTTCGGGGGACCAGAAATTTCCGCCCGGACGCATCTCGGCATTCGCCACCGAGCCGATGGGTTCGACTCCTCGAGGCTACTGCAGTTCCACGCGGCCGCTCGTCGCGTCTCGAAGCCGCTCGCGGAGCGCTCCGGATTGGTCGATCGGCACCCGGAGGTCGAATCGGACTCGCGCGTCGTACTCGGCGTCGAACTCGACGCCGCTGGATTCGAGAATGCCGCGGACCGTCCCCGAATCGTCGTAGTCGACGGTCGCCTGCACGCGTTCGTGTGGAACCCGTTCGACGATCCCCGCCGCCTCGATCGCCACTTTGACGCCGCGGGCGTACGATCGAGCTAATCCACCCACGCCGAGGTTCGGCCCCCCGTGATATCGCGTCACGACCACGACGACGTTGCGGACGTCCTCCTGAACGAGCACGTTCAACGCCGGCTTGCCGGCGGAGCCGGCCGGTTCCCCGTCGTCGCTGGCCCACTCTCGAAGCAGTACCGACCGATCGCCCGGCCGACCGCTCGCAGGTTCCCCGGCCGGGACGCGGTAGGCGGGGACGTTGTGGGTCGCCTCGGGGTGTTTCTCGGTGATCTGCTCGATGAAGGCCTCGGCTTCGGCGACGGTATCGGCCGGCGAGACGTAGCCGATGAACTCCGAGCCGTTGATCTCGAAGCTCGCGTTCGCCCGCCCGGCGACGGTCCGGAACGTCTCGGATCCTGTCACAGTCGGCGTAGGGGTCGACGACTGTAAGCCCTACCGATCGTCGTCCGTGTCGGCGTCGCTCGTCGATCGCCCCTCGAGCCGATCTGGATGGTGAAGTCGGTACAGGCCGACGAACGCGACGATCCCGACGATTTCGGCTGCCTTCGCGACGATAGCCAGCGGCTCGGCTACCAGCGCGTCGATCGTTTTGGTACCTTCGTGGAGGAGAAACCCGACGAGCAACGAGCCGAGCGTCCCGATCACGAGCGCGTGGAGCCGCCGATACCGCGCTCCCTCGAACACCGCAACTGCAGCGGCCGAAAGCACCCCCACCGCGACGACGAACAGGTACGGGCGAGTGTCCTCGATCGGACCGCTCACCAGTGCCCACGAGAGCCGCGGATACAGCCACAGGAGGTGGGCACCCACCGTTAGTAACACCGCGTAGACGCCGACGATTCGCAGGCCTCCTTCGAGTCGAACAGTCACTGTCGAATGGTCGGCGCGCGGGAGAAAAGAGCGTGTCTATCGTCCGATCGTCTGTCAGTCGTCAATCGTCTGTCAGTTGTCAATCGTCCGATCCTACGAACGCGATCGATCACTCCCCTTCAAAACTCCACGCGCCTGACGAACGGCAGCTCCCGGATTTCGACCAGCAGGTCGCCGGGGATCGGCTCGTCGGTGATGACGTACAGCTTCGGCTCGTCGGTGAACTCGGGGTCCTCGCTTATGACCTGCCGAATCGAGATACCCCGATCGGCGATGCGGGTCGTCACCGTCGAGACGATCCCCGGTTCGTCGGCGGCCGCGACCTCGACGGTCAACACGGTGAGATCGAGTACCGGTGCCAGGTCCATCAGGCTCGGGATCGAAGAGATGTTCTCGAAGATGCGGCGCAACTGCGGGTCCGAGAGGATCGCGTCCGTCGTCGAATCGACGACCCGCCGATCGACGTCGATCTCCCGTGCGATCCCCGTAAACGGGATCTCGATCCCCCCGGAGACGACGCGGCCGTCCTCGTTGACCGAAAACCCCCGTTCGAGGAGCAGTCGGATCACCGCCTGCTGACTCGGGCTCCCCTCGAACTTCTCCATGATCTCGTCGAACATCGGTTGCCTTCGATCGATCGGCCGGCGGCTTAACCGTGGGGGATCGTCGGCGTCCTCACAGCGCCCCTTTGGTGCTGGGGGTGTCGCTGCGCCGCTCGTCGATCCGCGTCGCGTCGTCGAGCGCCCGCGCGAGCGCTTTGAACAGCGCTTCGACCTCGTGGTGGGCGTTCTCGCCCCGAACCGACGCGTGCAGCGTGATTTGGGCGTTCGTCGCCAGCGACTCGGCGAAGTGTCTCGCCATGTCGCTCGTGAAGTCGCCGACCGACGGCTGGGAGAACTCGCCGTCGAAGACGACGTAGGGGCGACCGCTCACGTCCACGACGACCTCCGCGAGTGCCTCGTCGAGCGGCACCGCTCGATCGGCGTACCGGACGATCCCGCGTTTGTCTCCGAGCGCCTCCGCGAAAGCCGCTCCCAACACGATCGCGACGTCCTCGACGGTGTGGTGGTCGTCGACGTGCAGATCCCCGTCACACCGGACCGTCAGATCGAACAGGCCGTGCTTCGCGAACGCGCCGAGCATGTGATCGAAAAAGCCGACCCCGGTGTCGACGTCCGCCGCACCGTCGCCGTCGATCGCCAGCGTGAGGTCGATCGTCGTTTCGGCGGTCTCCCTGGTTGCCGCCGCCTGTCTGTCGCTCATACCTCCCGTGAGGTGGGCGGGGGATAAGGTGGTTGCGCTCGATTCGATCGCCGCTTACAGATTGATCACCCCGAAACGGCCTCGATCGCCGCCGACAGCGAAAATGATCCCTCGTAGAGTGCCGTTCCGACGACGACCGCTCCAGCACCCGCCGCCTTGAGGGCGAGCACGTCGTCGATCGTCGCCACGCCGCCGCTTGCGATCACCGGAACGTCGACGGCCGCACACACGCGTTCGACGAGGTCAGTGTTGACGCCCGCAAGCTGTCCTTCGACGTCCACGTCGGTAAAGAGGATCGCACCCGCGCCGAGATCCTCGTACCTCGCGGCGGCCGCGGCGGGATCGAGGCCGGTCGTTTCGGTCCACCCGGCGACGACGACGTCCCCGTCCTTCGCGTCGAGGCTCACGGTGACCGCCCCCGGGTATCGATCGGAGATCTCCGCGACAATGTCGGGATTCTCGACGGCCGCGGTGCCGAGTATGACGCGCTCGACGCCCATCTCGAGCAGTTCGACGGCGTCTTCGACCGATCGGATCCCCCCGCCGATCTGCACGGGGACGTCGACCGCGTCGATCACGGCCTCGAAGGCGTCGGCGTTCACCCGCTCGCCCTCGAACGCCCCGTCGAGGTCGACGAGATGCAACGTCTTCGCCCCTGCCTGCACCCACTGCCGTGCCGCCTCGACCGGATCGCCGTACCGCGTTTCAGTTCCGCGCTCGCCCTGCACGAGCTGGACGACCTCGCCGTGTTGGACGTCGACTGCGGGAATCACCTCGAACGACGGAAAGTGGTGGCTCATGCCAGTCAGTTCGCAGCCGATCGCGTAAAGCCCGGCGATCGGTCCGTCGTTGCCCAGATTGCGTACCGCCCGGCGATCGGTCCGTCGATGCCCCGCTCGCCGGGTCGATCGCACGCTCAAATCGACAGGATCGCGTTGACGACGATTCGCGTGCCGATCGCAGTCAGACAGCCCAGCCACGTCAACAGGACGAAGTGGATGTAGGCGGTCGCTTTGTTCCCGCCGTCGATCGATCGGATCATGAGCGCAGACAGCGCGGCGTTGAACAGGATGACGAGCAACAACAGGTACTCGATGACTGGAATTTCGTACACGCCGGCGTAGATGATCCGGCCGAAGTCGAACTGTTCGGCGGTGAGATCGCCAGAGAGATCCGCGAGGATGTTGACGACCTCCAGCCCGATGAAGAACGCGAACGTCGCCGCGGCGGTAATCCCGTACAGCAGCCCGATGAGCGTCACCGTCGCCTGCCGCCGTTGCTCGCGAAGCTGGTTCACCGTGTTCATGTTCGAACTGATGAGTTCGCCGAGCTGTTTCGGTTCGCCGCCCATCTGGCGGCCCACGAGGAACATCTCGCTGAACTTCTGGATGAGGTAAGATTTCGTCTCCGTGGAAAACTCCTTCCAGGCCTGATCCGGACTGATTCGGAGGTTGAGCCGCCGGTACAGGCGATTGAGCCCCGGGGTGAGCCCGCCGAAGTCCTTGGTACGAAGCGTCTCGAGCACCTTCGAGGTGGTGCTTTGCTTTGCGGTTTCGGCCGCGCCGAGCGCGCGAATGAAACTCGGGAACTGTTCGTCCCGCTCGTGGATGAGTCGCTCTTCACGCCGCAGGACGACCCCGGTAACGATCAGCGGCGTCACGGGGACGGCGATGTACAGCGGGAGGCGCGGCTCCTCGAGGAAGAACAACAACCCCGGAAGCCCCGGTCCGACGCCGACGAACCCAAGTCCCATGAACACGATGAGCGCCATCGACCCGAACGCGCCGATCGCGAGCGCCCCCCACAGCTGGCGATTGTCGAAAAATCGGCTATCCGGAAAGTACCACACCGGATCGTACGGCGACATCGTCCGAATGACGAAGAAAAACCCCGTCTGCACGAAGACGAACATCCCGATTACGCCCGCGACTGTGAGCGTCGGGTTTACCCCGGTGAGGATCGGCAGCACGATCGCGAACACCAGCGCGAACGTCATCGAGAGGATCATCGACATGTAGAGGTCTTTCATGACCTCCAGATTTCGGAGCGCGCCCTCGTAGATCGTGATGTAGTTTTCGACCATGACCTCCTGTTCGCTGAACAGGAACTCGTGAAGTTCCTGGCCCGCACCGATTGTGTAGCCCAACCGCTCGAAGAAGTCTGCGAGCGCACGGCTTGGAACCTCCTGTGCGCGTCGCCTGAGCGCGTCGTCGAGGCTTTGGTTCCACGTGTCGACGAGGTGGACGACCCGGCCGATCTCCTCGGCGAGAACGCCGTACTCCTCTTCGCGGGCGAGCGTCCGAAAGACCTCCATCCGATCGATGTTCGTCGTCGACAGGACCGTCATGTGGGTCATGACGAGGTGAAACTGGTTTTCGATCGCGATCCGCCGCTGGCTGACGTAGATCTTCGGGTACACCACCGCGGCGAGAAACACCACCGTCCCCAAAAGCGGGATCGGAAGCTGGATCATCAACGGCACCGAAAGCACCACCGCCAGCACGATCGACAGTAGCAAAAAGCCGAACGCCGGCAGGAGGATCATCAAAACGTACCGTCGCTTCGAGATCTCTAATTTGTCGTAGGAGGCGAGCAACGACCCCAGAAACGACAACAGCGTGTTGAGTCCGGCCGTCAACTGCTGTGCTGAGGACATAACGACGATTAGAAGTTCGATCGGTGCATGCTGAACGGAAGCCCCTCGACGCCGTCGCGTTGGTAGGCGTCGATCGTCTCGTTCACCTCGTGGTAGCCTAAAATTCCCTCCTGAATCATCCGTTCTGTCATCTCCGCGCGGAACTGCAGGTCGTCGTAGATGTCTCGCGTGTCCGCATACCCCAGCAGGGTCGCGATCTGTTCTTCGAGGACGTAGGAGTTGTTCATTCCCTGGAAGACGATCTCGTCCTCGACGGGGTCCCACGAGAACACTTCACGGGTGACGACGCCGTCCATCTCCTTGGAGTACCCTTCGATCTCCTGAACGCTCGTAACTCGCCGGAGGACGTCGTTGCCCTGTTTGACGCGGTTTTGGAAAAGCGCGACGTCGGCGTTGTCCATGAACGTCTCGGGGACGTTGATCGGATCGCCGGTAAACCGCTGGATCATCGAGACGATGTCCGATGCGTGGAACGTCAACATGACCGGGTGGCCGGTCTGTGCGGCCTGGAACGCCATTCGACCCTCCGCACCACGAACCTCCCCGACGATGATGTAATCGGGTCGGGAACGCAACGCGGCGGCGACCAGATCGAACATGTCGACGTCGCTCGATTCCTCGCCGCCGCCCTCCCGCGTGAGCAGCTGTTGCCACGTGTTGTGCGGCGGCAGGACTTCGGCGGTGTCTTCGGCGGTGTATATCTTCGAGTCGCTCGGGATGTACGAGAGGATCGCATTGAGCGTGGTCGTCTTCCCGGACGCGGTTTCGCCGACGACGAAGACGGTCTGTTCGTTCTCCAAACAGAGCCACAGGTACGCCGCCAGTTCGGGGCTGAGCGTTCCCCAGTGGGTGATCTGGTTGATCGAAAGCGGCACGCCCTCGCTTTGTCGGATCGTGAGCGACGACCCCTTGATGGAGACGTCGTCGGAGTAGATGATGTTGATACGCGATCCGTCAGGCAGCGTCGAGTCGACGATCGGATCCGAATCTGAGACCGGATCGCCGATCCGCTCGCCCATGTTGCGCAGCCAGCTGTCGAACTCCTGGGGCGTCCCGAAGTCGACGGTGGTTTCGAGCATGCCGAACGTCCCGTGATCGACGTGGCACTCGCTCGGCCCGATGACGTGGATGTCCTCGTTCGCCGGGTCGCGCATGATCGGCTCGAGCGGTCCCAACCCGACGATGTCGCGGTTCAACCGGTATCGGATGCTCTCGTAGGTCCCCCGGGAGACCTCGATCTTCCCGAAGTTCCACAGCTGTTTGACCCGATCGTAAAAGGTGGTGTTCCCGTCGTTGATGTAGGTGACGTCCTCCAGCAGCTCCTCTATCAGGTCGTCGTACCCCGCCTCGTCCTCCGGTGCGCTCCGGTGACCGCTCATCGCCAGCAGCTTTCGTTTGACGCGTTCGAGGATCACCGACTCGTCTTCGGATACGGTGGGTTCGACCGCGTAATACTTCGTGTCCTGTCCGACGTCGCCGTAGATGTGGGTGTAGATCGGACCGCCGACCGGATAGATCACGTTCGGGCGACGGACCTCGTAGTCGTCGGGCTCTTCGACCAACATGGGGAACTCGCCGGTGATCTGTTTGAACTTCAGCAGGTGCTCGCGGAGATGCGGCCGTCGCATCGCCATCTGCTTGAGTTCGTTGGACGGTTTCGGTTTGCCTTGGTCGGTCATGATCCCAGTTCAGCGTCGCCGCGTTCGGTTTCGGCTCGGTCGTCCTACGCCACGCTTCGGCTCTCGATGACGATTCCGGTCCCCGATCGCACGGAGAACCCGATCGTGTCGCCGACCTGTTCGCCCATCCCGGCGAACCGTTTGACCTGGATCTGCCGGCGGATGTCGTTGCCGACCTCCACCATCTGCAGTTCGAGGTAGACGTCGGCGATCGAACGGAACGGGCCGATCGCCTCCTCGTCGACCGCCGATGGGTCGACGGTGAGGACGATGATCTTCCCCGAGGAGATGATGTCGCGGAAGAACGAGATGATCTCGAGTGCGGCCTGCCGTTCCTCGTTCTGTCTGACGAGCGCCTCGAACGTCGGGTCGTTCCGGAGGATCGCATCGAACGTGTCGATGACTACGACGTCGGGTTCCCACATCGTTTCGGCCTCCATGAGCCGCTTCAACAGCTGTTTTCGGCTACTCTCGTCGCTACTCGTCCCCGTCAACGCCCCAGCGCTGTCGATGTCGGCGTGCAGGAACAACAGCTGTTCGGTAAGTATCGGTTTGACGACGTCGTACGAAAGCGAGTGCATCTGATCGATGAACCCACGGACTGTCAGCTCCGTCGATAGCATCGTCACCGACGCCCCCGTTTGGCAGAAGCCATACGAGAACCGCTGTGAGATGGCGCTCTTTCCGGCTCCGTAATCGCCCTCCATGAGGACGATACTCCCGTGGGGGATTCCCCCACCGAGTTCCTTGTTCAGTCGATCGTGATCGTCCAATCCGAGTGAGATCAGGTTCGTTCGTGCTCTGCTCATGATCTGAATTCAAACACCTCTTCGTCGCCGTTCACCGTTATGAAGATCCGGTTGTCGTCGGCGATATCGCCGTCGACGTCGTACAGGGTCACCTCGACGACCTCGTCGGGTCGCCACACCGCCGCGTTTGCATCGGAAACGAGTTCGATCTGCAGGTCCTCGCCCGTCTTGTACTGCCCGTTGAGGAATATGTCTATCGTCGAATCCTGCACCGATAACGTTTGTGAGCCGGTGTTTCTGACGTGGATCGTAACGCTGGCGTTCGTTTCGTTGTACACGTCGCTTCCCGGATCGCTGATTATCGTCACGTCCGTTCGGACCTGCTGGCTCACGTCCAAACTCCCGTCCTGAATGGCGCTGCTCACCCGATCGACGCCGGTCGTCAGCGTGCCGACGACGCCCGCGGCGACCACGAGGCTCGCCACGAAGATTATCAGGTGGGAGGTGGAGACGCTGGCCATCTACGTCTCCTCCGTTACGTTCGTCATCTACGTTCCCTCCGTTACGTCCGTCACCGATCCGGACACGCGGATGCCGTGTCTCACGACCACTGTCGTTCGCGCCGGTTGGTCTGTGAGTCCATCGACCGCGAGTTCGAGGGTTTCCCCCGGTAGCCACAGGTCGGTGGTGTCGTCGGCCGTCTGTCCGTATACTGTCGTGTTCATCTCGGATCGGTTCTGATAGCCGTTGTCCACGAGCAGATCAACGGTACTCACCGTGATCGCCGTGGATCCGTTGTTCGTCACGTTGACCGTGAGCGTCCACCCTTCCTCGTCGGTGACGTTCTCGGTCGTCGCGTTCTGCAGTTCGATCGCCGTGTTTCGTTGATCGAGGAGGTCGTCGGCACTGTCGGATTCTGCACCGGTCACGCGTTCGAAGCTGTTTGCCATCGCGGGATAGAACATCCCGAACGCGAGGAACAACCCCGCAACGACGATCGCCGTCGACGCGCTGACGCTGAATCCCATGTCCTCCGATCACCGTCTATAGCCCACCGTGTTGTTGTCCTGAAAGCGAATCCCACCGGTCGAGGATGACAGACGTCGCGGTCGTCCCGTTCAGTTGCATGATGTACTTCAGGCTCTTGATGTGGTGGTTTCGCTGGAGGTGATCGGTCCCCGGTCGATCGACCTTGTTTCGATCGATGTCGCCGAAGCCCGAGAGGAACGATCGCAGCTGTTCGGCCACGTCGGGGCCGATCCACTCGATCCGCTCGTAGTAGTTTACCGCACGGGCGGCGTCGGTCACCGTGGACTCGCCCACGAGGAACTCGAGCCACTCCATCACGACCAGGTCGCCGACGTAATCGCCAGGCAGCGCCGTGAGATACGGCTTTTCGCCGCTTTCGGACAGCTGGTCGGATTGGACGTACTGGAAACTTCCCGCACCCGTGGTGTCGCCAGCCTGTGTGTCGGTTTCGATCGGCGAGAGTGACTCCTCGGCCGTGTCTGTGACACCTGGTTGCGTGTCCTCCTCGAATTTGTCATCGAAGCCATCGTCGTCGAAGCCGTCGTCGAGACTCTCGCCGAAGTCATCGTCGCCGAGTCCGTCGTCGAAGCCGTCGTCTTCGAAGCCGTCGTCGGCAAACTCGTCGTCGAGGTCGTCGTCGAAGCCGTCGTCGAGGTCGTCTTCGAACTCGTCGTCCATCTCGTCTTCGGCCCATTCGGCCTCGCCCGAGTCGTACTCTTCTTTTAATTCACTGAACGTCTTGCCACCTGATTCTGTTTGATCGCTGACCATCTCTTCTGATTCGTTGTCGTCGCCGAAGTCGTCATCCGCATCGTCTTCGGCAAGCTCCTCGTCAAAGAAGCCCTCTGCGTCGGCACTCATGATCGATTCGTCTACCTCATCCTCGGGCTCTTCGGATTCGTCCTCCCCATCGTCGAACAATCCCAGCGATCCGTCACCGCCGAGATCGAAGTCTCCGCCGGCCTCGTCGACGAACGGGTTGATTCCGCGGGTGACCATCTCGTAGATGTCCAGAAGGTTTCGGACGTCCTCTTCGATGTCCTCGACTCGTTCTGATATCTCGGTGTTTTCGCTCCGAACGGTTGTCACCGTCGAGGAGAGGCTTGCGACCTCGTTTTCTAGCTCTTCGAGCTGGTGTTCGATCTCTTCGACGTCACCGCCGCCACCGCCGCCGCCACCGTCGTCGAAGGGGTCGTCGCCGTCGCCGAACCCGCCCATGTCGTCGAAATCGTCGAAGCCCTCGTCCATGTCACCGAAGCCACCCCCGCCGGCGTCGTCCATCAACGCATCTCCGCCCCCGCCATCGCTGCCACCTCCGTCGCTGGAGTCGCTATCGAGGATTCGTTCGAGGATGCTTGCACCGACTATCCCGAACGCTCCCATGGCGGCCGGGCCGAGCAGTAACAGTTCGATACCGCTCGAGCCCCCACCGGAAATCGTCGGGAGTGTTATCAGTAGCGACGTGCCGAGGCCCATTACCTGAGATGGTTACCCCGTGCATACTTCAAACCACCTCTCCGAATTTCAGCACTGAGATTTTGCCGCCGCAGGCTCACAGCATCCGTGGCTCTTCGGCGGCCGTTCGGACGACTAGCCCGGGGCCGTCGGGTCGAAACCGGAGCGATCGCCCCCGGTCTCCGCCGACGTCGGCCCCCTCGATCGGGATCGATCGCGCCGACAGCACCCGTTTTGTCATTCGGACGTTTCGAGCACCGATGCTGTTGTCGCCGCCGGAGAATTCGAGCATCTGGCTTCCGCCGGCGATCCACGCCCGGAGCCGTGTCGGGTCGGCCCCGCGTGATTGCATCCTGTCGATCAGATCGGGGACGCCCGTTTCGACGAACTTCGCCGTCTTCGACCCGCGTGCGTCGGCCGCCGTCGGCAACATCGCGTGTAACAGCCCTGAAACGCCCGCCTTCGGATCGTGGAGGGCGATACCGATACACGAGCCGAGACCGCTCGTGACCAGATGCGTCTCGTCGGTGACGACCGCCGAGTCGGCGATCCCCACCTTCCTTTGTTTGATCGGCATCTCGGTGGAATCGGAAATGCTCACGGTCACGGGTATCGCGGCTCAGTTCTGTGCGGGAAGCGCCGAGAGGGTCTTGGCCAACTCTCGTTCGTCCGGGAGTGCGTAGATGTCGCACCGACCCGCTCTACCGTCCATTTCGATCGTCGAGTCGATGACGAACGCGTAATCCTGCCGTTGTCCGAGTTTCCCCACGACCGGGCTCATTATCGAAGCGCCCATGTCGTGGACGAAATTCGGCGGCGAGTGTTCGATACTCGTCCCCAGAACGTTGGCCCATCCGTCGATGAACCCGCTCGTCATGATGTTGCCCAGTTCCTTGACGGCGCCTTCGGTCATCGTGCCGATCCCGTCTTCTTCCATGCCGCCAGGCATCATGCCGGAGGCGACGCTTTTCGCGGACGGCTCGTCGAACAACACGACGAGGTAACCGCTTGGCATCCCGGTCAGCTCGAATACGACGCCCACGAACTGATCGTCTCCCACGTGCTTTGGCACACCGCTCAACGGCACGAATCGGATTCGACTCACGTTCACGTCGGTGTCCATCCCGGTCATCATGCCGATCTGTTCGGCCGCCCGATGCGCGCCACGTTTCGCCAGTCCGTCGAACGCCCGGAGTTTGTTCGCCGGGATGGCCGGCTCACTCGGACTCTGCGAGAGGAGTTCGACGAACTCGCCGTACTCGGGCAGCATGTAGATCGAAAAGTCCAGATCCACGTCCATCGCCTCCAGTCGGCTCTCGAAGAGGAACACGCCGCGACCGGCCGCTGCTTTCAACGTCTGTTTCGGGAGGATTCGCGTCCCCTTCGCCTCCAGATACGTCGGCGGCGTCATGTCGATCCCCGAGCCGAGGTGGTTGGCCCACCCGTCGATGAACCCGCCGATCATGATGTTGCCCAGTTCGGAAACGCTGCTTTGTGCGAGCCCCTCGTCGCCGCCCATCCGCCGGACCAGCAGTTTCTGTAGCGTCTTCGCCCGTTGTCGTTCGAACGCCAACACCGTTTCCCCGGAGAGTCCACCGTCGAGGCCGACCTGTACGCCGACGAACTCGCTGCCGCCGAACGTCTCCGTGAGTACCTCGTCGGTGACGAGACTCACGTCGGTCACTTCGACGTGCATGTCGAGTCCGGTGAGCTGTGACAGTGAGGACGCCGCACGGCGTGCGCCTTGCGATGCGAGCCGGTTGAACTGCCCGAGCTCGCGGATGTCCAATCTCATTTACGCTGGGATCACGTCATTGATAGCTTCGAGGACGTTCGGTTTCTGAAACGGCTTCGTTATGTACCCCGACGCCCCCGCCTTGATCGCCTCTTTCATTTTCTCCTCCTGACCGACACTCGTACACATAATGACGTTTGCGTTCGGATCGTCGCCGGTGATCTCGGCTGTCGCTTCGATCCCGCTTCTGATCGGCATCACGATGTCCATCATCACGATGTCGGGCGATTCCTGTTGGTACAAGTTCACGGCCTCAACCCCGTTTTCGGCTTCGCCGACGATATCGAAATCCCCCTCGAGGATCTCCCGAAGGAGGTTTCGCATGAACTCCGAGTCGTCCGCAATCAACACGCGCTTCGGCATATACGTAGCTAACAGTACGGCATTCGTTTAAACACTCCCCCACAGTTATCAGCGGTGAGAACCCCGACGGCACCCTGCGATCGCCCCGGCTACCGTTTTCTCGACGGCGGGACGGTCATGGTGCCGTCCTTTCGGACCGCCTTCAACAGGTCGCCGATCGAATCGTCGGGTTTGAGTTTGTAGCGTTTGCACATCTCGTAGACGCTCTGGACGGGGTATTTCACCTCGATGTCCGTCGAGGCAAGGAGGATGCCGATCACCTCCTCGGGCGGGAGGTCGTCGGTCGCCTGATCGGCGTACCACATGAGCATCGATTCGAGCGCGTTGCCGATGTCGTTGGAGGCCGCCCGCGTGCGCTTGACGTTGCCCTCCATGTCGACGGTGAGATCGAAGCCGTAGGTCCCCCGATTTTTGGCGAACGATCGGGCGAGCCACTTGCTGACGTCCTCGGCGTCGATCGCCGAGTCGGGATGTTGCGGTGGCGACGTCGCCGACGACCCGGCCGATCGACCCGATCGGGACGTCGAGGACGGTCCGGACGTTGGGTCCGGGGACTGGTCGGGTTCGGAATCCGACGTCGGTTCGGGCTTCGGTTCGGGGTGCTGATTCGACGGCGGGTCGGCCGGCTGTGCCGATCGAGCCGCGGACGCGGGGGGGTCTGGCTGGCTTGCCCGTGGCGGTTGGGATCGTGTTCGTTCCCCCTCGTCGTCGTCTTCGCGTTGGAGCCAATCTTGTTTTTCGAGCGCCTCCGGATCGACCCGCGGTTTGCTTCCGCTCGGGGAGACGACGTAGCGGCCCTCGTCGATCTCTGCGACCTCTTCGCGTTCGGAGAGGTCGAGTTCGTCGGGGCTCAGTACCGTCCGATCGTTCCTGTCGTTCGA
>JBNJFV010000057.1:0-1350 GCA_051747145.1 Halobacteriota archaeon
GTTCGACCTCCGAGGCGAACCC
Source organism: Halobacteriota archaeon (assembly GCA_051747145.1). Classification (GTDB taxonomy): domain Archaea; phylum Halobacteriota; class Halobacteria; order Halobacteriales; family Haloferacaceae; genus JBNJFV01. Next base: position 23 of record JBNJFV010000057.1, read on the forward strand.
GATCGACCGCGTGTCTTCGAACGGCACTGGATCAGGCACTGCCGCTTCGGTGTCGAACCCAAAAAGCCCGACAGTGCCCAGGAGCGCCAGACAAACGAGTACGACGAGGAGGGTTTTTCGAACGGGAAACGGTGACCCGCCGGTACCGATGTCCATACGACCGATATGGTGTTCGCCGGTTTAGTTGATGTGGTGTGCGGCTCGAACGTGCCGACGCTAGCGGCGATTCGTATCGCGTCAGTTCCGGGCACGTCGCGTAACAACAGGTTTAATAGGTGCAACCATATATTGTGCAATACACCCAAGAGCAACAATGACAGTAGAATACGAAATCACAGAGACACTCGACGTGAAAGGACTCAGCTGCCCGATGCCGATCGTCAAGACGAAACAGGCGGTCGATGAGCTATCCGCCGGCGACGTGCTCGAAGTCGTTGCGACCGACTCCGGCAGCATGAGCGACATCCAGGGTTGGGCCAGCGGTACCGACGGCGTCGACCTCCTCGAACAGTCGGAAGGCGAAGACGGCGGCGACGCAGTGTTCAAACACTACGTGAAGAAAACCGAATAATCGATGAGCACCGACACTCCCTCCACTGATGGGCCCGATGCGTCCCTTCTCGCACGCATCGAGGAACTCGAAAACGAGGTCTCCGGCCTTCAGACCGCCATCGACGACGACCAGAAGAAGATGACGATCGTCGCCACGAAGGGGACGTTCGACATGGCGTACCCGCCGTTGATCCTCGCGAGCACCGCCGCGGCGTTCGGATGGGATGTCGTCGTCTTCCACACGTTCTGGGGATTGGACATCCTTCACGAGGAGAAATCCAAGAATCTGAAGCTCAGCGCGGTCGGTAACCCGAGTATGCCGATGCCCAACGCCCTCGCAGCACTGCCCGGGATGGACTCGATGGCGACCCGCATGATGGAAAAGAAGATCGAGGAGAACGGGACGGCGACGATCGAGGAACTGATCGATCTGTCGCTCGAAAGCGGCGTCGACCTGCAGGCTTGTCAGATGACGATCGAGCTGATGGATTACGACGAAGAGGACTTCTACGACGGCGTGACGACGGGGGTCGGTGCGGCAACCGCACTGAACCACATGGCTGACTCGGACGTGCAGCTGATGATCTGAACGCGCGGGCGTTTCCGTTTCGGATCGCAGAATCGACTCGAGAGCGGCGCGGATCGTTCGTTTCTTTCGACGACATCGATCGACACGTGGCCACTGGTGTCGATCAATGCACGGCTGCTGGTGTCGATCAATGCACGGCTGCTGGTGTCGATCAATGCACGGCTGCTGGTGTCGATCAATGCACGGC
>JBNJFV010000057.1:1450-14271 GCA_051747145.1 Halobacteriota archaeon
GGCCACTGGTGTCGATCAATGCACGGCTGCTGGTGTCGATCAATGCACGGCTGCTGGTGTCGATCAATGCACGGCTGCTGGTGTCGATCAATGCACGGCCACTGGTGTCGATCAATGCACGGCTGCTGGTGTCGATCAATGCACGGCTGTTGGTGTCGATCAATGCACGGCTGTTGGTGCCGATCAATGCACGGCCGCTGGTGTCGATCAATTCACGGCCACAGGCCGCGAACCTTCTTCGCAGCGGCGATTCGTGAGAGAGCGACGACGTAGGCTGCATCCCGCCAGGTCGTGTCGTGCGTTTCGTAGGCCGCGCGCACGTCGTCCCACGCCGTGAGCATCTTCGATTCCAATTCCTCGTTTACCCGATCGTAACTCCAGGCGTTGCGGTTGATGTCCTGCAGCCACTCGAAGTACGAGACGGTAACGCCGCCCGCGTTCGCGAGAATGTCCGGTATTACGGGGACGTCGTTTTGTTCTAAAATGGCGTCGCCGGCGAACGTCGTCGGGCCGTTCGCCCCCTCGACGACGATGTCGGCGGCGATCGCTTCGGCGTTCTGCTCTGTGATGACGTTGCCGATCGCACTGGGTGCCAGAACGTCGACATCGAGTTCGAGGAGATCGGCGTTGGAAATCCGCTCGGGTGCGCCTTCGAACTTGGTGACTGCTTCTGGCTCCGCTTCGTGATCGGGAATTTCACTCGTGTCGAGCCCGTCGGGGTCGTAGACGCCGCCGTTGACGTCGCTTACTGCGACGACGTTACCACCCCAGTCGTCGAGGAGCCGGGCAGCGTTTGCTCCGACGCTCCCGAACCCCTGAACTGCAATCGTCGCGTCCGACAGCGACTTGCCGTAGTAGTCGATCGCTTCGCGTGTGATGATCGCGACGCTCCGTCCGGGTGCCTCCTCGCGCCCGTGACTTCCGCCGATCACCGGCGGTTTTCCCGTTACCACCCCGGGGATCGTTTCACCTTCCTGCATACTGTATGCATCCATGAACCACGCCATCGTCTGGGCGTCGGTCCCCATGTCGGGGGCGGGTACGTCTTTCATCGGTCCGACCGAGTTTCGGATCTCTTCGGCGAACCGCCGGGTCAGCCGTTCGGTTTCGCCCCTGCTGAGCGATTTCGGATCGACCGAAATACCCCCTTTCGCACCGCCGAACGGCAGATCCATCACTGCGCACTTCCAGGTCATCCACATCGCAAGTCCCGTACACTCTTCGGCGGTTACGTCGGGGTGATATCTGAGACCGCCTTTGTACGGACCTCGAACGTCGTCGTGTTGGGCACGATAGCCGGTGAACACCTCCACCGCACCCGAATCGCGTCGCATCGGAACCGAAACCTGCAACACCTTCGTCGGATGTTTCAATCGCTCGATGACGTTCGGATCGACGTCCGTGTGCTGGGCGGCCCGTTCTAACTGAAACAGCGCGTTCGCAAGCGTCGAATCGGATCGAGCGTCGTCACTCTCGCTCGATCGAATTCTGTTGTCTTCGTCGCTCATTCGTCACTCAATCGGCATCGATCGGTTGCGAAGCCCACCGCCACACACCGGACAGGCACCCGGATGAGACTCCTCGAGAATGACTTTCCCGCAGTCGAGACACTCGTAGGCGGTCGCCGTCGAATTGTCGTATCCGCTGTCCCACAGCCGGTCGGCGCTGTCGTCACGTCGTGCCGTGGTCGGATTTGAACCCATACGTGTGCAATATTTGCCCGGCCGGATAGCGGTTACAGTTTACAATTAAACGGGGTCTGATCGTGGGTGGTTTATTATTCAACGTCCATGCTGATCGCCTCGGAAAAGACGGTCTCGTAGAGTTTCTTCTGGCCGGCTCTGAGGTGTCGATAAAACGCCTGCGGGGAGATGCCGAGCGTCTCGGCGATCGCCTCACCGGAGCTTTCCCGCGGGATCGAAAAGTAGCCGGCGTGGTGGGCCGTTTCGATCACTTCCCGCTGGCGAGCCGTCAATCGTCCCAGGAACTGGCGTCGATCGTCGATCGACAACCGCGTCTGTTCACGTTGGGTGCGGAGTCTCACGTCGGGTATCAACTCGTCGATGATCGCGTTGACCGCCTGGACCGACGTCGGTGGCGAGACGGCGACGGTGAGCGTGGTTCCTTCAGAATCGGCCACAAATTCGCGAACCTCGGCTCCGTGATCGGCCAGTCGCGACACGATCGGTTCCGCTCGGAGTTCGAGCCGCAAAATCCCGCCGTCCTCGCGCTCGGAGACGGCGGTGACGCCGGTCACGTCGCGCAACTGATCGGCAACGGTGATGACGTCTGCGATCGGTCGGTCGGCTATCGACGCGAACAGCACCGTGGTGTCTCCTCGTTTCGTCACCCCGTTGAGCGTCGTCGCACAGTCGGCTCGCTCGCTGAGGCGGCCGAGGACGCCCACCGGCGTGGATGATTCGTACGTCCGTACGGTGATCGTTTCGCCGAGGAGCGCTTCCTTGCGTGCGTCGGCACTGATCGCCGCCCCGATCGTCTCTCCGAGTTCTCCGAGCACGTCTCGGATGTCCGCGTCGAACACGCCGGGTCGATCGGCGTACACCGTCAACACGCCGTGTGTCACGCCGTCGAAGGCGATCGGGACGCTCGCGGCGGATTGGTACCCGTACGAAAGCGCCGTCTGACGCCACCGCGCCCCGCGTGGATCGGCGGCGATGTTCTCGACGACGACCGTACCGTCGGTACGGACCGCCCGCATCGATGGGTCGGAGTTCTCGGCGTCCGCGAGGACGCCGTCGAGATAGCCGCTGTCCGCCCCGGCCCACGTCCGAGGTTCGATCCGGTCACCTCCGACGACCGGCTCTCCGATCCACGCGAAGGAGAACCACTCGGCGTCGACCAGCCGTTCGCACGCGGCGTACTCGATTTCGGAGCGCGACTCCGCTTCGATGATCGCCTGGTCGACGTTTCGAAGCAACAAATTGATCTCGTTGACCCGCTGGAGGCGCTCGTTTTGCTCTGTGAGCCGCCGATCGCGTTCGTGTACCCGCGCCTCCCGCGAGACCCGATCGAATGCGGCCTCCGTCGTTGCGGCGAGCAGCTCCGCTATCTCGATAGTCACGTCGTCGAATCGACCGGCCATTTGATCGAACACGAGGACGCCGTGTTCGTCGAGCGGGACGCACAGTTGCTCGCTCGCGGCGTCGAAGACGCCGGTGGTCACGATATCGTTTTCGAGAAACGATCGCCAGAGGTCGTTTTCCCCCGGCGAAACCGACGGAAGCAGGCCGAATCGATCGCTCATCGCCTCCGTCGCGGCGATCGGCACCAGTTCGTTTTCCGTTTCGTCGTATCGGTACAGTGCCACAGAATCCAACTGTGGGATCGACGTCACGTCGTTGATGATCCGATCGGCGATCTCGCGGGTCGTTTCCGTGTACAGGAGATTCCGTGCGGTGTCGTGAAGGACCGACACGGCCCGCTCGCGTCGCTTCCGTTCTGTGATGTCCCGACAGCTGTACAGCGTCGTCCCGTCCTGGATCGAGACCGCTTTCGCGTTGACCAACAGCGTGTGTTCCCGGCCGGCTTTGTCTGTCGTCGTCGTCTCGATGTTCGTGAGGACGCCGGCCTCGTCGAGGTCACCTCGATCGAACAGGTCCGCGCCGAGCAGTTCGTCGACGGTTCCCATCGATTCGATCTCCTCGACGGTGTACCCGAAGATGAAGTGGACGTTCGGACAGATGTACGTGAACGCTCCCTCGTCGTCGGTGACCAACACGGTGTCGGTCATGTTGTTGAGCGTCACGCGATGCAGTTCCTCGGATCGTTTGAGTCGATCGGCGAGTTGCGCTCGCTCGCTCACGTCCACGGCCGTCGCGAGAAATCGATCCGCGCCGGCGGGGCGGATCGTCACGTCGACGGTCGCTCGCGCGTCCGGCTCCACCAGGGCGCTCGTTTCGTGGGTTGCGGGTGTTCCGGCGCGTGCGGTCTCGAGGCACGCTTTGAGCTGTTGGGTGTCTCCGGCCGTCCACCACGCACCGTCCCACAAGCGCTCGCCGATCGGGTCCGCCGAGTCTGCCGCGGCGGCGCGGTCGTTGACTCGCAGGATTGTCCCGTCCGAATCGAGGACCCACCGGAGCGTCCGATCGTCGAACAGCGCTCCGAAGAGCGACTCGGACGGTTCGGGGACCGGTTCGGCGTGCGCCGACAGCGCGGTGGCGATCCTCTGAAGCGACGACAGCGACGCGCGCGGCAACGAAAGGGCCGGTTGCAGCGCAGCCGTCCTCGCTGCCGTCTCGCCCGTCACAGATTCGGTCACGAGGACGATCGGGACTGTCGGCCAGCGATCGCGGTACGTGGCGGGCCGCTCCACAGCGTCAGCGTCGATGAGAATCACGTCGGGAGCGTCCGCGTCGGGTTTGGATACCGACGATCCAGTCGCTACCTGCCAATCGGACAGCAGCGTCCGAACCGTTCGCTCGAGGTCGGACGTCCCGCCTACGAGGATCGATCGGCGGCGTCGTGCACCCGTTTCGGCCATCAGTTTCGATATCCGACGAAGCTACAAATGTCCCCCGGTGGTGTGCGGGCGCTTTGACGGCAGTCGCGACGTTTCGGATCGAAACGCCGGTGGGTATTTTTCGGTCGTCCCCCATGTACCGATCGTGTTCACCACGTTCATCCTCCAGACCGGTGGTCAACTCCCGCCGTTGACGACCGACATGATCGTGGTCTTTGCGATCGTCCTCGTCTCGCTCGTGCTTTTCGTGACCGAACCGTTGCCGATCGACGTCATCGCCATCGGGGTCTTGTTTTCGCTGGTCGTCCTCGAACCGTTCACGGGGGTCGATGCGATGACTGGGATCTCCGGATTTTCCAGCACCGCAACGGTCACCGTACTGGCGATGTTCATCCTCAGCGAGGGCATCAGACAGACGGGATTGGTCAACAGGATCGGCGAACGGATCGCAACGTCGTTCGGCGATAGTACGTTCAAACAGCTGTTGGCCGTGCTCGGGCTGTCGGGTGGAACGGCCGGGTTCATTAACAACACCCCGGTCGTCGCGGTGATGATCCCGATGGTAGCGGAGATATCCGAACGGACCGGTATCTCTCCGTCGAAACTTCTCATGCCGGCATCGTATGCGGCGATGCTCGGCGGAATGCTCACGTTGATCGGCACGTCGACGAACATTCTCGCCTCGGACGTCACCGATCGGATCGGCAGACAGTACGACATCGAGGCGCTGTCGGCGTTCTCGATGTTCGAATTCACGCAGTTGGGCGTACTGGTGCTCGTGGTCGGTATCGCCTATCTCATTCTCGTCGGTCGACACCTCGTCCCCGAGCGGATCACGATCGACAAGGCGTTGATCGACGAGTTCGAGATGACCCAGTACCTGACGGAAGTCGTCGTCACGAACGAATCTCCCTTCGTCGGGCGGACCGTCGACACCTCCCTGTCGGAACTCGACATGGACGCAGACGTCGTGCAACTCATTCGGGACAAACAGGTGTACACGGAACCGCTCGCTCGAAAGGAGGTCCGAGTCGGGGACGTGTTCGTCCTGCGAACCGATCGCGACAGCGTCGTTCGGCTGATCGACACGGAGGGTGTCGATCTCGCTCCGGACGCGGACGTGACAGACGAGCTACTCCGCGGGGAAACCGATTCTGTCGACCCGTCTCAACCGCAGCGACTCGTCGAGGTGGTCGTCAGTCCGGACGCGCCGATCGTCGGCGAAACGCTCGAAAGCGTCAGCTTCAAACAACAGTTCGATGCGACAGTTCTCGCGATCCGCCGCGGAGGGGAGATCCTGCACACTCGAATGGACAAACGACCACTCCGGGGCGGCGATACGCTCCTGGTTCAGGCAAGCGAAGCGTCGATCGATCGGTTCTTCGCGGATCGACACTTCATCGTCGTCCAGGAGTTGACGCGGCCGAGCTTCCGGTACGATCGCATCCCCGTCGCGCTCGGGATTATCACTGCGGTCATCGCGGTCGCCGCGTTCGAGGTGCTCCCGATCGTCATCTCGGCGATCGGCGGTATCGTCTTGATGGTCGCAACCGGCTGCGTCAGGCCGACGGAGATGTACGACGCCGTCGACTGGGGAGTCATCTTCCTGTTAGCGGGGTTAATCCCGCTCGGCATCGCGTTGGAGCAAAGCGGGGCCGCCGAGTGGCTCGCGACCGGAATTGTGCTGGTCTCGACGGACCTCGATCCGGTGGTCGTACTCGGGCTGTTTTATCTCGTCACGGCAGTGATCACGAACGTCTTGAGCAACAACGCGAGCGTCGTGCTCATGATTCCGGTCGCCGTGGAGGCGGCGGTACAGCTGGGTGCGAATCCGTTCTCGTTCGTCCTCGCGGTCACGTTCGCCGCGTCGACGCCGTTTCTCACGCCGATCGGCTACCAGACGAACCTCATGGTGTACGGCCCCGGCGGCTACAGGTTCAGCGACTACGCCCGCGTGGGCGCGCCGCTCCAACTCATTTTGACCGTCGTGACGACGCTCGGTATCGTCGCAATCTGGGGCGTTTAGGTCGGTGTGTTCGATCCGCCGAGCCAGTTCGCCGGTTCGACCCCAGATCGGAGCACTACCGCGTACACCGCCTCACCGTCCGGTTCGGGCGCGTCACCGCTCAACAGCGCGTTCGATCCCACCTCGTCGGCGAGCCACCGCCGTCCCTGCGCGATCGCCTGGCGGTTCAACCACGCCGGCGGACCGCCGACGATCAACAGCGTCCGATCGGCGTGCTCGCCGACGCACTCGAGGGTCTGTTTGCCCCGTGCGGCTTTGCGGATCACCGTTTCGATCGCACTGACGGCTTTGCTGGTGTCGACGTCGGGTTCGGCCGGCGAACTGAACAAACCGAGGCCGAACCGCGAGTCCGACCCCGTTTCGACCGGCTGTTCTGCGTACCCGATCGTCGCGACGGCCGACTCGTCGCCGAGCGCTCTGTTGACGTCGCTGGCGTCGATCACCTGTTGGGCGGTTGGCGTCCCCGCGTTCGAATCGCCCGATCCGAACAGTGTCGCCATTCGGTGGACGATGACGCCGTTTAGTCGATCCCGTTCGGCGGCGAGCCCGCGGCCACGCCGAAGCCAGGTTTCGTTGTCGAAACAGATGATCGCGTTTGCGACCCCGTCGAGCCGATCGATCGTCCGCTGTGCGTTGGAGGCGGCGTTCGGCCTGTACTCGGCGTCGATGCCCGAATCGGGTTGTTCGGCTTCGATCGCGGCCGGTAACACGCCGAGGACGTACACCGGTGCGTCCGACAGTCGGTTGAGGTTCGACGCGAGTGCCGGTGCCGCGCCGCTTCCCGTCGCCCCGCCGAGCCCGACGACGAGGACGAACGCCTCTGCGAGGGACGGTGTGCCCCGGTCGAGGACGCGGCTCAATTCGTCGACGTGTTCGGTACCCGCCGCCACTCCCCGATCGAGGTCGCCGTCGAATCCGGTTCCGCCCGCCTCGTCGCCGAAGCGGTAACGTTGATCCTCCGCGATCGATTCGAGCGACGCAATTGTTTCGCTGTCGGTGTCGAACGCGACGACACCGCTCAAAAACGACTGTTCGCCGTGTTCGTCGGCGAACTGATTTGCGATCCGACAGCCAGCCCCCCCGAGCCCGATCACGTGAATGCGCATACGTTCACCTCACACGATCGGCGTATATGAGTGTTCACCGCGAGTCTTCACGGTGTAGTCAACTCACAATCGCTCGACAACGCCCGTCTGCTCTCGTTCCGGTTCGGACACCGGCACTTCACGATTCCGCAGTGGCTTTCGATTCGGTCCGCTGGCCGTATTTGGTTTCGAACTCCTGGATCAGTTGGCCCATCTTCGCGTACCAGTCGTTGAGCGTCCGCTGTAAGTCGTCTCTGACCTGTTCGGCGTCGGTCGGGCGATACACGTGATAGTAACCGCCCTGTTCGTAGTTGACCTGCTCTTTCTCGATGAATCCAGCCTGCAAGAGCCGCTGGACCGATCGGTAGACGGTCGAGCGCTCTCGATCGACTTCGGCTGCGAGATCGTCGATCGTCAACGCGTCGTCGGCATCGACGAGGACCGTGAAACACTGCTTATCGAGGTCTTTGAGTCCGTGAAAGCACTCCAGTAGACCCTCACACTCCATGTCGGTTCGGAGGATCTCGGATAGGGATTTACTCATTCGTATTCGGTGAACGTACTATACCCAGGAATAAATATTTTTGTAGGTTGTGTACAACATATGCATCTCGAAACCGGCGACCTGTTCTTCGACGCTCGGATGGGCCGAGTTTGCTGGGGGCGCATCGAGGCGGTACACCTTATGCCCTCCAACCCGTAGTCGGATCGAATGGTAGACACCGTTCTCGTTCCGATCGACGGATCTGATGCGGCGTGGACCGCGTTCGACTACGCGCTCGATCCGATCACGCCGGAGACGGTCCACGTGATCTACGTCATGTCCGGGCCGACGGGTCACCCCTACCACGGCGACGGGGAGGCAGGAGCCGCGGACATGTTCAGCTCCGAACGCGACTTCGCAGCCGGACTGTTCGAGGAGGCTCGACAGCGCGCCGAATCGATCGACTCGCCGCCAAAAGTGCACACGGACGTCCTCATCGGTCGACCGTCCGAACGCATCGTTTCGTACGCGGCAGACGCCGACGTCGATCACGTCGTCATGGGGAGCACCGGTCGCGATGGTGCCGAACGGCTGTTGCTCGGGAGCGTCTCCGAAACCGTCGTCCGGAGGGCACCGGTTCCAGTTACCGTCACCCGGTGAGTCGCCCCGGGGCGACCGTTCCACGCCCAGTTTTTGGACGCGCGTCGTCGGATTGTTTATTTCCCCGCGCCACAATGTTGTACACGGTGGACAATATGGCCGATACGAACTTCGATACCGACGCGTGGCGCGATCGAATCCGCGAGCAACGTGCACAAAAAGAGCGGTACTTCGCCGAACACCCCCGATCTCCGGTTCCCGGCGACGACTTCGCCGGGTTGGACTACTACCCGCCCGACCCCGAGTATCGGTTCGTACGCCCGCTCGAGGAGTACGACGATCCCGAATCGATCACCGTCGAAACGACCGCTGACGGGCACCAACACTACCACCGCGTGGGGGCATTTCGGTTCACGATCGACGCGACGGAGGTGACGATACAGGCGTACCAACCACCGGACGCCGATCGGCTGTGGGTTCCGTTCAGGGACGCGACGAGCGGCGAGACGACCTATCCGGCGGGTCGGTATCTGGATCTTGAGCCGGACGCTCACGAAACCGATCAGGGGTGGATTCTCGATTTCAACGAGGCGTACAACCCGACGTGTGCGTACAGTGCCGCCTACGAATGTCCGCTCGTTCCGACGGAAAACTGGCTCGAGGTGCCGATCGAGGCGGGCGAGAAGGATTATCCTGGCGAACCGGTGTCCCCGTTTTGATTCGCCGCGAGCGGACGGGCCGGTGGAGTCAGATTTCGTCCGTCGGATCGTGCTCCGTTGCCATCCGTCGGGCGCTGGCTGCGTACTGATCGCGCGTATCGGGATCGTCGACCGCCCCGAGTTTGTCCGGGTGGACGTCGACGGCAGCGGTCGTCTCGCGCTCGTCAGTAAAGGACGTCAGTGCGCGTTCTTTCCGGACGTACCGACTCCCGTCCACTGTGGCGTACGTGAGAATGATCAGGTTCAGTTCGTCGTCAGAATACGTCCGTTCGACGAGCCACACGCGAACCGATTCGGCGTCGGACATGCGATCGAATTCGAGCGCGAGACCCAATACGATGACGGTCGGTCGTCGTTCGGCCTAGTGGGACTCTTGGGATCGGTTTCGGTCTCGAGCGTTCGACAGCGGGGCGGACGATTCGTCCCGTGAACGCACGCGCGATCGGTACATCTCCAGCAGGTCCTCCAACACCAGCGCGTGCGGGTCGTCGGCCTCGTAGTGGTGGTCGATGAAGTCTTCGGCGTCCGAGAAATTTCCCCTGAGGGCGTACTGTCGCAGGAGGACGACCGATTCGAAAAACGGCACCCGTTGTTTCGGCACGTCGCCACCGGCCGACACTGCGGCGACGGACCTGATCTCGGATTTGATCTCCTCGTAGTCGATCGTTGCCGGATCGTACGAGTCGACGACCTGTTCGAGGACGTAGTCGGACGCGAACCGATAAAACTCCGATTTGCTTTCGAAATACCCCTCTTCGACGAGCGATTCGACCTCCGAAACCACCGTCTCGGAGAACCGAACGGTACTTTTTACCATGGTTACGGAACCTGTCGAAGAGCAAGTATATTACTGTTTGGCCTCAGTGCGGGCACGTTTTATATATCGTCTATCAGCGGGATGCGCTCACCAGCGCGACGCGGGATGCGGCCGTCACTGGGGTTCGACGAGACGTCGGACGACCAGTACCGGTCCGATCGACGATTCAGCGACCCGTTCGGACGTCTCCCCGAACACCAACTCGCGTATCGACGGTTTGTCCTCACCCATGATCACGAAGTCCACCTCGTCTGCGGCCGAAAGGAGCGCGTCGATCGGCTCGTCGGTTACGACGAGCTGCTGTGTTATTCGCGTCGGATCGACCCCGGCGGCTTCGAGCCTCGATTCGACGCGATCTAACAGCGGGGTTTCGTTCTCACGAGCATCACTCCCCTCCTGGGCATCATTCCCCTTCTGGGTATCACTCCTCTCCTGGGCATCACTCCCTTCCTGGGAATCTCTCCCCTCCTGGGCATCTTTATCCTCGCGCGTACCCTCGTCGGCCGCCGCGTGAAATACCACGAGTTCGGTGTCCGTATCGGCGGTTACCCGTGCGGCGATCTCACAGATTCGATCGAGGTTGATCTCCCCGCGGATCGGGATCAAAACGCGATCGATCGCTGGAGCGGGATTCAGTCGCAAAATGCTGTCCGTTTCGGTCTCCACGGCGATTCGCTCGATCGTTTGATCGCGATCGTGGGTGAATACGAGGTGTGTTTCGACGTCGCCGTCGCCGGTTTCGAACTGATCGGCCCACTCGCGGAGTTCGGCGTTCGCTTTCTCCTGAAACTGTTCGTGGGCTTGGGCTGTTGCGGTCTGGTCGGGTATCACGTGATAGCCGAGGAGCACCACGTCGACGCTTCCGAGGATATCGATCACCGACTCGGGGATCGCTTCCCCTTCGAGAATCGCTATCGGAACGAGCACGCGAACGTCAGATTCACTCATCGGCATCACTCCCTTTCAGCGTGACGTCCCGGGCGTACAAGAAATACCACCCCAGCGTTGCGAGGATCACGATGACGCCGATACTCTGGGAGGCCCGCTGCATGAACGCAATCATTCCGAAACTCGCGATCGCCCCGACGATGGGGACGAGCGGATACCCAGGCACCGTAAACGACGGTTGATACCACTCGGGCGATCGCGATCGGAGAACGAGCAGGGTGACACAGATCAGTCCGTACATGACCAGGTGCAAAAACGAGGCCACCTCCGCGAGGACCTCCGTCTGTCCGACCGCGACCAACACGACGGTCGGTCCGCCGACGAGAGCGAGTGCGAGATGTGGCGTTCCGTACCGGAGGTTGATCGTGCTCACTTCCTGTGGGAACAACGCGTCGCGGCTCGTCGCGTACAGTGCCCGGGAGGCACTGAGGATCGAGGCGTTGGCCGACGAGATCGTCGCAAGCAGCCCCGCAAGGAGGATCGCGATCGCCCCCGGGAGCCCCAGATACGCGCGGGCGACCTCGACGATCGCCGTTTCGCCGAGGCGAGACAGCTGTTCGCTTCCGAACGCGCTCGTGGCGACGAAGATCGTCGTGACGTACAAAATCGCCACAACGACGACCGAGCCGACCATCGCCAGCGGCAAGTTCCGGTTCGGTTGCTTCATCTCCCCGGCGACGGTGGCGATCTGTGCGAACCCCAGATAGGAGGTGAACACGAGCGCGGCGGTCGTCAAAATCGGCATGGTACCGAACGGGGCGTACGTCTCGGGCGTCTGATCGCGTCCGAAAAGCCCCAGCGCGTCCAACCCTCCGTAGAGCAGGAAGACGAAGAGGATGCCCAGAAGGAGGCTGACGACGCCGTTTTGTAGCTTCGTCGTGTTCTCCGTGCCGGTGATACTCACCGCCGTCAGGAGGATCCCGAACAGCACTCCCAGGACGGAGACGATTCCCCACGGTCCGGGGGTGGACGGTCGTGGCACTCCGAGTTCGACGAGGACGGCGAGTGCGTACTCGCCGAATCCGACGAGGTAGAAGGCGGTCGCAAAGACGAGCCCGAGCCACAGTCCGATGCCGACGATCGCACCGAATCCAGCCCCCATCCCCCGGGAGATGAAGTAGTATCCTCCGCCGCTTTTCGGCATGGCGGTTGCAAGCTCCGACGTCGGGAGCGCGACGAGCAGGGCCACGACGGCCCCGATCGCGAACGACGCCGATGCCGCCGGTCCGGCCTGCCCTGCTGCGAGACCGGGGAACACGAAAATGCCGGCCCCGATCATCGTCCCGATGCCGATCGTCAACCCGCCCATCAGGCCGATCGTCCGCTCTAACTCGGTTCCCTCTTCGGTTACCGTCGTCTCGTCGGTCGTCTCGCCGATGTCCTCCTCGACGTCTGGCTGTGACGGTACCGTCGGTGGATTCGCGTCGTCGACCAACCGATCCTCGGTCATGGGCTACCGGCGATTCGATCGGCGCGCCGATAATTCCACTGGGACTTCGCGGTTCGATCGATCGGCTGGTGTGCTTCGCGGTTCGATCGATCGGCTGGTGTGCTTCGCAGCCCAACCGAACATGTTCGGGGACACACGTTCACGCGGGTGTCCCCTAGCACATTGTATGTCCCGACCATCCACCGCTGGAGTTTCATCTTCCCACGAGGAGA
>JBNJFV010000058.1:0-14068 GCA_051747145.1 Halobacteriota archaeon
CGAGCAGGCGACGATCGGCCGACGAGCAGGCGACGATCGCCCGGAGGCGAACCGTTTTCACCCCGCCCCGAGTCACTGCCACTGAATGGAGGCTGGCATCGACGAATCCGAACGCGTCCCTCGCGGGCGGATGTTGGCCGTCGCCGCGACGTCGCTGTTTTTGTCGACGCTCGTGTGGTTCAACTACTCGGCGGTACTGCCGCTAATCGTCGCCGAATGGGAGCTGACGGGCACGGCCGCCGGGATCATCTTCGGGGCGTTTCAGGCTGGCTACCTGCTCGCGATCGTCCCCGTCGGGGTACTGGTCGATCGGTACGCCGCCCGCCCCTTTATCGCCGGCGGCGCGGCGATAACCGGGGCGGCGAGTCTCACGTTCGCGGCCGTTTCGACCGGCTTTCTCGACGGGAGTCTGTTGCGGTTCGTCGCCGGGATCGGGATGGCCGGGGTGTACGTCCCGGGGATGCGGTTCGTCACGGGCTGGTACGGTGCCAGCGCCCGGGGTCGCGCGATGGGGATTTACGTCGGAACCTTCTCGCTCGGCAGCGCGCTGTCGTTTTTCGCGGGGTCGACGATCGCCGCACAGGTCGGGTGGCGCGGCGCGATCGCCGCAACGAGCGTCGGGGCGCTTCTCGTGGCCCCGTTGATCCTCCTCGTCGGTCGCGATCCGCCGGGGCGAACCGAAGCGGTCGAAGGCGGGTTCGATTTCGGCGTCCTCCGGAACCGTGAGTACCTCGCGGCGGTCGGCACCTACACGTTTCACAACTGGGAGCTGTTCGGCGTCCGCAACTGGTTGCTGGCATTCCTGTTGGTCACGCCGGCCGTGGCGACGACCGGATCGCCGGAGGCGACCGCGGGCGTCCTCGTCGGGCTCATGATCGCCGTCGGCGGACTCGGAAACGTGATCGGCGGGACGGCGAGCGATCGCGTCGGCCGCCTCACCGTCATCGCCAGCGGCCTCGCGATCAGCGGCGTCGTGAGCGCGACGCTCGGGGTTCTCACGTGGCTGCCACTGTGGGCGTTCGTCGCGGTACTCCTCGTCTACGGCGTCGCGTTGACGATGGACAGCGCCCCCACGTCGACGCTCGTCACCGAGATCGTCTCCGACGACCAGATCGGGACCGCGCTGTCGATCCAGTCGTTCGTCGGCTTTAGCTCGACGATCGTCTCGCCGGTGCTTTTCGGCATCGCGCTCGATCGGTGGGGGTACGAGCTCGCGTTTCCGACCCTCGCGGTCGGTGCGCTCCTCGCGCTCGCCTGCGTGGTCGTCCTCCGATCGGCAGCGCCGGCCGTTCGACGGGCGTGATCGTTTTGCGTTCCGGTGTGGTATGAATACACATGGATCTGATCCACGTGGCGATGCCGAGCGCCCTTCTCACCGTCCGCCCGGAGGGATCGATCGTCCGATCGCTCGTCGATCGGCGGCTCGAATGCGTCGCCGTCGATCCGGACAGACCGGCGCGAATCGTCGTCGGCACGTTCGACGACGGCCTCCATCGATCGATAGACGGCGGCGAATCGTTCGAACGGGTCGGGCGTGAATCGATCGCCCCCGACGCGATCACCGCGCTTGCGATCGCCCCCGACGATCCCGACGTGATCTGGGCGGGAACCGAACCGAGCCGGGTGTACCGATCGACCGACGGCGGCCAGACGTGGGTCGAACGCGAGGGGCTCGGGGCGCTGGATTCCGCCGCCGAGTGGTCGTTCCCGCCGCGGCCACACACCCATCACGTCCGATGGATCGAACCCGATCCGGCCGCCCCCGACCACCTCTACGTCGGGATCGAGGCGGGCGCGCTGGTACAGACGCGCGACGGCGGCCAGACGTGGATCGATCGCGTCCCGACCGCCCGGATCGACGTCCATTCGATCGCCACTCACCCGGCGACCCCCGATCGCGCCTGGACCGCCGCGGGCGACGGCTACGCCGAGACGACAGACGGCGGGGAGACGTGGTCGTATCCGCAGCCGGGGCTCGATCGGCGGTACTGCTGGAGCCTCGCGGTCGACGCCGAGGATCCGCGGACAGTCCTCCTTTCGGCCGCCGAAGGCGCTCGATCGGCGCACGCGCCCGATCGGGCCGAGGCGTACGTCTACCGCAAGCGCGGCGAGGAGGCGTGGGAGCGTCTCGACGGGACCGGGTTACCTATGGGGCGGGGCGTCGTTCGGGCCGTGCTGGGGCGCGCCGCTGCCGGCGGTCGGTTCTACGCGGCGACGAATCGCGGCGTGTTCGCGACCGCCGACGCGGGCGACTCGTGGGCACCGATCGCAGACGAGTGGCCCGCGCACTTCGAGACACGGACGCCGCGAGGGCTCGCCGTCGTTCCGGTCCGATCGTAGCAACCGACAAACTATTTGCCGCCGTCGGTCCAGTAGTTTTCATGTACGATTTCGTCGTCGTCGGCGTCGGTCCGGCTGGAGCGCGATTTGCGCGTAGAGCGGCCGAATCCGGCTACGACGTGCTCGCGCTGGAAAAAGGCGAACTCGGAACGCCGCTGGCCTGTTCGGGGCACGTCAGCACTGACATCTGGTCGTACGTTCCGGACGCGGCGAAATCCGACCTCCTCCAGAACCGCGTCTACGGCGCGAACTTCCGACTCGGCGGCCCCGACGCCGACCCGCACCCGTTCTACAAGACCGAGGAGGTCTCGAACGTGATCGACCGCGTCGAACTCGATCGTACACTCGCCGAGTGCGCCCGCGAGGCAGGGGCGGACGTCCGCGAGGGACACACGGTGACGGATGTGGACGAGCGCGCCGATCGGGTCGTCGTGACCGCGAGCGTCGCGGGAACCGCGGGGACGAAAACGTTCGAGGCGCGGATGGTCGCCGGTTGCGACGGCCCCGTCTCGCGAGTCCGGCGATCGGTCGGGCTGGCAGAACCCGCAGAGAAACTCCACGGCGTGTTGGCGTTCACCGACGAGCGCGATCACGGCGACTACGTCGACGTTCACCTCACGGTGCCGCGGTTTTTCGCCTGGCGGATCCCCCGGGGCGAGGCCGGGGTCGAGTACGGCCTCGCCGCCCCGCCGGGAACGGCGGTGAACGAGCTATTCGACGTGCTTACCGAGCAGTACGGAGTCGAAACCGATCGGTTCTGCTCGGGGGTGATCCCGATCGGCCCCCCGGCGTCGGTGACGACCGACCGCGTCTTTTTGATCGGCGACGCGGCCGCCCAGACGAAACCGTTCACCGGCGGCGGGATTCTCTACGGGATGACCGCCGCAGACTGCGCTGGTAGACACGTCACGCCCGATCGCCCAGAATCGCTGTCGATCTACGAGGACGCCTGGCGGGAGGCGCTCGCCGCCGAAATACGCCTCGGGCACCTGATACGCCGGGCGTACTCGCTTCCGAGACCGGTCCAGTCGATCGGCCTCCGAACGCTCGCCGGCGAGATCGGCGTACACATGGACAAACCGACCTCGTTCTTCTCGACGAAACACCTCAAGCGGACGTTCTCGCGATCGTAACGGATCACCATCATAGCGATAGCCGACGATCCGCACCACAGCGATAGCCGACGATCAGTATCATAGCGATAGCCGACGATCCGCACCACAGCGATAGCCGACGATCCGCACCACAGCGATCGCTCACTCGCCCCGGCGTCTTCTTCAGTCAAAGACCGGACAGCGAAGCGACCGGGCGCTTCCCTCGACGAACGGCAGGTCGACGATTCGACCCTCGATCGATCGATCGCCGTCGGTAACGGTGACGTCTGTCCCGTCGAATCCGAATTCGACGTAGGCGAACCCGATTGTCGCTTCGAGCGTCGGGCTGTCGGCGGATCGTGTCACTGTACCGATCGGGTCGCCGTTCGCACGCAGCGTGCTTTCGTCGTCGCCGATCGCGTCGTCGATCGCCTCGAATTCGACGCCGACGAGTCGACGGCTGGGCTGGCCGCGGTTTTCGACCTTCGAGACGACTTCCTGGCCGACGAAACACCCCTTCTCGAAGTCCAGCCCGTGTCGTACCCCCGCGGTGTTGGGAATCTGCCCGCGAAGTTCGCTTTCGAACGCCGGCGTGCCGGCTTCGAGCGTGAGGACGTCCCACGTTCGGTAGCCGAAGGGGGCGGCGTTGAATCCCTGAACCAGCAGGATTTCGAACAGCGAGTCTGCGTCGGCTGCCGCACAGATCACCTCGTAGCCCTCCTCGCCGGTCGGATTGTCGCTTGCGACCACGGTGACGCCGACGTCGCCCATCGAGCCGCGATCGAACGTCAACGCCGGCTCCGGCGCACCCGCCCCGTTGAGTACGCTGGCGACCTTCTCGGTGGATTTCGGCCCGTGGACGCCGAAGACGGCCAGTTCGTCGGTGGCGGGTTCGATCCTCACGTCCTGAATGAACACCTTCGATCGCCAGTCGTCGACGAGCGATTCGACGGTTTCGGGGGGCGTAAAAACGAGGAGGTGTTCGCCGGCGTTGTAGACGTACATGTCGGTCTCGATGCGGCCGTTGGGGGCTAACAACAACGCGTACGCACCCTGTCGGTCGGTACTCGGGACGCGGTTCGAAACGACGTTGTCGACGAACTCGATTCGATCGTCGCCGCCGACTCGAACGATCCCGTAGCCGTATTCGATCACACCGACGCCGTTTCTGACCGCACGGACCGCCCGCTCGGGGCGACCGTAGTGGGCGACGACCTCGCGGTCACCGCGTTCGGTAAACGTCGCCCCGTGATCGTCGTGGAGATCCCCCACAAGGGTCATGCGCGTTCGTAGATCCCCGCGATGTAAAACGTCGCCGTCTCGTTCGGTCGGTGTTTCGCTCCGATTCCGAGCCGTCCGGTCGCCGTGCTGTTCGGTCGTCGTTTTGGTTGTCGTTTCGATCGGTGGTCGTTTCGATGGATGGGTCGTTTCGATCGTTCAAAGGCCAATTCGTTCACGAATATCGTGTAACAGCCCGCCCGAATCGGACTGTTCGTTGGGATCCGGCACGACCCGATCGGCCGGCATGATCTCGACGCGGGTGCCGACCTCCTCGACGGTGATCAACCCGTCCGATTTGAGGTCCGACAGCGCGGTTTCGATTCGATCGATGTCGGCGTCGACCGCGGCTCTGAGTTCGAGGACCGTCATCCCATCGTCGCCGCGATTTACGAGCGCGTCGAGTACCTCAACCTCAACCGCTGGTCGGTTGCGGAACTCCCGCTTTGCTCCCATATCGATCAGTATGGAAGGGAAGTGGTATACGTGTACCGGCGAGTAGAGCGGGTAGCCGTCCGATCGGCTGCTGACGGACGTCTGACGCGCGACAGACGTCGAGGGGGTAGTTTTTAGTCTCGCAACTCGGATTGTCGGCCAATGGGACTCAGGTGTCTGCTCGGCCACGACTTCGGTGAACCCGAACTCAAGCGCGAGCGGGAAGAACAGGGGAGCGAGGTCGTCGTCACCGTGCGGGAGATCACGGTCTGTTCGCGGTGCGGAGCCGAACAGGTCGTCAGCGAAAACAAGGAGGTTACGTCTGTCGAACAGCTCTCTGCGGCAGCGACTGGTGCTGACGTGGATCCGCAGGCGGGAGCTGTCGAGGGTGCGCCCGAGTCGATCGATCAGTCGATCGACGACGCGCCACCACGGCGGACAGATCCCGCCCCAGAAGCTGGCGGCAATGCGTCGAGCACAGACGCCAGACCGGGTACTGCAACTTCCGCTGCAACCAGTTCGGAGAACCCGTTCGACGAAGGGGTCTCCGACGATGCGGAAATCATCACCGCAGGTCCGAGCGACTCGAGCGCATCGGACTCCAGTAGCGCCGACTCGATCGCAGACTCCCCAGCGCACACGGACCGACCACAGCAGCCGACGCCATCCGACACTGATGACGGCGATCTACCTGGAGCGGATGCCGATTCTCGAGCGCCCGATTCGTCCGCAGAACCCGACGACGGCATCATCCTGCCGGACGAACCGTCTACGGACGTCGACGATCGCGAACCGGGAGCGTGGCCTGTCCACGACGACGGTGTCGATAGTGACGCGGCGGCCGATCGGGTGCCGTGGCCGGATCCCGAGGGGACCGACGACGGGTTCGATGCGAGCAAACCGAGCGAGGGCGGCCCCGAGGACGTGACGTTCGGCGGTGGATTCACGCCGGAGATAACGGAGTCGACCACCGAGTCCGACGAGCCGACGATACAGAGCGACGACGGGTTCACTCGGGCCGATCCCGCCACGGTCGAGTTCGAACCGATGGAAGACGACGTCCGGACAGAGTTCTTCTGCCCGGAGTGTGGGCTGTCGAAACCCGCAGGTGGCTCGTCGATGCGGGCGGGGGACATCTGCCCGAAGTGCAGGAAAGGCTACATTTCCGAACGGCCGATGTAGTCGAATCGGTTCGATGTAGCACCGTCCGTTGCGTGTACGGTCCAGGGGTGATGCAGCACCGTCCGTTGCGTATGTGGTTAGCCCACACGCGACATGGAAAACGAGCGACGAAACAGGTAAACCGTACGCTGGCTAACGGGACTTCTATGAAAGAGTACAAGATGCGCCGTGGCGAGCACCTCGAGGATCGCATGCCGGACCTGAAAGCCTCGATCGAGGAGTATTTCGGTCCCGTGAGCGGCACGGAAGACCACGGCGGCCACGAGCTGTACGTCGTCGAGGATCCGAAAAACCCCGTCTTCGAGAAGATAATCGCGGGCGCTGCGGCCTACAGCGGAAAGAAGGACAAACTCGCCGTCCACTTCGAAGAACGGCCCGCCGAGGAGGTCATCGCCGAAGGGAACGCAGATGCGGCGGCCGACGCGGTCAGTGCGAAAAACGAGTTTCTTCTTGAGGCGACGGGTCGGGACGCGAAATCGCGTCGCGAGTCGCTCAAACGCGAAGTCGAAGACGACGCTCCCGACTACTGACTGGCTTTTGCGAACTCCGTTCACGGAACTTTACTTGCGGGGCGTTCGTAGGGTGGCTATGGTTACGGCTATTAAGACGATCCTACTGGGGGTTGGTCCCGGCGACACGGCGCGATTCGATCGGCTCGCCGAAGCGACGATTCAGGTGGCGAATCCGACCGAAGCGACGGTCGTCCTCGCACACGTGTTCACAGAATCGGAGTACGAAAAGGCGCTTTCGGACCTCGAATTCGATCGGGACCGAGACGACGTCTCACCGGACGACGTCGCCAGGCGTCACACGGCGATTCGACAGCTCGGTTCGGCACTCGAAGCGGCGGCTGTCGACTACGAGGTTCGCGGTGCCATCGGTTCACACGGCGAGCAGATCGTCCGGTTGGCCACCGAAGTCGACGCCGATCGGGTCCTCGTCGGGGGTCGCCGGCGATCGCCGACCGGAAAAGCGGTGTTCGGAAGCACAGCCCAGACGGTCCTGTTGTCGGCGCCCTGTCCCGTCACGTTCGTACGGGCGGACGCGGCGTGAGCCGACTGGGGCGTACGACTATCTGTTCGTCCCGCCCCGCATTCGTTGGTGACGAACTGACGAGTGTCCAGTTTCGAACCCGCACCTATGGCGGTTGGAACGCTCGGGCGGGCGTTCGTCGACGAATCAGGTACTGAACCGTCTCGTCAGCCGGTAACTCGCTGTCGAGTGAGAAACGTCTCAGTTAAGTGTCGTCGGGAACCCTACACATCCGATGGCCTACTACGTGGGTGTCGATCTCGGGGCGACGAACGTCCGCGCCGTCGTCGCCGATCGGTCGGCGACCGTCCTGGGTGCTGCACGCGATCGCACCCCACGCGGTCCAAGCGGGATCGCCGTGACCGAGGCGGTCCTTCGAGTGATTCGCGGTGCGTGCGACGCGGCTGACATCGTCCCGACGGACGCGGTCGCCTGCGGCATCGGCTCGATCGGACCGCTGGATCTGGCAGCCGGCATGATCGAAAATCCGGCGAACCTCCCCGACCGAATCGGTCGCATCCCGTTGACAGGCCCGGTTTCGAACCTCCTTGAGACCGATCGCGTCCATCTTCACAACGACACCAACGCCGGCGTCATCGGCGAACGGTTTCACTCCGAACGAACCCCCGACGACATGGTGTATCTCACGATCTCCTCGGGGATCGGCGCGGGCGTCTGTGTGGACGGGACCGTCCTGTCCGGTTGGGACGGCAACGCGGGGGAGGTCGGGCACATGACGCTCGACCCAGACGGCGTCATGTCGTGTGGCTGCGGTCACGACGGTCACTGGGAGGCGTACTGTTCGGGAAACAACATCCCCCGGTACGCAGAACGCCTCCACGCCGACGATCCGATCGACACGGCGGTACCGATCGGCGAGGCAGACTTCTCGGCGGCGGACGTGTTCGAACACGCTGGCGAGGACGCCTTCGCCGATCGCGTCATCGATCGACTGGCCCGCTGGAACGCGATGGGGGTGGCAAACGTGATCCACGCGTACGCGCCCCTCGTGATTTCGATCGGCGGCGCGGTCGCGTTGTACAACCCCGAGCTGGTCGTCGAGCCGCTCAGAGAGCGGTTGGAGGAGATGGTCTTTATCAACGTCCCACAGATCGAACTCACGTCGCTCGGCGACGACGTCGTGGTGAAAGGGGCCGTTGCGAGCGCGCTCACGGACGGGACGGGCGATCGGTCGCGATTGTAGGGCGTGGTCTTGCACGTGGCGACTGATCGGCCGTGGTGTCGTCCCCGAAACGCGACTGTCCGGTCAGTAACCGGGCGACTGTACTGATGCGGGCACGACGGCCGTAGAGCGGACGTCAGTAGTTTCTATCAGTATTGAGAATTTGGCACAAGTGCTTATTAGGTGGACATAAAAAGCAGTTCTCACAACGATGTTGGAGTTCATGTCTTCGCTTCTCGCAGCGGAGTCTAAAACGACAGATGGCGACGACGATAAACCGGACGGACGCGGTTCGAAGGAGGCCGGAACAATCAGCGAATCGCTACGACAATCACCGGTAAGCGGCGAGCCGTTCGATATCTCGATTGATTCTGCTGCGATCGACCGCCGGGTCGACGGCGTCCGATCGGGGCTCAACGCCGATCACGCACAGCGCCTCTCCGCAGCGCTGTCGAATCCCGGATCGTTCAACACCGATTCGGCTGCGGGTGTCGGTGGCTCGTACGCCAAGCAGGGTGCCTCGCCCGCAGCGTACGCGGCGACGTACCTTTCGGCCGTCGAATCGCTCGTCGAGGCCGCGTTCGACCGGGCTCGGGGCGGCGATCCTGACGACGCACAGGCGGCCCTCGAGACCGGTCTCAGAACTGCATTCGCCCACATGGTCGCCGGTCTC
This sequence comes from Halobacteriota archaeon, assembly GCA_051747145.1. Lineage (GTDB taxonomy): Archaea > Halobacteriota > Halobacteria > Halobacteriales > Haloferacaceae > JBNJFV01. The sequence goes on from JBNJFV010000058.1 coordinate 9,218, forward strand.
GAACGGTACGAGGAAGTCACCGAGCGATCGACGGCCGAACACGCAGACGCCGTCCTCACTATCGAGGCGGTCCTCGAAGCGGTTCCGTTTCCGATCTACATTCTCGACGCCGAAACCCGGGTCATCGGCTGGAACTACGGGCACACCGCCCTCGTCGGGATGACGCGGGAGGAAGCGATCGGCAAGAGTGCCCGCGAGAGCGTCGTCAAAGCGACCTACAGCGAGGGCGCCCGCAAACTGACGCTCGCCGAAAAGGTCATTGAAGCCCCGCGGAACGCCGACGAGGCGTTCGACATCGAACGCCAGGAGTCGACCTACTGTGACTCGATCGTCTACTACGATTCGAGCACGGCGACAAATCTCAACGACGAGGAAGTGGAAATCGAGTTCTGGGCCGTTCCGATTTTCGACGACGACGGCGAGTTCCTGGCGGTCTTCGAGATTCTCAACGATCGAACCGAGGAGGTCCACAGACAGGAGGCCCTAGAGTCGCTCGTCGGGGAGGTGACGACCACGTTGCAGTCGATCGGCGACGGCGACCTGTCGGCGCGTGCATCGTTCGACGACGAGAACGACGCCGTCGACGAGGAGCTTTTAGGAATCGTCGAGGAGGTCAACGGGATGGCCGCGGAGTTCGATCGGCTCGTCGGCGACGTCGACGAACGGACCGCCGAACTCGCCGCGTCGATCCGGGACGCGACGGAGACGGCACACCGCGTCGATCGGTTGCTTGGCGACCAGAACGCCTCCCTGGGGGAAGTGGCCGAGGAGATGCAGGATTTCAGTGCGACGATGGAAGAGATCGCAAGCAGTTCCAACGAGGTTTCGAACGCCGCCCAGGAAGCCCGAAACGAGGTGGAAACGGGCGTCGACGCCGCCGGCGACGCCCGGGCCGTCGCAGACGACGTGAGCGAGGCCAGCGAGGAGCTGGTCGACACCGTCACCGAACTCGCAGATCACATGGACGAGATCGAAGGTGTGGTCGAGGTCATCTCCGACATCGCCGAACAGACGAACATCCTGGCGTTGAACGCGAACATCGAGGCCGCCCGCGCGGGCGACGGCAGCGGCGGGTTCGCGGTCGTCGCAAACGAGGTCAAAGACCTCGCGAACCAGACGCAGTCGTACACCGAGGAGATAGCAAGTCACATCGATCGGATCAAGGCCCACTCCGAGGAGACGGCCGACGCGGTGAAAGCCTCCCACGCACAGATCGGCGACGTGACCGACGAGGTCACCGCGGTCGTCAGCTCCTTCGAAGAGATCGCCACGTCCGTCGAGGATGCGGCCAACGGGATCAACGACATCGCCGACGCCAACGAGGACCAGGCGACCCGCGTCGAGGAGGTGTTGTCCATGGTCGACGACGCGCAGGACGACGCCGACGCGGCGACCGACGCCGCCGGTCAGATCGTCGACGAGGCCGAACACCAGCGTGACACCGTCGAGCAACTCGAATCACAGGTGGACGCGCTCACGGACGCCTGATCAGCTCGCTGTCGTCATCGATCGGCTGGATCACCCATCGTCGACGACCCTGTGACGAAAACCACAAGCTACCCGTATCTGTGGCTCCAACGGGGTGCAATGAGCGACGAGAGCCTCACATCGCGGGTCGAGACGTGGATGGCCAAACAGATGCCGATCGTCCAGATGCACGGTGGCACGAGCGTCGTCCGCGAAGCCGATCCCGAAACTGGCCGCGTGGTCGTCGAACTCGGCGGGACATGTTCGGGGTGTGGTATCTCGAACATCACCGCACAGAACATTCAGCGGGACATGGTTTTCGCCTTCGACGAGGTGACTGACGTCGAGGTGAAAGTCCCTTCGACCGGCGACGTGGGCGCAGACACCGTCGAAGGCGGTCGTGGCGGCAAACTACAGTTCTCGAGTGAGTCGGCGGAACACTTCTGACCGTCCGATCGGAACCGGCGTTAGACAGCGATGCGCGTGGTCGATCGGCAATCGATCGGGCGACTCGCTCACAGCGCGTTTTCGAGCGCCGTCGCGACCGATCGGGCCTTCTCCGCGAGCGACTCGCAGACCTGTCCCGCCCGAACCGCCGCGTCGAGTTCGTCGTCGTCGACCCGTTCGACCCATCCGTCGGCGTGTTTCAGCACGTCCACGTGGAGGTCGACGTATCTGACGGTGTCGGGGAAACACTCGACGGGGGTACAGACGTTGACGTACGTTCCTTTCACCTCACCGTCGGCGCTCCGATACACCGTCGGATACCACCAGCGGCCCTCGCGGAACTTCGTGAGCGCCGTGTCGCCGGTTTCGCGGGCCACGCCGAGCGCGTCGTAGGTGCCGCCACCGGTGAGCTGGCGTTTCACCGCGATCGTACCGTCCGCCGATCGCTCCGTCACCCTCCCTTCCCCGAGAACGATCAGCCGCCCGTCGGGTTTGCCGTGTCCGATCGCGACGGTGTCGCCCTCGGTCGGTCCGAACTGCTCGGTGACGACCTCGAACGGGAACGCCTCCGTGTCGTCCACCGCACAGAGCGCTTCGACGAAATCGACGCCCGCGCTGGCGCGATCGGCCCCGGCCTTAATCCGGTGGTGTCCGGGCATCGTCGTCGTCACGGATCGCCGTATCGAATCTAGCTCGAACCGCGAATCGCGACCGAACCAGACCCACCGCGTCGATCGATCCCGAACGCGAATCGCCGGTGACGATCCCGCGGCGTCGATCCCGCCGTCTACGGTTCCGTCGAGTTCGGCTTCGACCGCTTCCGCCCGTTCGACCGCCGACCGCAGCGCCGCAGCCAGTTCCCCCATGCTCGCAGTCGTCGCCTCGTGAGACCACCTACTCGCCCATCCTTCGGGGGGCGTCACGTCGAGCAGTTCGGTCATCCCGACGAGTTCGCGGCCGGCCGCCTCGTCTCGCGTCTCCACGGTCGTCCCCTCGCGCCCCGGAACGAGCGTCACGAGCCCCGTTTCGATCGCCAGCGACGCGTCCAACAGCGACCGTCGATCGGTCCACGGCGCTGCCCCTTCGACGACACGGACCCGAACGAGGTCTCCCGTGTGGATGCGACCGTCGACCCGATCGAACGGGAGATAGCCCCGTCCGTCTCCGTCGCCGGGTGCGGTCGTTTCGTCGATCCCGACGTCGACGATCGCCCCGCCGCCGACCGTGTCGGTCACGCGACCGTCGGCGATCGTCCCGACCGAAAGCGGGTCCCGCCAGGAGAACGCGTCGATCCCGACGGCTGTGAGGTCGTCGGCTACGCGATCGACGGCCGCCGGCTCTCCGGTCACTTGAACGCCCTGTCTATCGGCCGTCGTCTCGATCGCGACCGTCTCGGGGTCGGCGTTGAACGACGCGTCGAACCGGCTGTCGATCGCCCCGGAGGGTTGGACCACCTCGTGGCCGGTTGATCCGAGCAGTTCGGTCAGCGCCGTCGCGTAGATGCCCCTGACTTTGACCTTCGATGCCGACATGTTACAGCAGTGTTCGGTCGCGGGTGAATCGCACCCGATCGTCGATCGTCGGGCCGAGCGTGAGTTCGACGGTTTCCTCCCCCAGGAGGCGACCGTCTTCGATCGGGACGCCCCACGAATCGAATCGCAGGTATCCGCGCAGGTCCGCGCCGTGGGTGAAGACGTCGACGTGATCGACGGTGTGTTCCTGCACGTCGGCCCTGCTGTGTGTCAGCTCCATGTCGGAGTAGAACGTCCCGCCCCCGTCGAAGAACGCCGCGATCCGTTCGGCGTCCCGTTCGACGGCCTCCGAGACGAGTGTGGACGCACGGCGGAGGGCCGCCCGGTCGAGGCCGACCGTCGTTAACGCCCGCTGGGTTCGCTGATCGAAGTGCATGTCCACCCGTAGGTGACGGGGGCCTTTGAATCCAGCCCGTTCGATCGTCCGGCAGTGCAGCATCCGGTTGCCCGCCGTTCGGGCGGGAAGACATTAGGTCCCACCGATCGACGTATCCGTATGGCAGATCGACGGGATCCGATCGAATCGTTTGCTGACGACTCGCGGGACCTCTACGACGTCGCCACGTGGGAGGAGCGGACGTCGATCGACGGATTGGCCGTTGCGCTGTATTGGGCCCTCACGCGGACGGTCAAAGTGTTCGTCGTGGTGATCGCGTTTCTCATCCTCGTGTCCATCTTCGCGACCGTCGGGATCAGCACCGTCCTCAACCCAGCACTCGGAGTGTTGACGTTTCTGTCCGTCGTCCCCGCGTTCGGTCTCGCGGCGTACGTCTACTATTCGGACGTCACGACGAAAGAGCCGCTGTCGTTGCTCGTCGCGACGTTCCTGCTTTCGATCCTGACGGCGACGTTCGCCGCGATCGTCAACAGCGAACTGAGTGGCTTTTTCGACCCGTTTGGATCGCTCGGCATGGTGTTGTTCTTCTTTCTCGTCGTCGGTCCCGGCGAGGAGGCGGTGAAACTGCTGGCCGTGCGGCTGTACGCTTACACCGATCATCGCTTCGACGCGGTTATCGACGGCGCGGTGTACGGCGCGATCGCCGGCCTCGGCTTCGCGTTCATCGAAAACGCGCTGTACATCATCAGAAATCTCGAGGAGACCGGAATGCTCACAGACCTGTCGTTCGGCATCGGGGCGGTCGCCGCGGGCGGGGAGATCACCGCGATCAGGGCGTTTGCGGGGCCCGGGCACGTCATCTACTCGGCGTTTGCGGGGTATTATCTGGGGTTGGCAAAGTTCAACCCCGACGATCGTGGGCCGATCGTCATCAAAGGGCTTCTCATCGCGGCGGTAATCCACGCCACGTACAACTCGACCGTCGGGATCGCCACCGGGTTCATCGCGACCGTGACGGGGCTACCGGGGTTCAGCGCATTTTTGATTTACGCCGTGGCGTTCATCTCG
>JBNJFV010000059.1:0-14007 GCA_051747145.1 Halobacteriota archaeon
TCGTGGGCGATGAAGATGTAGGACAGTCCGAACTCGTCCTGTAGGTCCTCTAGTAGATTGAGGATCTGCGCTTGCACGCTCACGTCGAGCGCGCTGACCGGCTCGTCGCAGATGATGATCTCCGGATCGACCGCCAGCGCGCGGGCGATCCCGATCCGCTGTCGTTGTCCCCCCGAGAACTCGTGGGGATAGCGATTCGTGTGGCTTGGATTCAACCCGACGATCTCCAGCAGTTCGTAGATCCGTTCGGTCCGTTCTGCGCCGTCGGCGATCCCGTGAATGTCGAGCGGTTCGCCGATGATGTCCCCGACGGTGAGTCTGGGATTCAAACTCGAAAACGGATCCTGAAAGATGTACTGTAGCTCCGTCCGGAGGTCCCGGAGTCGTTTGCTGGATGCCTCGGTGAGGTCTTCGCCTCGATAGTAAATGGAGCCGTCGGTCGGTTCGATGAGTCGGATGAGCGTCCGACCCAGCGTCGTTTTCCCACACCCGCTCTCGCCGACGACGCCGAGCGTCTCGCCCTCTCGAAGCTGGAGATCGACGCCGTCGACCGCCTTCACCTTCCGACTTCGACCGATGAAACTGTCGATGAATCCGCTCGCGGTGTCGTAATACTTCGTCACGTTCTCCGCCCGAAGGATCGGCTCGTCGTTCCACCTAGACATTTCGATCACCCTCCGCGTAGGGAACCTCGCCCGCCCCATCGGGTGTCGAGTCGCGAACTTCGACGGTGTAATCCAGCCCTCCCGTCAGGTCACCGGTGTATTCCAAACACGCGGCGGCGCGTTCGGTCGCCGAATCGGCCACGTCGCCCTGGGCGTCGAGATCTAAAAGCGGCGGTTCCGTTCTGGTACACGCCTCCTCGGCGAACGGACAGCGCGGGTGGAAACTACAGCCCGGCGGCAATTCGACGAGATCCGGCATCGTCCCGGGAATCGTCTGCAGCCGCTTTCTGGGATCGCCCACGCGGGGGATCGAACTCATCAACCCGACCGTGTAGGGGTGTTTCGGATCGTAGTAGAGGTCCTCGACGGGGGCTTTTTCGACCGGCTTTCCCGCGTACATGACCATCACGCGATCGCAGATTTCGGCGATCACCCCGAGGTCGTGGGTGATGAGCTGTACCGCGGTGTCCATGTCGTCTGCGAGTTCTTCGATCAGATCGAGGATCTGCGTTTCGATCGTCACGTCGAGGGCCGTCGTCGGTTCGTCACACAACAGTAAGTCCGGATCACAGGACAACGCCATCGCGATGACCGCACGCTGTTGCATGCCGCCGGAGAACTCGTGGGGGTAATCCGAGTAGCGCGTTTCGGCCTCGGGTATCCCGACCTTGTCGAGCAGCTGGATCGTTCGTTCTTTCGCCTCCTGTTTCCCGTACCCAAGGTGATGTCTGATCGCCTCGGCGATCTGTTCGCCGACGGTGTAGACCGGATTGAGCGCCGTTTGCGCGTCCTGGAATATCATGGCGATCTCGTTGCCGCGAATGTTCCGGACATCAGCTTCGCTCATCTCCAGGATGTTTTCGCCCTTAAAGAGGATCTCACCGCGTTCGATCTGTCCGGGCGAGTCTATCAACCGCATCAACGAGAGTGCGGTGACGCTCTTTCCGGCACCGCTTTCGCCGACCACCCCGAACTTCTCGCCGCGTTCGATTCGGTAGGACAATCCGTCGACGGCGTTGACCACGCCCTCCTGGGTGTAAAATCGGACCGTCAGGTCGTTCACTTCGAGCAGTGCCATCAGGCACCACCTCCCTGTTTTCCGATGCCAGTTTCCTGTGCGTCAAGCGCGTCGTTGATCCCGTCGCCGATCATGTTCATCGACATCACGAAGACGAATATCGCAGCTCCCGGATAGATCGTCGCCCACCACGGAATCGCCCCTTCAGGGCCCTGGATGAGCGTTTCGCGGGTCGCATCTAGCATCGTCCCCCACTCGGCGGTGCCGGGGTCCATGCCGAGTCCGAGGAATCCGAGGGCGGCGACGCCGATGACGACCGTCCCGATATTGAGCGACGCCAACACCAAAAGCGGCGGCATCGCGTTCGGAATGATGTGTCGAAAGATGACCGATTGATCACGGGCACCAAGCGCCTTCGCCGCGAGAACGTATTCATTCTGTTTGACTTTCAGCACCTCTCCGCGTACGAGGCGTCCGTATCCCGCCCAGCCGAAAAGCGAGAACGCGAGGACGAGTTGCCAGTAACCGCCGCCAAGAATCGCGACGATGATGAGCGCGAGAATGAGCGCCGGGAACGCGAAGATGGTATCGACGATCCGCATCATGATCTCGTCGACCCAGCCCCCGTAGTACCCGGAAATCCCCCCGTACACCAGTCCGAAACTACCGGTCAGCGCGACCACGACGAACCCGATCGAGATGCTGTATCGCCCACCGTACAGGATACGAGAAAACAGATCCCGTCCCGATCCGTCGGTTCCCATCGGGTACGCGCTGGACGGCGGATCGTACACGCCGACGTTCGGATCCTGCAAGTACAAAATCGTCGTTGGGTCGTACGGCGCGATCCCGTACGGTTGGACGACGAACCCGAACACCTCGACGGGCCGTGAGAACAACGCGAGCAGCGACATCACGGCGACGACACTTACGCCGAGCATCGCAGACCGGTTCCGTTTGAATCGATCGAACCCTCGACGCCAGCGACTCTGTGTCTTTGACCCCGTCGACTCGGTCCACCCCGAGAGGCTCTCGCGGGTTTCGACGCGATCGGCGTCGAATCCCGATATCTGAATGCGACCCCGCTCCGTAGACATATTTCGTTTGTTAGTCATATCTGATCCTCGGATCGAGTACTGCGTACAGTATGTCCGCCACCAGATTCGCCAGGATAATGAACACGCCCGTAAAGAGCGTGATCGCCATGATCATATTGATTTCACGACCGTTGATCGCGTTGATGAACTCCCTGCCGAGTCCCGGCCAGTTGAAGACGACTTCGACGACGACCGACCCCGAGACGATCCCCGCCGTCAGCGTCGCAGCGAGCGTCACGACCGAGATCAACGAGTTTCGAAGCACGTGTTTCAAGATCACCGTCCGTTCGGGCAGTCCCTTGGCCCGCGCGGCGGTCACGTACTCTTTGTTCATCTCTTCTGCCATCGACGTTCGCATTACCCGCATGATACTGGCCGCTGAGGCGGTCCCGATCGTGATCCCAGGAAGGATCAGATACCACAGCATGCCTGTGCTGTACAGCGGCTGTCTGGAGGGAGGCAACACGGGCCACAGCCCGACCCAGAGCGCGCCGACGAGGATCAAAATCAACCCGAGCCAGAAGTTCGGGATCGAAATCCCCGACAGCGCGAGAAAGCGGCTGGCGGTGTCTGCGAACTTGTCTTTGTTCACCGCGGCGTAGATCCCCGCTGGGATCGCGATGAGCAACGCGAAAGCCCACCCGAAAAGGCCGAGGGCGATCGTCTCGGGCAGCCGCATCACGACGATGCTGGAGACGTCCCGCCCCGAGCTGATCACCGTGCCGAAGTCGCCTACCAATACGTTACTGATCCACGTCAAATACTGTTCGTACACCGGTCCGTCCAGCCCGTATCGCGCACGCAACTGTGCCTCCTGTGCCGGCGACACGTCCGGATTCAGCCCCAACACCTGGTCGATCGGGTCGCCCGGCGTCAGGTGAACCAGTGCGAACGTGATCACTGACACACCGAACAGGATCGGAATAATTGCGATGAAACGTTTCAAAACGAAGCGTCGGAGACTCATGGGAATCTACCAGGGTGTCGGTTCATAGTTCTCTAAAGGTCGTCGGTTTGTACCGCCGGAGCGATCGGTTGGTCATTCGGATGAACGGCTGTCGCCGTCGGGTTCGAATCCATGACGGATCACGCCGCGTTTCGAACCCTCACTTTTCAGGTTCAGTTGACGGTGTACCCGCGGTCTTCGATCAACTCTTCGATCAGTTCTTCGGCTGTAGCCGGATCGTACTCGTTGAGCGGACGGATTTCCTCCTCGAGGGCGTCGTGATCGACCGTTCCCGTACCGTGTGCGAGCTGCGGCAGATCGGTCCACGCCGGACGGGCCCAGCCCGCGAGGACGTTCTCGACGATGCTCTCTCTCGGGACGAGGTGGTTGACTGCGCGACGGAGCCGTCTGTCGTCCCACGGCTCGACTCGCATCGGGTACTGGATGTACTCGTAGCCGCCGGCTTCGGTTCCGTCGACGATGAAGTCCTCGGACGCGTCGAAGTCGTCGAGCGTCGCAGAGGAGAGCCCGTAGGCGAGATCGACCTCGCCGTTCTGGAGAGCGGCCGATCGGGTGGCGTCGTCGGGGACGATTTCCATCTCGATCGAGTCGATGACAGGCCCGTCCGGGAAGTCCGATGATCCGTCGAACCACGACTTGGAGTCGACGCCGACGTCCTCGAGCCAGTAGTCGTCGAACTTCGAGACCTCGTAGTACTGTTCGTCCTCGAACTCCTCGAAGACGTACGGTCCGGTTCCGATCGGTTCGTTGCCCTGTCGTGGATCGAGATCGCCGCCTGCGAGGTCGGTCTGTTCGGTCGTGTGGATCAAAAAGCCGGGGAGTTCGCGTTCTGCTTCCGCGTCTGGGATCTGCGCGTAGATGTCGACGGTGTACTCGTCGACTTCCTGTACGCTCAACACCGAATCGTACGTCTGGGCGGACACCTGGGAGTTCTCGTAGCGTTCTGCGGTCTGGACGACGTTTTCGGCGGTCAGTTCCTCGCCGTTGTGGAACTGCACGCCCTCGTGGAGGTAGTAGCGGAACTGCATCCCGAAGACGCCCTCGTCGACGGCGGCTGCGGCTTCGGCGGGCGTCAGGATTCTGACTTCGTCGTCGCCGATCGGATCGTCCTCTGGGTGTTGAACGACGACCTGTTCTTCGGTGTCGAGGACGCCCTCTTCGTCCGCCGCGACCGTGATCATGTAGTCCTCGTAGGCGGATCGATCGATGTCCTGCACTTCGAGCAGCTCGTAGCTTTCTGCCAGCCACGGGTAGACGTTGCCCTGAATGTCGGTCGTCGTCAATCCCTCGAACAGGAAGTTCTGTGAGATCGTGGACGTCGTATCGGAGCTGTACGGCGGATCGAACGATTCGACGTTCGCGGAGATGGCCGCCCTGAGCGTCCCGCCTGACTGTACGTTCGAGACGTCTTCGTCCCCGGTTGCGGCCGTGTCGCGATCGATCCACATCACCTGTTCGTCGGTCGGCGAGTGGAGGGCGTAGCTCATGACGCCCTCGTTGAACGGATAGGCGGCGTAGTTGTGGATGTCCGTGTTCGTGACAGCGGTTTCGAGGTCGAAGTGGGTGATGGAACTGTACGCCTCTTCGGCGAGGATATTCCAGATCTCGTCGTATCGCTCCCGACGGAGGTCCGGATCCTCGGCCACGTCGGCACCGAACCGTGCAGTGTCGAGGAGGTCGTCGAGTTCGGAATCGGTGACGCCGGTCAAGTTACAACACTGTCCGTGGTTTGCCGAGTTGTGGAGCGCGTCACAGAAGCTGTGCGGGTTGAACGTCCCCGAAAGGCCGATGCACGGAACGTAGCCGTTTTCGGCGTACTCGGTGTCGAGAACTCGACCGACGTACGTGTTCCACTCGTAGGTTTCGATCGTCGTGTCGAAATACCCCGTCTGTTCCATCGCTTCGGCGATCAGTTCGACCATCTGCACCCGATCGTCGTTATCGGCGTTCACCTCTAACTGCACTTCCAGCGGGAACGAGATGCCGTCCGAATCACCGTTGCCGTTCCCATTGCCGTTGCCGTTGCCGTTCCCATTGCCATTGCCATTGCCGTTGCCGTTCCCATTGCCGTTGCCGTTCCCATTGCCGTTGCCGTTACCCGAACAGCCGGCTAGCGCAACGATACCCGTTGCACCCGCACTTTGGAGGATTCGTCGCCGATTGATCGTGGGTTGGATGTCATCGTTATCCTGTGACATACTTCGCCTGTTGGAGTAGAATTATTTAGTTCTGTTGTTCCCTTCTCGCCAACAATTGCCGGAATTACTGTGAAGTTACGACAAAGATTCATCCGTATAGCTATCAGATATTGGTTAGAGCAACCACTACAGTCGCGTTTACGCACGTTTAATAAATAAACAAACAATCAGTTCCCAATTTTATAAACGGGTGTCGTGCGATTCTTATATACTAGGATTCATTCCAAAAAACACCACTGTTTTTATGTGTTTTTAGCAACACGACGTCGGTCGGCGGTTACTCGTCGCCCTGTGGATCGACGATGACGACCTCGCCGTCCTCGACGGTCACGTTGATCAGCGTTTTCACCCGATAGTCGGTGTCGTCCAGTTTGTTCGGACCCGCCTTCTTGATCACCGCGACGACGTCTACGATCTCCGTGCCAATGCCGGTGAGCGCGTCGAGAATCGACTTCATCGTTCCACCAGTCGAGAGGACGTCGTCCAACACGAGGACCCGATCGCCGGCTTCGACGTCGTTGATGTACATCTCCGATTCCGAGTAGCCTGTTTCCTGGCTGAGCGAGACTTCACCGTCGAGGCCGTACTCGCGTTTCCTGATCACGACGAGCGGCACGTCGGTCATGAGCGACACCGCGGTGGAGATGTGTATCCCCATCGCCGCGGGCGTGACGATCTTGTCGACGTTTTCCAGCTCGGCCTTCCGGATAATTCGGATGACGATCTCTCGGAGCAGCCTGGGTTCGAGCATCGGAACCCCGTCGCTGACCGGATGGACGAAGTACTCGTACTCCCCTTTCTCGATAATCGGTGCATCGAGCAGCGATTGACGAAGCAGGTCCATGCTGCCCATTCATGAGGTATCGAATAAAGGTTGGCGGTTCTGCGTACCGATCGAACCTGATCAGCGTTCGCGTTCCGCCTCGAGCACGACTGCGCAGGCTCCCGCCGCCATTCAACCGAACAGCAACACGACGAGGGCTGCGAACGCGATCGCGGTCAGAACGAACACGCTCCGACCGATGTCTGCCCGCAGGTAGATCGGTTCGCCGTCGGTTCCGACCCCGATCCGCCGAGCGGTTCGCTCGGGATCCCCACCGAGACGCTTCAGCGACGCGATCGTGGACATCACGGCTCGATCGACCGCGGCCCACGATTCGGTGACGCCCCAGACGAACGCCCGGCCGGTGTAAAAGACAGCCGGCACCGTCACCACGTCCACGTCCCGCATCACGTGTGCGAGCTTTCCGAGCGGATCCTTCAGCACGACGAAGCCGACGAAACCGACGGTGATGAGGATCGCCGATTCAGTGAGGTGACCGGTGCTGTAGGGATGGGCGTCGGCGATCCATTCGGCGCTGAACGGGAGCAGTTCGAAGAGCGAACCGGGAGCGACGCCGTAGTACAGACAGAACGCGCTCGCGATCGTCATCGCCGCGATCTGCCCGGTCGTCGCATCGCGCGGATCGATGTCGGCCTCTCCGTGGAAGAAGATGTAGTACCCCAGTTTGATGAACGACAGGAGCGTGCCGATCGCGCCGACGATGAGCAACCACCACAGGAGGTCCTCGCCCATCAAAAGCGGTATCTGATCGACCTCGTGCGCCGAGTCGATGACCATCCCCTTCGAGATGAATCCGTTGAACCCCGGCACGGCCGTGATCGACAGCGCGCCGACGAGGTACGCGGCGAACGTGATCGGCATTACCTTCCAGAGCCCCCCGAGGTTTCGGATGTCCTCCTCGCCGGTCCGGTAGATGACGACCCCGACCGCCATGAACAGCAGGCTCTTAAAGAGGACGTTGTTGAACATGTGTGCGATCCCGCCAGCGGTCGCGAAGCTCGAATCGGCGATCATTGCGGCTGCGCCGATCCCCGCGAGCATGTATCCGACCTGCGCCTGGATGTGATACGACAGTAGCCGTCGCGGATCGTACTGCAACAGCGCGAAGAACGCCCCGTACACCGCCATCGCGCCGCCGAGGTACGCGAGCCACGCCGCGCCGTCGGGGAACGCACGGTACATCACTAACACCGCGGTTTTCGTCGTGAACACCGACAGGAACACCGAGGCCGCGACGTGCGGTTCCGGGTAGGTGTCGGGCAGCCAGGTGTGCAGGACGATGAACCCGCAGTTGACGCCGATTCCGAGCGCCGCAAGGAGGGCGGCCGCCCCGGCGACGATCCCCGTCTCGGCGGTAAAGAGGAACGATCCCGCCTCGACGAAGTGGACGACGACGGCTCCGAGCAACAGCGTCCCGCCAATGCCGTGGGCGATCGCGTACCGGTATCCGGCCCGGACGGCGTCACCGCCGTAGTGCCACACCAACGCGGTGCTCGTCACCGCCATCAGCTCCCAGAAGAAAATCAACGAGAGCCAGTCGCCCGCGTAAATTGTCCCGATCGTCGCGGCGATGTACGAGAGTGCGAAGGCCGTCTGGACCCGCGGGGCCGCCGATCCCCACGAGTAGACGACAGCGGCCGTCGCGATGATGGCGACGCCGATCGCCATGATTCGTGAGGCCGGATCGACGTTGAGCAACACGACCTCGAAACCGAGGAACCTCGTGGCCGCGAAGATACCGTCGGGTAGCGTCACCGCCTGGAGCCCCACCAGCGCGGTCGCGACGGCGCCGATCGCGTGGCCGATCGACCGGGGCAACGCCAACACGAGTACTGCGGCGAGCAGGACCCACGCGAACGGCGGGATCGCCATCCCCCCGTCGATCAACAACGGTGTGAGCGTCACGAGGCCGGTCATGGTTGGGTCACCCCCACGCTGTCGACGATCACTTCGATCAGCTCGAGGAAGCCGACGCTGTAGGGAATCACGCCGAGCAGGACCGCCCCCGTCATGGCGGCGAGTATCGGTCCGAGCATGAACCACGTCGTCTCGCGTCCGACCAAGAGGTCCGTTCCGCGGACGCGCGCCCAGCCGTCGATCGGTGGGCCGCCGTGGTGGCTATCTTCGTGCGTCGCTTCTGCCTCGTGTCGCGGTGGGTCACTGTTGTGGTCCGATTCCTGCCCACCCGCCGCGGTAGCTCCGGTTTCGACGACGTGATCGCTCGGATACCGTCGCGCGGCGACGTCGTCGTCGGTCGTCCCGCCGTCTGTTTGCGGGTTCGATGCGGTAGGGCCGCCTCCTGTTCGCGGGCTTTCGTCTGCGTGGCCGCCGTCTGTGGCGGGGAGTACCGATCGCACCTCGCCGCCGATCGAAAAGTCCACGAGCGGCTTCGCGTCGTGACGGTCCTCCGCCTCGAAGAAGGCCGTGTACACCACCGGCCAGAAGTACACGATGTTGAGAACGCCCGACAGCAACAGCGCGCCAGCGAGATAGTACGCAACTGGAGTCAGTTCAGCGCCCATCTGGACCCCCCCGATGAGCATGTAATACTTGCTCACGAACCCCGCAAGCAACGGGATTCCGGCCATGCCCGCGGCGGCCACCGTGAACGCGCCCATAGTGACCGGCATTCGCTTGCCGATCCCGGCCATCTGACTGATGTAATCGGTGTGCGTCTCGACGTGGATCGCCCCCGCGCAGAAAAACAGCGTGAGCTTCATGAACGCGTGTGCGGGAATGTGCAAGAGCGCGCCGACGAGCCCGTACCAGCCGAACAGTCCGAGCCCGAGTACGATGTAGCTCAACTGGCTCACGGTCGAATACGCGAGCCGCTGTTTGAGGTGGTCTTTTCGGATCGCGATGAGGCTCGCGGCGGTCAGCGTGATGGCCGCGATCGTCGAGATTACGAGACCCATCCCGAGCTGGTAGACGAACTCGGGGCCGAACACGTCGAGGACCACGCGAGCTATTCCGAACGCGCCCGACTTGACGACCGCCACCGCGTGTAGCAGTCCGGAAACGGGCGTCGGCGCGACCATCGCCTCGGGCAACCACTGGTGCAACGGCATGAGCCCGGCCTTGACGCCGAAGCCGATCGCCAGCACGATGAACGTAATCTGTGCGATGGTCGGGTCCGCTCCGGCGAGCGCTGCGATCCCACCCGCCGAGAAGTCGGTCGTCCCCGCGAGCCAGTAGACCAACGCCGTTCCCGCCAACACGAGGACGCCGCCGCCGAAGAAGGTGTACGCGAGGTACTTCCGACCGGCCGCGCGCGCCTCGTCGGTCTCGTCGTGTGCGACCAGCGGGTACGTCGCCACCGACAGCAGCTCGTAGAAGATGAAGATCGTCACGAGGTTGCCGGCGAAGGCGATCCCGATAGCGGCGGCGACCGAGGCGGCGAACGACGCGAAGTACCGCGTCTGTCCGTGTTCGTCCAGCCCCCGCATGTAGCCGATGCTGTAGAAGCTCGTGATGATCCACAGGAGACTCGCAAGCGTCGCAAACAGCATGCCGAGCGGATCGGCCCGGAGCGTGAAATCGACGCCCGGAAGGATCGTCCCGACAGTCGAGACGTAGATGGTCCCCTCCAGCACGCCGGGGAACATGCTGGCGACGATCGCGAACTTCGAGACCGCCGCGAGGATCGTCCACCCTTCGCGAACGTTCGGCCGCCGATAGGAGGCGATGATGAGTCCCGTGGCGACGAGCGATACCACTACCGCAGCGAGGGGTCGAAGACTGGCGATTTCACTCATTGGAAGAACCTCCAGAGGACGGGTTCGAGCAACTCGTCGAACAGTTCCCACGAAAACCCGAGGGCGACGACGCCGATCGCGATCGACGCGAGGACCGCTATCATCCCGAGCGAGACTGCCTCAGCGTCGTACCCGAGGCCGTCTTTTCGGGACGTGCCGCCGTCGGTAGCCGGCTGCTGGTCGTCCGTGCTCGCGAGGTCACCCCGACCGTTGTCGGGGGCCAACCCGTTTTCGGTGCCGTTGTCGTGATCTCCGTGGCCGTGAGGACCACCCGGTGGATCGAAATACAGTTTCTCGATGAGCCGGGCGACGTACGCGAGCGTGAGCAGCGTACTCACGAAGATGACGACCGCGACGCTCCACGAGCCCGATTCGATCGCGCCGAGTGCGATGAACCATTTGCCAAGAAAGCCGATCGACGGGGGAACGCCGACCAGTGCAAGCCCGATGACCGCCATCGCTCCGGCCGAGTAGGGCGACCGATTCGCGAGTCCGGCGTACTCGGAGACGGTCCGGGCCCCGTACCCGGCCGCGATGATCCCCGCAGCCATGAACAACCCGACTTTCATCAACCCGTGGCCGACCAGGTGCAGTATCGCACCGAAGACCGCGGTTTCGTTCGCCAGCGCGATCGCCGCGACGATCATCCCGAACTGGGCGACAGAAGAGTACGCGAACATCCGTTTCACCTCCGATTGCATCAGCGCGAGCAAACTCCCGACGACGATGCTGACCGACGCGACGACGAGCACGGCGCTCGTAATGAGGCCGTTCGCCGCGAGAAACTCCACCGTGAACACGTCGAACGTGATCCGCAACAGCGCGTACGCGGCCACAGTCGAAACGAGCGCCGAGATGTACGCCGTCACCGCATCGGGCGCGTAGGTGTACGCGTCCGGTTGCCACGTGTGCAACGGGAACAGCGCGACCTTGAGCGCAAAGCCCACGAGAATGAACCCGAAAGACGCCTGAACGAGCGGATCCGTGTAGCCGACGGTTTCGAGTGCCTGCTGCATGTCGCGCATGTTGAGCGTCCCCGTCGCGACGAACGCGTAGCCGACCCCGATGAGGTACATCGACGCGCCGATCGTACCGAGGAAGACGTACTTCAACGCGGCGTACGCGGACTTGCCGTTGTGATTGCTCGCGACGAGCGCGTAGGTCACGAGCCCGGTGATTTCCAGGAAGACGAACAGATTGAACAGGTCTCCGGTGAGGACGACGCCGAGCACGCCGCCTGTCAAGAGGAGGTAGCCGCTGTGGTAGGCGTTTCCGTGCGGTCCGTTTCGCCGGGAGAAGACCAACACGGCGACGGCGACGACGCCGACCAACAGGACGAGGATCGCCGAGAGTTCGTCGCCGACGAGTTCGATTCCATACGGCTGTGGGAAATTCCCGAGCGCGTGGATCAATCGACCGCCGGTGAACACCCACACTGCCGTCACGATCGCAAGTCCCAACACGCCGAGCGACCCCGTCATCGCGATCGGCCACCCCACGTCGTCGTATCGCAACCCTGCCGCGAGCGGCAGAATCGACAACACGATCGGCAGTGCGATCAATAGCGGGAGTATCACATCACTCATCGTACATTACCTCCTTGAGTGCGTCCGCACGGAGGGTACCGTATTCCGCGTACAGTCGAATGGTGAGTGCAAGCCCGACCGCAGTGAGGCTCACGCCCACGACGATCGCCGTCAGAACGATCACGTGCGGCAACGGACTCACGTACGGTCCGCCGGCCCCGTCTGGGGAGATTATCGGTGCGGATCCGTCGAGAACGTACGCCGACGTCACGAAAAACAGGAATATACCCGTCTGGAACATGTTCAGCCCGATCAGTTTCTTCACGAGGTTTGCGTTCGCGATCACCATGTAGAGGCCGATCGACGAAAGCAGGACGAACACGACGTACGCGTGTCTCGTCGTCAGGAGGCTCAAAAGCGTCCCGTCACTCATTTCGATGCACCTCCGATGCGGGGCGATCGACGTCGCGGTCGCGTTCGGTGTCGTCGTTTCCGTTCGGGTCGTACCCTGCCGCAAGCAGGAAGAACAATCCCATCAGGACGCCGGCGACGATGAACGCGATACCACCGATCTCGACGGCTTCCATTCCCCACTTTGTCCACTCGTAGGGTTTGAGCGCGATGATCGGCTCTAACGCACCGTAGCCTGGGTACTCGAGGAACGCGCCGCCGAGTGCGACCGATCCGAGTGCGATCCCCCCGAAGATTGCGACGCCGAGGGTCGCAAGCCCGACGAGTGCGACGTTTGATATCCACTCACGGGTGGCGTCGATCCCGAACGCGAACGCGATCATCAACACGACCGCGGCGATGATCGCACCCCCCTGAAAGCCACCGCCCGGCGAGTCTGCGCCGTGGAACACGGTGAACAGCCCGTACGTGAGCACGAACGGGACGATCACTTTCACCGTCGTCATGATGACCTGGCTTTCCGTGTAGGCGGGTCGTTGTCTCGCGACACCGTCTGGGTCCATGCGATCGGTCGAGGACGCTGCCGTGTCCGAGCCGTCGGCGTCGGTCATGCGAACACCTCCCGTCCGAGGACGATCATACTCGCAACGCCGGCGGCGAACACGACGACCGCTTCGCCGAATGTATCGAACCCGCGGTAGGCGGCCAACACTGACGTCACCGAGTTCTTCACGCCGGTTTCGCTGTAGGCGTTCTCGATGTAGTACACCGTCACGTCGGGATTCGTCACGACGGGCGAATTCGGATCGCCGACGGCCGGAAAGGCGACGAGCGTTCCACCGACCACCAGTGCGAAGAGCCCACAGACCGTCGCCGCAGGCCAGTTGATCGATTCGAACGTCTCTTCGTACCGCGGGCGTGACGTCTTTGCGATCGTCAACAACAGTAAAATCGTCGTCACGCCCGCACCGATCGCCGCCTCCGTGAGGCCGACGTCGGGGGCGCGATAGAACGCGTAAACGAGGGCGAGTCCAAGGCTGTAAGCGGCGAATATCACGATCGATCCGAGGACGTCGCGGAACAGCGCCGTCAGTACGGCGGTGATCAAAACGAAGGCGAATAGCGTACCTTCGAGGAGCGTTATCATCGGCGATCCTCCCCCTCCGTCCACGGTTCGACGCCTTCCTCGTAGGCCGCGCGGGCGATCGCGTGTGCGGCGGTCGGATTCGTCACGAAGATGAAAAACAACAACAAGACCGTCTTCGCCGCGGTCGAATCCCAGCCGATCGTCAACGCGGCCGCCGCGAGTGCGAAGCCGGCGCCGAGGGTGTCGGCCTGCGATGCCGTGTGCGCGCGGGCGAACACGTCCGGGAGGCGAATAACTCCCGCCGCGGAGACGAGCGTGAAAAACAGCCCGACGAGGACGAACAGGACGATCAGTGCGATCCGGACTGAGTCGATCATATGACACCACCCCGTTCGACGGTGAACTTCGAGATGGCGATCGCCATCAGGAAGTTCAAAAG
>JBNJFV010000060.1:0-9200 GCA_051747145.1 Halobacteriota archaeon
CGTCACCTTCTGTAGGGCGGGATCGCTGTCGGAGTCGACGTACTCGATCAGCGTTTCGACGGCTTCCTCGGCCTGCATCTTCCCCAGGATTCTGATGGCGGGTTTGTCGCGTTTGCTCGCCCGCTGCAGCATCGTGTCGATCGCGTCCTCTGTCGCCGCGCGTTTGCCCATCCGTTCGAGCGCTTCCAGCGCGTGTCGCTCCATGAACTCCGACTGGAGGCTCTCCAGCGCGAGCAACACCATGTCGACGTTGCCGCGGGTCTCGTGTTCTTTCAGCGCCGACCACTCCGGCGGGTAATCCTTGTAGTGGCCCAACACGTCGTAATACCCCTGCGCGTAGAGCTGCTCTCGGGTCTCCAGGTCGTCCCACTCTTCTGCGTCGTCGAGGCCCGATTCGAGGTCGTCGGCCGCCTCGGTGAGCGCTTCGATCGTGTCAGCGTCGGCGTCGGGATCCAGTCCCGCGGCGTCGATCGACTCGGTCGCGTCAACGAGCACGTCGTCGGTCCCCGCGAGGGACCCGGCAGACGCGTCGAAATCCACGTCGAGTGCGTTTTCGACGGCCTCGCCGAACGCCGTAACGGCGGTCGTCACGTCGGTTTCGCCCGCCTCGGTCCACTGGGTGTCTGAGATCGTCGATCGAGCGGTTTCGATCGCGTCGACCACGTCGTCGGCGTATGGGCCGCGCTGGGCGTCCAGATCCGATCGAAGCGATTCGAGCCGATTCCCGAGCGCGTCGGCTGGCGGCTCCTCCTCGTCGTCGTCGGGTTCGGGAAGGGCCGCCTCCTCGAGATCGGCCTCGATACCGTCGAGGTCCGTTTCGATTTCGTCGAGATCGGCCTCCGTTTCGGCGGCATCGAGCGCGCCTTCGGCGTCGTCAAGCCGCGCAGTCAGGCTCTCTTCTGTGATTTCGTCGGCGTCCGACCCGTTTTCGGCGTCGGTCGGCGACGCCTCGTCCTCGCCGTTGCTCATATGCCAGAAAGTGGGTGCGACGGTCCTAAGAGCGTTTCCCTTTGCCCATCGGTTTCGCACCGACTGCGTGGACCGTTCGGCGCGATTTGCGGGGGCCAGCGAATGGTATCTTCCAACAATCTGGCCGGCAGGCATTCGGTTCCACGGAGCGAACGTCGTACACACTCCCAACCGAAGCGTCCAGGACGTGTAGGCGACCTGTGTCACGGAGATTCCCGGCAACCTGCAGATCGACGTACCGATCCGTCCGGCGATCGGATACGGCAGGTCCATACGCACCGTGACTCTGTCTCACGGATACAGCGAATGAAAATTATAGTTCCTAAAACGTAAAAAAGAATTCTGAACAGTGAAACTTTAAGTGGGTGGCGATCGAACACTGAATTGCTATGAGTACCCAGAAGACAGTCCGCAGACAGGCAGGTACGGTCGAAGAAAGTGCTGCGCTCAGACTCGACGCTGAAAAAGCCGAACAGATCGTCGACGCGCTCAACACCGATCTCGCGAACGCGTACGTCCTGTACCACCAGCTGAAAAAGCATCACTGGAACGTCGAAGGTGCGGAGTTCCGCGACCTCCACATCTTCTTCGAGGAAGCGTACGAAACGATGGAGGAGGGTGCTGACCTCATCGCCGAGCGCGCACAGGCGATCGGCGGCGTCCCGGTTTCGGGACCATCGAACCTCGAAGATCGTGCGACGGTTTCCTTCGAAGGGGAGGACGTCTACGACGTTCGAACCTCTCTAGAGAACGACATGGCGGTGTACGGCGACATCATCGAAGGGATGCGCGAGCACGTCCAGTTGGCGAACAACCTCGGGGACTTCACGACCGAGCACCTGCTCAAGGAGATCCTCATCGAGATCGAATCTGACGCCCACCACGTCGAACACTACCTCGAAGACGACAGCTTACTTCTCGAGTGACGAAACGCAGCCTGCGTGACCTCGATCGCCTGTCGTCGACCTGTCGTCTCCGTCCGTCCCGCGTTCGAGGCGCACCGGCACGATCGGGACGAGATGAGACCGTCGGAACGTGTCGCACCGTCGTTACCTATCGGCACCGGCTTTACCGCCGTAAATTCGATCGATGAGTCGATCGATTGCGTCCTGAACGTCGGACGGAGAACCGGTCAAGCAGACGTGGAGGTCCTCAGGCGACTGTTTTGAGACCGTCCCGCGGTAGTTCATCGGCAGTTCGTGAGGATTTTCGACGATCGCTTCGCGAAGGACCTCCCATCGAAGGTCCGCGTCGAAGTCCGAATCCCACACAGGCAGCTGCGTGACCGGGACCGATTTCGGCTCGAACACGCGACGACTCAGCAACACTTTGAGTAGTTCCAGGTGAATCGACAGCCGATCGGTTTCGCGTGTGAGATCCATCCGTTTCGTGGAGACGTTTGACCGGGGGTGATAAGAAAGTCACCGCAGCCCTCTTTCACAGATGTTATACTCGGTAAAATACATGAAATTCATATACCCACGGGGAATACGGACTGGTATGGACGAGACTGGTACCGAGACGGTGTTGGCCGACCACTCGCCGCTAGTACGGATATTCAAAGACGAGGGGATGGTCCGAATGCTCGACGTCTTTCTGCAGCGACGCTCCCAGCGGATGGGTGCCTCGAAGATCGCCGAACTAGCGGGCGTCTCTCCGCCGACGGTCTATCGCCACGTCGACGATCTCCTCGAGTTAGGAATCGTCAGGCGAACCGACGGGCCGACCGGGGCGCGGTACGAACTCGACACCGACAGCGAACTCGTGGCAGATCTGGAGGCCTTTTACGGTCAGTTACACCGACACGCGGCGTTCGTTTTCGATCGAACCGATCGATCCCCAGAGGCCGTCGCTGCGGAGCTGCTTTCTGATCACTATCGGCGTCGATCGAGGCGCGCGGTCGCGGATCGGAAAGATACCGACCGCGATTCTGATCGGGTCCGCGAGGTTTCGAAAGCGTACGAAACGGAACTCATCGTATGATAACTAATATCGACGAGAATGGAACTCCCCAAACCGCCCAGCAGTTACTCGTCTTCGAGGACGGGGATGCCGTGGCCTTCTTCAGCGACACAGCGGGCGTCGAGATACCCGACCCCGGCGAGCAGTTCGTCCTCAGGGAGTGTACGACACAAAAAGGAGAGGAGGCAGAGCTCGTCGAACGCGACGTCCGAACCTACGAAGTCGAAGAACGGACGCTGCAGTACGACCACATCGAGTTCACCGACTCGGCGGACTTCCAAGCGGAATTTTCGGCCGTCGTGACGCTGCACGTCA
Organism: Halobacteriota archaeon; assembly: GCA_051747145.1. GTDB lineage: Archaea > Halobacteriota > Halobacteria > Halobacteriales > Haloferacaceae > JBNJFV01. The sequence goes on from JBNJFV010000060.1 coordinate 3,247, forward strand.
CCGAGACGACCCCAGAGTAACGGGCGTTTCAATTACCCCTCCCAGCCGAACCGTCTCGCGAGGGGGCGTTCACGTCCGAGCGTATTCGATCGCCCCGGCGTATCGATCCAGCACCAACACGGCCACAGCGCCAGCGATCGCAAAGCCGACGAACGCGGCGACGACAGCCGGCGTCCACGTCTGGCCGACTTCCTGCAACCGAACGGAGACCTGTTCGACGGGCGCTCGGAGCGCGCCGACGATCAGGCTGACCAGGAACGCGACCGTCGCAGCCCTGTAACGCTTCAGCGCGAACCGAACGCCGTAGGCGACCGTAAACAGCCCCACGACGGCCCCACCCATGAACGTGAGTACGGGCGGGGCCGCCTCGATCGCCGCAGCAGTGCCATCGCCGGTCACCACGCCGACGATCGACCGGACGAACGTCGAGAGCGCATCGGACATGTACGCGTACTGTCCCAGGAGAACGAGAAGGAGCGATCCGGAGATCCCCGGCAGTAACATCGCGCTGACGGCGATCGCGCCGGCGACGAACACGATCACCGGACCGGACCCGAGGCTGTTGGCCGCGTGGCCCGAGACGACGAACGCGGCGAGAAAGCCGACCATCGCGGCCCCGATCCGTCCGCGCGTGTCGAGCCGGAGCGGCCGGAAGAGGACGATCGCGCTCGCGGCGATTAACCCGAAGAAGAACCCGAACGTGGACACCGGATACGCCTCGAGGAGATACGAAACGACGCTGAGAACGGTTACGACGGCGGTTGCGATGCCGGCGACGAGTGCGAGGAGGAACTCCGCGTCCAGTTCATCCAGCGCGTCGATCGCGTCGGCGCGGCCATCTGACCTGATCCCGCGGGCGATGCGGCCGATTCGTGCGGGGGTTATCGCGGTGATCGCGGCGATCAACCGCTCGTAGATCCCCGTGATGAGCGCGATCGTGCCGCCGGAGACGCCCGGAACCGCGTCGGCCGCACCCATACAGAGGCCGCGGAGGAAGATGCCGAACAGATCGCGGGGAGAGTCCATCGTGGGCAACTGTGCGGTCGAGGTAGTTAGGTATGGTCCTTCGAGCGGCCGTCGCCGATCGGAGCGCGACCGGTCCATCCGACGGGTGAACAAGTTATATTATCGTCGCCGTCGTCCGATCTGACGTAGATGTGCCGGGAGATGAAGCGCGAACCCGCGTGGGTATCCGCGATCAGATTGGCGATGTTGCACGGCAGCGTCGACGTGGACGGTGTTATCGAGGAAGCGAACCTCATCCCCGGCCGTGAACGGACTGTCAGGGACGTGCTCTCGAAATTGGCCGACCGCGGCGTCCTCTCCCCACTCGAGGATGTCGCCGACACGTACGTTCCGGGCCCGGTGTTGCTCGAATCCGGTCGGTTCGATCTCGACTTCGAGAAGGCCTCCGACGGAGGGGCCCACCGCTGGAATTCGGCCGTCTAACGGGCGAATCCCCGACTCGATCGGCGCTGTCGAGACCCTGCTATGATCTCTCCTAGCGTAAACTATGTATTCACTACGATCCTGCGTGGACGTATGGGTACCCTCACCGATACCAAGGTCTCCGAGAAGAACCTCACCACCGTTCCGAAGCCGGTTCGTAACTTCCTCGACGTCGGCGCTGGCGATCGGGTCGCCTGGCACGTCGAAGACGGCAACATCGTCGTTCGGAAGGTCGAATCGAGCGAGGAGTAACACTGCTGTCCCTCACAGGTCGGACGGTTCGTCGACGTCGCGTCGCACGCCCGGATCGCAGACCGCAACGAGCACGCTGTGGTCGCCAGTCAACAGGATCGATCGCCCACCGACGTCCCCTTCGACGGCCGCCAACCGATCGAAGTGTCGTCTGTCGAACAGCACTGGATTGCCACGCTCGCCGTCGTAGACGGGCGCGATCGCGTCCCCGACACCCCCGCGGTGGGCTGCACACAGCGTGTCGATCGTCTCCGGGTCGACGAACGGCATGTCGCCCAGCGCGAGGAGGACGGCGTCCGCGGCCGGCCGATCGATCACCGCTTCGATCCCGGTCCGCACCGACGACGCCTGCCCCGACTCGTAGGCGGGGTTCGAGACGATCGTGACCGAAAGTCCCTCGAGCGCCGCGCGCACTCGATCGGCCTCGTAACCGACGACGACGATCACCTCGCCCAGCGACGAGGACAGCAGCGTACGGGCCGCGCGGACGACGATCGGTTCGCCCTCGACGGAGGCGAGGAGTTTATTCTGATCGCCGTACCGGCTGCTCGTCCCCGCCGCGAGGAGGAGCCCCGTCGTTCGGTGGTCCGTCGCTGCCGGGTTGGTGTCGGTTCGTTGACTATCGGACGCGTCGAACGGCGGTGTCACGACCGGAATCCCGTCGATCGTCTCCTCGACAGGATTGTCGATCGCCTCGTCGGCAGGAGCGTCGGACGAGTCGGAGTCCGTCATCGTTCCACCACATCGTACGGGACGACCTCGACACTGTCTCCCGCGTGAAGCGGTGATTCGGTCAGGACGAACCCGTCAGCCCGGGTGGCTCGCGTACTCGAAGAGAGCACGCTCGGATCGAACGTCTCCTCGTACACCGCTAACGGGGAGTCTGCGTGTCCGAGTGGCATCGCCTCGTCGTCCGCAACCGTCACCGGAATCGCGTACGCGAAGCCTCGAACGGCGATGTCGACGTCCCGCCGAATGGTCGCCGATCGGGTCGCGATCGACCGGTCGCCGGTGAAGAAGGGGCGGGCGACGAGCGACGTCACGGCGTGAGCGCCGACCGGTTTGCCGGGAATCGCGAACGCGACCGAGTCGTAGTCGTCCAGTTCCGCCACGGCGATCGGTTTGCCCGGTCGGAGCCGAACCCGGTGAAAGCGCACGGTTCCGACCGCCTCGAGCGCCCGGACGACGTAGTCTTTCGTCCCGACGCTGGTGCCGCCGGTCGTCACGACGACGTCGTACCCCTTCGCGAGGTCGACGATCCGATCGCGAACCCGATCGTACTCGTCGGGGACGGTCCCCTCGTAGGTCGCTTCGTGGCCCCACGACCGGACGAGTCCCGCGAGCATGGGCGAATCCAGGTCCGCGATCCGCCCCTCGTGGATCTCCGTGCCGGTCGCGAGCAACCCGACCGACAATCGGCTGCGAACCGGTACGTCTTCGATCCCCAGATCGCCCAACAACAGGGCGTCCTTCGGGCTCAACCGGTCGCCCGCCTCGAACAGTCGTTCGCCCGCACGCACGTTGCTGCCGCGTTCGTAGACGTACGTCCCCGGCGTGATCGACGACCCCGTGAGCTGGCGGTCTCGTACCGTCGCATCCTCCTGTTTCAGGACGGCATTCGCCTGCAGGGGGAGCGTCGCTCCGGTGAAGATCCGGACCGCCTCGCCGGGTTCCAGCGGCGGCGGCTCCGCCTCGGGAAACACCTCCCGATCGAGGAGGTCGTACGGAAACGGTTCCGTCGCGTCGAAGGCGTACCCGTCCATCGTCGCGTGACTCGCCGCGGGAACGTCCGCGGGGGCGTCGATCGGCTCGGCGAGCGTCCGACCGGCGATCCGATCGAGCCCGACGGTTTCGACCCCGAGCCGATCGAGCCACCGTTCTCGCAGGCCCGCAACTCGCCGCGCCCCCTCGCGCCACGAGATCATGTCGTCGTGATCGTGGCTGTCACTGCGGCCGGGTTCGTCGCTGTACTCGGTTCGTCCGCTGTGATCGTCTCCCCCGCTCATCGGCCCGTGCTTCGGTCTGCAACGGGAGGAGTCATTCGATCGATGCTCCCCGTCCGTTCGCGTTCGTCGGTGGAATTACAACTCTCATGGTCAATAACCCTTAATAGGGTGCTACAATATATCATGGGACGTGGTAATAGTATGCTCATAGTACGGGGGTATAAAAGATGAGGCCGAACGGGGATCGATCGACCGACTGTGTGGGAGGTGTCCGGTGATGGAGTTCAGCGGCGAGTTCGAACTCGAGGACGTACCGCCCGAGCAGGCGTGGGTGGTCCTGTCGGATCCGATCGCCGTCCGGAACGCGCTCAAGGGGTGTCGGTACATCACCCCGATGGACGACGAGTTCGACTGGGACAGCTACGAACCCGAAGCAGCCGTCGAAACGTTGCCAGAGGCCGACATCGAGGACGTGGCCGATCGAGCGTTTCGAGCGGGACAGGAGTACGCCGCGTTGATGCAGGTCGGCGTCGGCAGCGTGAAGCCGAAGTTCGAGACGACGGTGCGGATCGACGAGCGAAACGAGGCCGACTACGAGATGATCGCCACCGGTTCGGGATCTGCCAGCGGGAGCAGCTTCGAAATGGAGTCTGGGATGCGGATTCACGACGGGGATGACGGCTACGGTTCGAAGATCGAGTGGTGGACCGAGGCGGACATCTCCGGGCGCATCGCCCAGCTGGGCGGCCGCGTGATCAACCCGGTCGCAGACAAGATCGTCGGCAACTTCTTCTCGGCGATCGAAACGGAGATGACGGAGGTCGAAGAGGCCGATTCGGGCGTCGCGGACCGAATACGGGGGATGTTCTCATGAAGGCCGCCCCGTTCGAGTTGCACGAACCGACGACGATCGAAGAGGCCGTCAGCCTACTTTCGAGCCTCGAAGAGCCGACGATCCTCGCAGGCGGGCAAAGCCTCGTCCCGATGTTGCGGTTCCGACTTGCCAACCCCGACGTCGTCGTCGACATCAACGGGATCGACTCGCTGTCGTACCTCCGCGAGGAGGACGGCTACCTGCGGCTGGGCGCGCTCGCCCGCCACGTCGACGTCGAGGAATCGGCGATCATCGACGATCGGTACGGGAGTTTCGTCGACGCCGCTCCGCTCGTTGCCGATCCGCAGATCCGAAATCGCGGAACCGTGGCGGGGTCGATCGCACAGGCCGATCCGAAAGGCGACTGGGGAAGCATCGTGTTGGCCCACCACGGTGAGGTCGTCGCCCGCGGCCCCGAGGGCGAGCGGGTGATCCCCGCCGAGGAGTTCTTCCTGTTGCCCTACGACACGACGCTTTCGGAAGACGAATTGATCACGGAGGTGCGCGTTCCCGTTCCGGCGACCAACGAGGGGAGCGCCTACCACAAGCTGAAACGAAAAACCGGCGACTACGCGATGGTCGGCGTCGGCGCCCGCCTCGTATTCGACGACGACGGGCGCATCGAGACGGCTGGGATCGGGATGACCGCCGTCGACATCACGAACGCCCGCGCGACGGATGCGGAGGCGCATCTCGAGGGCGAACGGCCGAGCGGTGAGCTGTTTGCGACCGCCGGCGAATTGGCCGCCGTGCAGTCGAACCCCGAGTCGGACGAACACGGCGGCCTCCAGTACAAAAAGCGCATGGTGGACGTGTTGACCCAGCGCGCGCTAGGTGACGCCGCCGAGCGAGCGGGAGTGGTTTCACGGAGGGTTTCACAGTGACTGACGAACGCGAGGTTACACTGACGGTCAACGGAACGGAGCGGACGATCGAGGTCGAACCACGGCGGTTGCTGGTTCATGCGATCCGCGAGGATCTGGACCTGACCGGCACCCACATCGGGTGCGACACGGGCAACTGCGGGGCGTGTACGGTCCTGAAAGACGGCGAACCGATCAAGTCGTGTCTGCTGTTTGCCGCCCAGGCCGACGGCGCGGAAATACAGACCGTCGAGGGGATGGAGCACCTCCCCGAATCGGACGGTCTGCACCCGTTGCAGGAGGGGTTCAGGGAGGAACACGGCCTGCAATGTGGGTACTGCACGCCGGGCATGCTCATGTCCGGGAAAGCGTTGCTCGATCGAAATCCCGACCCCAACGAGGCGGAGATCCGCGAGGCGATAAGCGGCAACCTCTGTCGGTGTACCGGCTATCAGAACATCGTCAAATCGATCGAGTACGCCGCGGCCGAACTACAGGAACGGACCGTCGCCGACGGCGGTGAGACGGCGGTTCGAAACGGATCGTCGACGGCTCAACGTGGCGATCCGA
>JBNJFV010000060.1:9300-13893 GCA_051747145.1 Halobacteriota archaeon
CTCAACGTGGCGATCCGACGCCTCGAAGCGACGAGACGACAGCGTCGTTCGATTGCGGCGTCGAAAACTGCTGTGGCGGGTCCACTGGTGATTCGGCTCGGATCGATCGGGACGGTGATGATCTATGAGCAGCGAACACGAAGACGTGCCGGAGGCCGACACGGAGTATCAGCACCCGGAGGACGAGGGTCCACAGCCGGAGAAACACTGCGGTCACGGACGCGGCGGCATGGGCGAGCGGGTGACCCGACGGGAGGACAAACGGTTCATCACGGGTCGGGGCAACTACGTGGACGACATCAAAAAGCCCGGGATGCTCCACTGTGAGATCGTTCGGAGCCCACACGCCCACGCCCGCATCGAGTCGATCGACACCTCGCGGGCGGAGGCATTGGATGGCGTCGTCGCCGTCCTGACGGCCGAGGACCTGCTGGCGTACGATCTGGCGACGATGCCGACGCTCATGGACGACACCCAGGACGTGCTCGTCCGGGACAAGGTGAAGTTCCAATCCCAGGAGGTCGCAGCCGTCATCGCCGAGGACCGCTACATCGCAAAGGACGGTGCCGACAAGGTCGAGGTCGACTACGACGTGCTCGATCCGATCGTCGACGCCGCGGCGGCGCTCGAGGCGGACGCGCCGCTCGTCCGCGACGATCTGGACGACCAGACGGACAACCACATCTTCGACTGGGAGACCGGCGACAAGGAGGCGACCGATCGGGTCTTCGAGGACGCGGCCGTGACCGTCGAGGAGGATATGTACTACCAGCGGCTCCACCCCGCGCCGATCGAGACCTGCGGGGCGGTCGCCGACTGGGATCCCGGCAAGGACAAGATGACGGTTCACCTCACGTCGCAGGCCCCACACGCCCATCGAACGCTGTTTTCGATGGTCTCGGGCATCCCCGAGCACAAGGTTCGGATCGTGAGTCCGGACGTCGGCGGCGGCTTCGGCAACAAGGTGCCGATCTATCCGGGGTACGTCATCGCCGCGGCGGCGTCGTTCGTGCTGGAACGTCCCGTCAAGTGGATCGAAGAGCGATCGGAGAACATCCAGACGACGGGGTTCGCCAGAGATTACGACATGACCGGCGAACTGGCGGCGACCGAGGATGGGATCATCAAAGGCGTCCGCGTGGATGTCCTCGCGAACCACGGGGCGTACAACGCGGCGGCCCAACCCTCGAAGTTCCCCGCCGGGTTCTTCAACATCTTCACCGGCTCTTACGACGTCGAGGCGGCGTACGGATCGCTGACGGCCGCCTTCACGAACACCGCCCCGGGCGGGATCGCCTACCGGTGTTCGTTCCGCGTCACCGAGGCGGTGTACCTCATCGAACGGATGGTGAAGGTGCTCGCCGACGAACTGGACATGGACCCCGCCGAGCTTCGACAGAAGAACTTCATTCCACCGGAGGCGTTCCCCTACGAGTCGGCGACCGGCTGGAACTACGACTCCGGCAATTACGGGAAAGCCCTGGATACGGCCTTGGAGATGGCCGACTACGAGGCCTACCGCGAGGAACAACGGCGGCGCATCGAGGACGACGCCGACAAACTGCTCGGCATCGGCATCTCCTCGTTCACCGAAATCGTCGGTGCAGGCCCCGGAAAACAGTGCGACATCGCCGGGATCGAGATGTTCGACTCCGCGGAAATCCGGGTCAATCCGCTCGGCAACGCCGTCCTCCGGGTCGGCGTCCAGACGCAGGGACAAGGCCACGAGACGACGTTCGCTCAGATCGTCGCCGAGGAGCTGGGGATGGACGTCGAGAATATCACCGTCGAACACGGCGACACCGACACCGAACCGTACGGGCTTGGAACCTACGGCTCTCGCTCCACGCCGGTGGCTGGCGCGGCGACCGCCGTCGCCGCCCGGAAGGTCCGCGAGAAGGCCAAATCGATCGCGGCCAACGAACTCGAGGCCGCCGAATCCGACATCGAGTGGGATCGCGAGACCGGCGAGTTCCACGTCGCCGGCGCGCCCGATCGATCGATCACCATCACCGAGATCGCCGCCGGCGCGTACATGAACCATCCGGCGGGCGAAGAGCCCGGGCTGGAGGCTGTAAACTACTACGATCCCCCGGAGATGACCTACCCGTTCGGCTCCTACATCGTCGTCGTGGAGATCGATCGGGAGACCGGCGAACTCGAGTTCGAGAAGTTCGTCGCCGTCGACGACTGCGGCAACCGGATCAACCCGATGATCATCGAAGGGCAGATCCACGGCGGGCTGGCGCAAGGGATCGGCACGGCGATCATGGAGCACGTCACCTACGACGACAACGGCAACGTCACCGGCGGCGACTTCATGAACTACCTGCTGCCGACCGCAAAGGAGATCCCCGAGTTCGAGACTGGACACACGGTCACGCCCTCGCCGCACCACCCGATCGGCGCGAAGGGGGTCGGCGAGTCGCCAACCGTGGGCTCGCCGCCGGCGATCGTCAACGCCGTCGTCGACGCGATGTCGCACGCGGGGGTCACCCACGTGGACATGCCGATGACGCCCGACGTGGTCTGGGAAACGCTCGACGAGGCGGGGCTCGCCCGGAACCCCTCGGAAAACGTCGAATTCACCGTCGAAACCGGGGCCGACGACTGACCGATCGACCGCTCGAAGAGACCGCGTCGATCGACCACTCGAAGAGACCGCGTCGATCGCCGTCCGATCACGGCGCGAACGCCGTTCGCAAACTGCACGATCGCCGTCCGATCACGGTACGATCGCCGTTCGACAACCGCACGAATGACAGACGACCAGACGCACACCGAGAACGAACACGACGAACACACGCACAGAACAGATGCGGTCGACACGGTCTCGCGACCGATCGCCGACGGCGGCGATAGTGTCACGACGCACGGCCGCCTCGCCGATGGTGACATCTCTACGATCGAACGCGACCTGACCGAGGCTGGCCGACCGTACGCCCGCGCGATCGTGGTTCGCCGCGAGCCACCGGTGTCTGCGAACGTCGGCGATCGAGCGCTCGTGACCGCCTCCGGCGAACTCCACGGCTGGATCGGCGGTGCGGCGTGCGCACAGACGATCGTCACCATGCAAGCGCGGGAGGCGATCGAGTCGGGCACGCCACGACTGATCGGGATCGCCCCGGATCCCGACACGGTCGATCGCCCCGGTCTCGAGGCGTTTCCCATGACGTGTCACAGCGACGGGGTGCTTGAAGTCTTCATCGAGCCGGTGACGCCGCCGACCGAGCTGGTGATCGTCGGCGATTCGCCGGTTGCGGCGTCGCTCGCCCGACTGGCTGCCGAACTGGCCCTCGACGTGACGGTGGTGGTCGGCGACGCCGATCGCGATCTCGACGTCCCTGCGGGGACGACCGTCCGTTCGACGCTGGATCACGAGGCGATCGCCGACTCGATCGGCGACCGGCCGATCGTGGTCGTCGCCTCGATGGGTAAATACGACGCCCACGGCATCGCAGCCGGTCTATCGGCGAACGCGCCGTACGTCGGATTGATCGCCAGCGACGCCCGGGCGGCCGAAGAGATCGATCGCGCGGCGTCGCTCCTAGAAGCAGACGTCGATGCCGTCGAGGCGGCGGTCACGAACCCCGCGGGGGTCGACATCGCCGCTTACACGCCGACTGAATTGGCGGTGAGTCTGCTCGCGGAGATCGTCGACGTCCGATCGCGAGGGGCCGCCGTCGAAGCGCAGTCGACCGATAGCGATTCGATCGACCTCTACGAGACGGAGTCGACGACAGCCGTAGCAGAATCGGCGACAGCCGAAGCAGAATCGACGACAGCCGTAGCAGATTCGGCGACACCCGAAGCAGAATCGACGACAGCCGTAGCAGATTCGGCGACGGCGGAGACGGAGTCGGCGACAGCCGAAACGGAGTCGACCGTGGAGTCGGGAGCCGACGGCGAGCCAGCGATCGACCCGGTCTGTGGTATGACCGTCGATCCGGCCGACGCGGCGGCGACGGTCGAGCACGAGGGCGAGACGTATTTCTTCTGTTGTCAGGGGTGTGCGGACACGTTCGCGACAGATCCAAGCGCGTATCGATCCGAGCGCGATCGCGATTCAGCGGAGGGTGCCCCGTGAGCGACGGATCGGACGCCGCGCCGTTCGACTCGCTGACTGAGGCGACGCTTCGGGAGCGGTTCGATCGCACCGATTACGTCGCCGACGATCGAACCGTGACGACCGTCTTTCTCGCGCTGGGACTTGGACGCCCGCTGCTCGTGGAGGGCCCACCCGGTAGCGGGAAGACCGAACTCGGCAAGTCGCTCGCAGCGGGGTTCGACACGGAACTCATCCGGCTGCAGTGTTACGAGGGACTGACCGCCGAAAACGCCCTCTACGAGTGGAACTACACGAAACAGCTGCTTGCCGTCCAGGCCGACGAGGGGACGGTGACGGGTGCGGCGTCGACGCCGCCGGGTGCTGCGTCCGAGGGGGGTTCGAACGCCGATCGGCCCGATTCCCACAAGCGGTCGGCCGGCGACGATCCCGATCGATCGGCGTCAGTGTTCGGCGAGGAATACCTCCTCGAACGGCCGCTGTTGCGCGCGCTCAGGACCGGCGGCGATCACCCGCCGGTGTTGCTC
>JBNJFV010000061.1:0-7385 GCA_051747145.1 Halobacteriota archaeon
ATCGACCGCGGCCAAACGACGGTGGGCGACCACCCACGACATCGCTCACTGCAGAAGCGATCGGACGTACTGACCAACGTGATCGTCCATCCGCCGTTTGAACCCGGCCTGTCTGGCGAGCCGATCGAGTTCCCGGTTGACGTACGTCCCGTACTGGAGGGCCTTCTTTTCGGCGGCGACGATCGACGCCGGGAGCACCGCACCGGCGACGCGGCGGAGGGCAACCTTTCGTTCCGCGGGCGTGGCCAACAGCGATTCGGGCAGCGAGAGCGCAGTCTCGACGACCCGATCGTGGAGAATGGGCGTCACGGGCTCGACCCCGGCGGCCCGTATCGCGAGCACGTCACGCTCGAGCTGCTCGGGGAGCGTCCCCATCACTTCACGGACGGCCCCACGGACCGTCTGCGCTTCGACCCGGTGATCGGTGGCCGGATCGACGTGTTTCGAATAGCCGCCGAAGAGTTCGTCGGCCCCCTGGCCAAGCGCCAGCCGATCGTAGCCGTCGGCTGCCGCTGTGCGACCCACCAGATACAGCGGCACGGCGATGCTCACGTCCATCGGATTCGTCCGCCCGATCGCCCGAGCGACGATCGGAACCGCGCGTTCGAGGTCGTCGTGGGTGAGTTCGACCACGGTGACGGCACGATCCATCGCCGCCGCAGCCGCCGTCGCCGCGTCGATGTCGTGTGAGCCGGCAAAGCCGACCACGTAACAGGGTGCGTCTGGGACGCCTGCTGCGACGAGCGCCGAATCGACGCCGCCGGAAAACGCGACCGCGGTCCCTTCGGGGTCGATCGATCGGACGCTCGAAAGCAGCGCCTCGGAAACGGCGTCCACACCAGTCGAGGGGTCGAGAACGGGCGGGTCTGGAAGTGTCCAGATGGATTCGTCCCCCTCCGCGGTCCGTATCGATCCGGGAGGGACGGCGATCGGATCCGAAAGGGCCGTCGGATCGAACGCGAACGCCCCCTCGCCAGCGGGATCGACCGAGTCACGGTCCGAATACAGCGGTCGTCGACCGAGGACGTCCCGAACGAGAACTCGACCGCGCGTGCTGTGTTCGACGCTGCCTGCGAACCCGCTCGTGCCGGGCAATGGGTCGCCCCGATCGATCGCGTCGGTCACCAATTCGGCGTCCGCACCGTCTACGATCGACCCCGGACGGTCGGTTACCATAACTGCTGGATCCCTCTGCGGAATCGCCGCTTCGCGCCGCCTGCGGCCTGTCTGAAGCTAATGTGCCAGGGCGTTCGCTGGCCGATAACGCTTGTTCGACCCAGCCGTATCGCATCCAAAATGGCGTCGGCGGATCGGTCGTCGACTCCGACTTCCGTCACCGCTTGGCCGACCATTTCGGAGATGTGTGCGTCGCTTCCGGCAGTCATCGGGAGCCCGTGTTCGACGGCGAACTGCTCGGCTTTCCGGTTCGCGAGGCCGGTCAACAGCCGCGAGTTGTACACCTCGATCGCGTCCGCGCTCGCGAGTTGATCGACAGAGACGTGCGGTGCAACCCCGTGTCTGGATTTCTGGAACGGATGTGGAATGACGGCCAATCCGCCCTGTTCGCGGATCCGATCGAGCGTTTCGTCGTACGGCAGGCCCGATGGGATCAACTCCTCGATACCGAACGCGAGTACGTGACCGACCGCAGACGTCACCTCCATCCCGGTAATCCCGACGAGGCCGTACGCCGGGGCGATTTCTGCGGCCTCGAGGCTGGCGTCGATTTCGTCGTGATCAGTAATGGCGATCGCGTCGAGCCCGACGGCGTCGGCCTGTTCGAGCAGGAGTTCGACAGGATCCCTGCCGTCGTAGGAGCGTTCCGAATGCGTGTGAAGCTCGACGGTTAACACGGATGGAGGTACGAGCCGGCTCGTAAAAAAGCACCGCGATACGCGGTATCGATCGGCGGCCTCACTCACGCGCCGGGGTTCAATATGCTCGGTGCGACGACAAGGACGGTCAACACCGCAGCGGCGATCACTGCGACGCCGTACAGTTGTGTGAGCGCGTCGCTTTGTCCCATTTCGAGCCCGATGACGATCGCACCGCCGATCGCCAGTAGCACGCCGATGCCGCCCCAGACGAGGTCGTCGTTCATACTCGCAGGTCAGACGGTCATTTGTAAAGGCGTGTCGAATTCACGCTCGAACTGGCCGACGAGACGCGGGCGTGTCGGCCGTCCGATTTCGGCCGATTTCGTCGAGCAATTTCCGTCGATTTAACCATCGGTGGTCCCTCCATTCTGCTATGCGCGTAGCGATCGTAACCGTCGGTGATGAACTTCTCGCGGGGGACACGGTGAACACGAACGCCTCGTGGCTCTGCGGACGGCTCGACGATCGGGGCGTCTCGGTCGAACGGGTGACCACGGTTCCCGATCGCGTGGCCGACATCGCCAGAGTCGTAAACGAATACAACGCCGAATACGACGCGGTGATTGTCACCGGGGGGCTCGGTCCGACACACGACGACGTGACGCTCGAGGGCGTCGCGGCCGCGTTCGGTCGCGAGATCGAAACGAATCCCGAAGCGCTCGAATGGCTCACCGAGACGGAGGGGTACGAAGCCGACGACCTCGTTGCGGGAACGGCCGCGCTACCGGCGGGCGCACAACTGCTCCGAAACGAGACCGGTGTCGCTCCGGGGGCGATCGTCGATACCGTCTACGTCCTCCCCGGGGTGCCCGGTGAAATGAAGCCGATGTTCGAGTCGATCGCCGACGCGTTCGAGGGGCCACAGCGGTACACCGAGATCGTGACCGTCGACGACCCAGAAAGTACGTTGATCGATCTGTTCAAAGCCCTCCGAGACCGCTTCGACGTCGGCGTCGGGAGCTACCCCGGCGAGTTCGTCAGGGTGAAACTCACCGGCGACTCCGCCGCGGTCGTCGAGGAGGCAGCCGCGTGGCTTCGAAAACGGACGACAGTCGTCGACGACGCCACCTCCGGCCGGAACGACTGAGCTACCGGTAGAAAACGACTGAGCTACCGGTAGAGGTAGAGTAACCAGCTCACGACGACGAATAAACTGACGAGCAGAACGGCGGCACCGGTCGATTCGGCGGGAAGTGGCCCCATCTGTGTGGTGAGTTCCAGCATGAACCACGATTCGACCACCGCCCGTTAAAATCATTCGAGTTCGCTCGCCCCGATGTACAGGGGACCGATCCCCCGAGGTTTTGTCGATCGACGGGTTCTCTTCGAGCATGAAGGTGGGGGTGCTTCTCAACCCGATCGCGGGAATGGGTGGACGGGTCGGCCTGAAAGGAACCGACGGGAAAGTACAGGAGGCACGCGAACTGGGCGCGGAGCCGAGATCGCCCGATCGAGCGAGGCGGGCACTGCGAACGCTGGCCGAACGAACACCGGAGGCGGAGATATACGCCGTCGGCGACCCGATGGGCGAATCGATCGTTCGGGAGGCGGGATTCGACCCCACGATCGTCTATCGACCGCCGGAAACGGAAACGACCGTCGAAGACACGATGGCGGCGATCGACGCAATCGTCGATCGGGAGGTGGACCTCGTGTTGTTCGTCGGCGGCGACGGGACGGCCGCCGACGTCGCCGAAGCGATCGAAACGACGGGTGCGGACGTGCCGATGCTCGGGGTCCCGGCCGGCGTCAAGGTGTACTCGTCGGTATTCGCCGTCTCACCGGAGGACGCCGCGGAGATCGCCGCGACGTTCGATCGGACCGAACGGCGCGAGGTGATGGACATCGACGAGGACGAATACCGGGACGGAACGGTCAACCCGGAGCTTCGAGCGGTCGCCACCGTACCGGTCGCCGACGATCTACAGGCTTCGAAACAACTCGGTGGGGGCACCGTCGATGCGCTCGCTGCGGGCGTCGCAGACGAGATCGACCCCGAGGTGACGTACGTCCTCGGGCCGGGATCGACCGTCGGCGCGGTGAAAGCGGAACTCGGATTCGAAGGGTCGCCGATCGGCGTGGACGTCTGGCGCGACGGTCGAGTCCTCGCCGAAGACGCCACCGAACAGGAGATACTCGACGCGCTCGGCGATCGAAACGTCATCGTCGTCTCGCCGATCGGCGGACAGGGGTTCGTGTTCGGTCGTGGCAATCCGCAGCTGTCACCGGCCGTAATCCGTCAGTGCGAGGTGCGCGTCGTCGCCTCGCGATCGAAACTCGACGATCTCCGAGTCCTCCGGGTCGACACGGACGATCCGGACCTCGACGAGGAACTCCGAGGCTGGAGGAAGGTCCGCGTCGGTCGGTTCGAACACCGAATGATGCGCGTCGTGTGAACCCGACGGGTACGGTGTCCGAACGTCGGCCCCATCCTTTTATATCGACCTTTCGATACCCCATGTATAGACAACCTTAAGGATGCAGCTGCGATATCCAATCACATGGAGACGAGAAAGGTCCAGCGTCTCGGACCGTCCACGCTCGCGATGACGTTGCCGGCCGAATGGGCGCGCGAGCACGGCGTGAACAAGGGGGACGAGGTGTCGATCCGGATGGGCGGCAAGGGGACGCTGACCGTGTTGCCGAAGTCGGCCAACACCGAGGAGTCCGAAGCGGTGATCTACGCCGACAACCTCGATTCGGGTGCGCTCGAACGGGCGATTGTCGCCCAGTACGTCCTCGGACGGCGAGTGATCCACGTCGAGAAAACCGAGGGGGCGCTCGACAGCGAACACATAAACGCCGTCTACCGTGCTGAAACGCAGCTGATGGGCCTCGGTGTGATCGAAGAGACGCCCGAGAGCATCGCGATCCGCTGTTCTGTCGATCCGGAGGACTTCACGCTCGATAACCTCCTCGAGCGGCTCGAAAACACCGGCAACACCATGCGGGGCGAGGCCGTGAAGGCGATCGCTCACGCGAACCCGGACCTCGCACAGCGGGCGCTCAACCGCGAACGGCAGGCGAACAAGATATTCGTGTTGCTGTTGCGACTGATTTTCACAGCCTACCAGAATCCGAACCTCTGTCGCGCCGTCGGGCTCGAATCGAGCTTCCCGCTTATCGGCTACCGATCGGTCGCAAAGAACCTCGAACTCACCGCTGACAACGCCGAAGACATCGCCGACATCGTGCTGGAGGCCGACGGCCACACGCTCGACGTAGATGACGGCACGATGCGGCAGATTCGCGAACTCACCGACGACGTCGACGAACTCACGACGCTTGCGGTCCGCTCTGTCGTCGAACGCGACTACGATCTGACGATCGACTGCCGGAATCGATTCAGGGAGATCACCGATCGCGAACACGAGATCCTCAACGCGCTCCCGGAGATGCCGAACGACGACCTGCTACAGATCCGCGAAGTCCTCGTGAGCCTCCAGCAAACCGCCCAGTACGCCATGCGTAACGCCGAAATCGCGGCGAACCTCGCGCTGAACGAAAAGTCCAATCACGTCGAGATCACGTGATCGGTCGGCGACACGATCGGACGCTATAAGCGGGACGTCTTGACGCCGGTTAACGGGTTCCGTCGATCGATCGGTTTCGAGGCGATCGACAGGTGGATCACGCCGATCACGCGCACGCTCACGCTCACGGACACCGTCTCGATCGCATGACGATCACGGTATCTCGTTCACGCTCGCGTTCTCGATCACGGTCACCGTAAGTCAGCGCTATCAGAGCCAATCAATCGAACGCGTCCACGTCGTACGGACGGCCTGTAGCGCCAAGGTTTCAAAATCGCCGAGTGCGCTCTCCGTGCTGTTGGGTTCCTGCTCCGTTCGATCGGCTCTGCTCCCTGCGGTCGGTGGATCGGTTCCGCCCGCGTCGCGTTCGGTGCCAGCACCGTCGACTCCGCCGTCACCGGACGGTCCCGCGCCGGACCGTCCCTCGGCGTCGGTCGATCGGTTTGTCGTGTCATCCGGTGCCGATCGAGTCGTCTGTTCGGATCGGTTCTCCGTCGGTGGGGTCGTCCCTTGAGGTCCGCTCCCGGTGTCGTCGTGACCGACGCCAGCGTTCGATCGTTCAGACGCTGTCGAGGCGTTTCGACCGGAATCGGTCGGCTGCGCTCCGGGACGTTCGCCGGGCGGCCCGGCAATCTCGCGGGCGATCTCGCGGACGGCCGCTCCGCGGAGGTCGCCTGCCTGCGATCGAAGCGCCTCCAGTTTGTCGGCGTCGACGCCAGCTCGCTCCAGCGATCGCTCCGGGAGCGTCGCCGTTACCTGCGCCGTTCGATTCAATCCCCGTTCGATACCTGCAACCTCCGCGTCGACGCGGGCGATCCGTGCGTGGTACGCCCCCGTCGAAATCGACCCGTTCTCGTGGGCCCGATCGAGTTCGGCTTTCCGCTCCCGAAGGGACTCCAGTTTTGAATCAGCGGTTTCGATTCGCGCAGCCGAAACGGTCGCTTGCTCGTCGTCCGAAGCGTTTTCGAGCCGGCGATCGAACGCCCGCTCGGTCACGGCCGAATCGAGTTCGGCCTGATGAACGCCGACTGCGCCAGCGAAGCGCTCGCCCGGACGAATCGGTTCGTCGCCTTCGGTCGACCCGTCGGCAGCGGCAGTCGGTGTCCCCCCGACGGTCGATGTACCGTCTGCACTGACAGTTCCGAGCCCGCCTGCGAGCAGTAACGTCACCCCGATCGTCGCCAGGACGATCGCGAGGGGCACTGTCGATCTCATAGTGGTATGAAAAACTGCGATCGGGTAAACACCATCGTCTCTAAAGCTGGATTAAGCCGGATTAACCGCCGTCCGGTCGCCCATACAGTACCGACATGCATCCGAAGCGTCGCCAGTCAGTGCTGTTCGATCGCGACCTGATAACGAACGACTCGTGTCGGTGTCGAATGAACTAAGTTCTCGCCGGGGTACGGTTGAGCCATGACAACGGGCTCCGTCGAGAGCGACAAGGGAATCGGAATCGGATTGGCATTCGCGGCGCTGACGCTCGTGGGCGCAGCCGTGATGTACGGCGGCGGCGCGCAACTCATCCAGGCGGGCGGGTTCGCCGGGGCGATGATCGCGTCGGTTCTGTGTGTGGTCGCGATTCACGCGTTCTGGGAGTAGCCGTAGCCACCGATCACTGTGACCCGTGGCGGCGAGAACGACTCTGACACCGCCGGACTGACCGGAGCCTCGCGTAATCGTTTAATATCTCCACGGTCGTATCTACGGTGAGGATGACCGAATACACCGAGGAAGAACAGCGGATTATCGCCTACCTCCACGACAGCGTCTCGCGTGGAAACCGCTACTTCCGAGCGAAGAACATCGCCGAGGCGATCGGTCTCACGGCGAAACAGGTGGGCGCTCGGCTCCCCCGGTTGGCCGAAAAGTCCGAGGACGTTCGGATCGAAAAGTGGGGACGCGCACGGTCGACGACGTGGCGCGTAGAGATGGCTTAAACGGCACACGCGTACAGATGGCCTGAACGGCACAC
>JBNJFV010000061.1:7485-13670 GCA_051747145.1 Halobacteriota archaeon
AACGGCACACGCGTACAGATGGCCTGAACGGCACACCCGCTTTCTCGATCTTGCCGGTCGACGACGCCTGCAGTATCCACCGGTATTTTGTCCTCGCTGTCCGAAGAACGACACAATGACGGTACGCGTATCGCGGAGCTTCGATTTCGACGTCCCGAGAGAACGAATCTGGGAGTTCATCGCAGATCCCGAAAAACGGGCCGGTGCCATCCGTGTCGTCGATCGATTCGACGTCCACGAGGACGGAACTGCAACGTGGCACGTCGAATTGCCGATCCCGCTGGTGCGGTCGACGATCGACGTCGAGACGGAGGAAGTGATACGTACCCCGCCCGAACGGGTCAAGTTCGTCGGTCGATCGAGGGCGTTCACCGTCACCGGCGAACATCGGGTCGTCGAGACGGAGACGGGGTGTCGACTCGAAAACGAGTTCGTCGTCGATGGCCGACTGCCGGGGGTCGAGCGATTTTTCGAACGGAACTTCGACGCCGAACTAAAGAACCTCGAGGCGGCGCTGCATGCGGACATCCGAGCGAACGCGAGGGGGGAGTCGGCATGACCGAACGTGTGACACTCACGCTGGCGCAGATCGACGTCGAACCGGCGGACCTCGAGGGGAACCTCGATCGGGCGCACGCGGCCGTCGAAACCGCGGCCGGGAGGGGGGCAGACCTTGTCGTCCTCCCCGAACTGTTCACAGTCGGCTTTTTTGCTTTCGACGAGTACGCCGCCTCGGCGGTCGGACTCGACGACGAACTCGTCGATCGGCTCCGATCGCTCGCGATCGATCACGACGTCGGCCTCGTGGGCGGCAGTTTCGTCGAAGACCTTCAGGCCAGCGCCGACGGGGGCTTTCGAACCCCCGCCACCACCGGATACGCCAACACGGTTCCGATCTTCGACCGCGACGGCACCCTGCTCGAGGTGTACCGAAAGCGTCACCTGTTCGGCTACGACTCCCGAGAAGCGGATCTGTTGACGCCGGGAGAAAACGCGGCTATCGTCGACTTCGAGGGGTTGCGGATCGGGACGACCGTTTGTTACGACCTGCGGTTTCCCGAGACGTACCGCGACCTCGTCGATGCGGGCGTCACCACGATTTTGATACCGAGCGCGTGGCCGTATCCGAGAACGGATCACTGGACGACGCTCGCACGGGCGCGAGCGATCGAGAATCTGTCGTACGTCGGCGCGGCCAACGGGTCGGGCACGTTCGAAGACGCCAGGCTCTGTGGCCGATCGACGGTGTACGATCCGTGGGGGACCACGCTCGCGAGTTCGGGCGACGAAGCGACGCTCGTCACCGCCGATATCGACCCCGAACGCGTCGAACGAGTCCGTTCGGATTTTCCAGCACTTCGGGATCGACGCCCCTGAATCGGTCCGCGAGTCGGACCCCGATGGCGGTGGGTTTATCCGAATAGAAGCCAAAGTGTTGATCGCCGACAGAACGACGCTTTTCTCGTCGCACGTCGGCAATCAACACAGCGCCCGTCACGGACCACCCACCTCGGACGGTTCGATCCGACCACCAGGCAGACGACACGAAGCGGGGGTCGTGTCGCTCACCGGTCGATCGGCGTCCACCCCACCGCTCGTCCGTTTTGCGAATTTGTGAGGGAATCGTCGATTTTGAACCCGAGTTATCACATCTGATAATTTGGTGCTAACGGTTAAATCCTCCACTCCATTCGGTACAGTTGCCGCGGACGAACACACAGATTCGGCACCCGATGCTCCCCGGTGTCGATGTCGGATCGATGCCCCAACAGGACCGTCCGTTGTGTCCGCGGCGGGGGTACGAAAATCCCCCGTCACCCGCGGGCGATCGGGTCTGACCCGCTCCCACATCCAGTACCCGATCGCTTTTGCGGGCTACTTTGTCTGGCACCCCAAACAGACGAGACGTGTCGATACGTCGACCTCCCGGGTTTCGGTCGCACTACGCAGTCGCGCGTTTTTCGATTTCGCCTTTCAACGCCGCGGCGTCGAAGTCGTAATCCGGTCTGATGTTGACGAAATCGAGAAAATCCATCGCACGAACGAGCGTGTCGATCGCGTACTCCGTCGTTGCCGCACCGACCGCCGTACGGGCACCGATCAACGGTTCCAGCGCGGCCAGCGCACAGGCGAGATCGTACGACACTGCGTCGGTTTGCGCAGAGGATTTGACGTTGGTCGCGTCGATAAAGTACAGTTCGTCTTCCATGATCAACACGTTTTCAGCCCTGAGATCGCCGTGTGCAAGTCCGTTGTCGTGGAGCGATCGGAGCGATTCGAACAACACCGGGGCCAGTTCCGACTCCGAAGCCCGATCGAGTTCGTCGAGCGACCGAAACGAAGGCAGGTACTCCAACACGACGACGCCGAACCCGTCGAACTCGAACGCCTCGATCGGTTCGGGCGCGTTCACGCCGATTTCGCGCATCCGTTCTGTCGCTTCCAGATCGTGGGCGGCCATCTCGGCGGGCGTCTGAAACGGTTCGAAAAACCCTTCGACGCCACTCGAGAAGGCACCGAGATTTCGTCCGGTCGTAAACAGCGCATGGACGAGCGTATTCTGCGGCGAAATGACCTTCACGAAGAAGTCGTCGTCGACGACCATCGGCGTCGAAAGCCAGTTGTCGGCTTCGAGAAATCGAACCGAGAGCGTTTCGCGGTCGTACCGGTCTGCGATCGCAACGGCGATCGCCTCAAGATCCGACCAGTCGATTCGACCGCGAACGAGCCGACGAAGTTCCATCGACCGTATTCGAGGCCGTCGAGCCTGATAAAGCGTCGGCTTTCGTCGATTCCTCGAGCGCGGTCACCGCGCGTCCGGATTCGACCGTTGCCTTCGACCCTGTGGCCGACACCGGTCGGTTCGATCGATCCGCATCGGTGCTGAAGGTTCTTCACGGTCGTTCGCATTGTTTATACGTCGCGTGGCTAACCCAAAGGTATGAACTTCGAGCTTTCTGCAGAACACCGCATGATCCGCGAGACGGTTCGTGAATTCTGCGTCGAGGAGATCGAACCGATCGCACAGGATATCGAATCCGAACACCGGTTCCCAGCGGAAATCTTCGAACAGCTCGGCGACCTCGATATGATGGGCGTGCCGATCAGCGAGGAGTACGGCGGACTCGGCGGCGATCAGTTACTGTACGCCATCGTGACCGAGGAGTTAGGTCGTGTGTCGGGGGGAATCGGCCTGTCGTACGCGGCGCACGTCTCGCTCGGCTCGAAGCCGATCGAACTGTTCGGCACGGACGCACAGAAGGAACGCTGGCTCACGCCGTTGGCCAGCGGCGAGGGAATGGGCGCGTGGGCGCTCACCGAACCGGACAGCGGATCGGACGCCAGCAACATGGACACAATCGCGGTACGGGACGGCGACGAATGGGTCCTCAACGGGACGAAGCAGTTCATCACGAACGCGAGCGTCGCAAACTCGGTCCTCCTAAAAGCCGTGACCGATCCGACGGCGGGATACGACGGTATCTCGACGTTCATCGTCGATCCGGAAGCCGACGAGGGGTTCGAGGTGACGACCGTCTGGGACAAGATGGGCCTGAACTGTTCGCCGACCTGCGAGATCACACTCGAAGACGTCCGGCTCCCCGCCGATCGACTCCTCGGAGATCCAGGCGAGGGGTGGACGCAGACGATGAAAACGCTCGAAGGCGGACGAATCTCGATCGCCGCCCTGTCGACCGGGTTGGCACAGGGAGCCTACGACGCCGCGAAGGCGTACGCAACGGAACGCGAACAGTTCGGTCAGCCGATATCGAAGTTCGACGCGATCCGCGACACGCTCGTGGACATGCATCGGAAAACCGAACGGGCTCGATTGCTCACACACCGGGCGGCCTGGCGATACGACGAGGGAAAGCCGGTGACGAAAGCGTCCGCGCTCGCGAAACTCGACGCGTCGGAGGCCGCCCGCGAAGTCGCAACGGATGCGGTGCAGGTCCTCGGCGGGTACGGATACACCGAGGACTTCGCCCCCCAGCGGTTCTACCGGGACGCGAAACTGATGGAGATCGGCGAGGGGACGAGCGAGATCCAACACCTCGTGATCGGCAGGCAACTCGATCTGTGAGTTCGAAACGGTATCGGGGGAATTGAGCGCCGGGACGAGTCGTGCGTCCGGTTGGAAGGGTTCGGTTTGAATCAATTCGAGTCGGGTCGAATCGCTTGGGTATGGATCGGGTCGAGGCGATTCAGTGACGCGACGATCGACGAAGAGAAACCGACACCCCACGATATCACGGCTGATAATTTCGCCAGTACAATTAACAGGCGTAGCGTCCATCTGTTTGATTGACAACAACTAGAGTAAAATGTTCCCCGTCCCACCGATCGCTATCTTCGCGTTTGCGGCCGCGGCGCTTGCTGTGATCTCGGGGGTGATCGTCTACAGGCAGGCAGGCGACCATCACAGCGTCGCGGCTATCGGGTTCGGAGCCGCAGCGATCGCCGGTGGGCTCTGGGTAGGCGGCTACGGGACGATACTCGTGTTTGGAATCGAGTACGGGCTCTGGTCGATCACGTTCATGGTACCGGGTGCGGTTGCTTTCGGTGTCGCGTGGTTCGTGTTCGTCATCTCCTACGCCGGGTACGAAAACGCGGTGAATCGACAGACGATCCCGGTTTTGGCCGCCATTCCGGTGGTTTTGATCGCGCTGGCGGCGACGAATCACGCACACCGATTGTTCGTCTTCGATACCCGGGTCGGGACGATCGCGGGCCAGGACGCGCTCGTATTAACGTACGGGACGGGATACGCGTTGTACGCGGCGTACATGTTGACGCTCGGATTCGTCGGCGTCGCACTCCTCGGTCAGACGCTCCGGGGAACCCACGGAATCTACCGAAAGCAACTGTCCATCCTGCTGATCGGGACCGTGTTGCCGCTTTTCGGGATCCTGTTTTCGCTTTTCGGGATCGGGACACCGGCGGTCAACGCGACGCCGTTTCTCGTCGTCGTTTCGATCGCGCTCGTCCTCTTCGGGACGTTCACGTACGCCATTTTCGACGTGAGGCCGATCGCCCGAGACGAAGTCGTCCAGTGGATGCGAGATGCGATCGTCGTCGTCGACGAATCTGACACGATCATCGAAGCGAACCCCGCTGCGCGATCCGGGCTCGGCCTCGCTGAGGACCCGATCGGAGACGACGCGCGATCGTATCGACCCCTTCGTGCGACGCTCGATCACCTCGACGGAGCGGGCGATCACGCGGGAGCGGCGTTCGACGGCGGGGCGACGAACGAACGGGTTCGGACCGATTCGGGACTGGTCACCTCCGAGACCGATACTGACGCGGCATCCGACTCGAAGGGGTGGAACGTCCAATCGACCCAGTCGGTTGACCTGCAGCACCTCCCGTCGGTACTCGACGACGACGCAGCGATCGAGGGCCAAAAGCACCTCGATCTAGCAGTGCAAACACCCGACGGCGAGATTCGAAACTTTCTCGTACGGGCTCAATCGGTCGGTATGACCGCAACCGAGGAGTGTCGGTTGTTCGTGTTGCACGACGTCACCGCCCGCCGTAAGACCGAAGCGCAGTTCAAAGCGCTGATCGAGCACACCTCCGACGTGATCACGGTCCTCGACGGAGACGGGAGACATCGGTACTGTAGCCCCTCGATGGAACGGCAGCTCGGATACGACCCCGTCGAACGACTGGAGAAGAACGCCTTCGAGCTGGTCCACGAGGACGACAGGGCGGAGGCGAAGCGCTGGTTCCGATCGGTCGTCGAAACCGGCGGAGACTCGAAAGCCCGCTTCAGACTACGACAGGAAAGCGGATTGTGGCGGACGTACGAATGCGTCGCGCTCAATCGACTTGAGACACCTGAAATCGAGGGTGTGGTCATCAGCGCCCGGGACGTCACCGAAACCCACCGATACGAACGCAAGCTCAAAGTGATGAACCGGGTCCTCCGACACGACCTCCGAAACGACATGAACGTCGTGCTCGGCCACGCGGAACTGCTCTCGGAGGCGGATTCGGCCGCCAAGTTGCACGCAGAGCCGATCAGACGGAAGGCCGAGTCCCTCGTCACCCTCGGGGAGAAAGTTCGGCGAGTGGACGAGCATTTCGCGCGGACGCCGTCGCGGACGCCGATCGACCTCTCGGCGCTCGTGACCGAGGAGGTGACAGAGATCGGCGAGCGGTTCCCCGCCGCGACGGTC
>JBNJFV010000062.1:0-8425 GCA_051747145.1 Halobacteriota archaeon
CCGGACGATCGCGTCGCGCTGTTGATCGAGCGTGACGCCGTCGACGACGTCGAGCGGGCGTTGCTCGGCACTGCCTGACTCGAACGCGCCCGCGGTCGATCGGCGAAGACGGCTTCTCCCGGCCGATCGATCTGGATCGGCGGAATCTGCAGGCTCGCGATGGATGCGGCCCGCTCACGGCAGCGTAACCGGTGTCGTGTAAACGGCGGGCGCGCGGTGGGAGGATGGGAACTGAGGCCGAATGAGCGCGCCCGATAGCGTCCTTTCCCCGGACGGGCTTAAATCCGCGTCAGACGTGTGACGATTGTCAGACGCGGGGATGACTCACGGACCGTCACCCACTGTCGGTGGAATTCGAGTGTGAGTGTGTCACCGATCCTCGTCGGTGATAAACGCTCTTGCCGAAGCGGATCGAACCGACGCACATGTCGTGGGAATCGCTGTTCGATCGCGCGTCGACGTTCGAGGTTTCCGTGGAGTCACTCCTCGAAACGCTCCGCGCTCACCGTGGTGAACGGGACGGCTCCGATACCGAGCCACACCGACCGGAGCGTGCTGCGTCGACAGCCTCCGACGCGGTGGCCGAGCCGATCGCGTCCTCGCCGGCGCGAGTGGTCGCCGACGCCGACGTGCTCGCCGCCGACCTGTTCGGTGCTGACGATGGAGCACGGGGGGCGATCGAAGCGCTGTGGCGGCACTCGTGGATCGAACTCGTCGCGAGCGACGCGCTCGTGGCTGACGCCGAGGCGGTGATCGCCGCTCTGGGCGACGAACCGCTCGCGTCGACGTGGGGCGAACAGATCCACGAGTGGCGCTTTCCGGTCGCACATCCCCGCGGCGATCACCCGGCGCTCGGATCGGCGTATCGGGGCGGGGCGATGCACGTGCTCTCGTTGGATCCGTCGCTTACCAGTTCGAACGCTGCGACCGCGCTCAACGAGCGGTTCCCCGTCAGCGTCCGCGAACCGGCCGCCTTCGAGGTGCTCTTCGACGCCGAATCGCTGTACGCCGACGTCGAATCGGGGCCGTATCCCGGCCCCGATCGATCGCCTCGATCGACCGACCGGACCCGCGATCGGTGACGGACCCAGTCGTCGAACGGGGACGAGTTGCAATCGTCGAACGCCTGCGGGACTCAGTCGTCGAACGCCTGCGGGACTCAGTCGTCAGACGACCGTCTGGTCGCGTACCAGTCGGCGAATTTAGCCAGTGCTCGACCGCGGTGTGAGATCGCATTTTTCTCCTCGGCGCTCATTTCGGCGAACGTCCGCCCGTCGTGTTCGAAGATCGGATCGTAGCCGAACCCGCCCGTCCCCCGCGGCTCGACGAGCCGTCCTGGCACCGATCCGGTGAAGAGCTTCACGGGCAACGGCCCATCCTCCGCGTTGCCACCCCCGCCGGCCGCCGCTGCGGCGACGCGGTCCTCTCGATCGATCGGATCGGGCGAGGCCGCAAACGCCTCGCCGTCGCAGTAAGCCAACACGCACCTGAACGCCGCGTGCGGGTCCGCGAGGGGTTCCGCAAGGTCCCAGACGCGTTCGATCCCGATCGTGTCCTCGACGAACGCCGAGTACGGCCCCGGGAACCCCTCGAAGGCGTCGATAAACAGCCCGGCGTCGTCGACGATGACGGGTTCGCCGACCTCCCGGTAGGCTTCTCGTGCGCCCTGGGCGGCGATCGGTCCCAGCTCGTGACTTTGGATTTCGGTGTAGTCGAACTCGTATCCGGTCACCGACTCGGAGCCGAGGTACTCGCGGGCCTCCCGCAGTTTCCCGTCGTTCGTCGTCACGTAGTGAAGCATGGACTCCGGTTCGTCGCGGCTGTGAAAAGAGGCGTCGATCGTTCGCCGTTCGATCGCAGGGTCGATCGACAGATCGCCCGCCGTTCAGTCCTCGACGATGACTTCGACCGGTTCGTCGGCGTCCGATTCGGCCTGTTCGGCGGCGCTCGCGCTCTTTCGCTCCTGATACAGGAGCCCGCCGACGACTGCCAACACGGCCCACGATCGCCAGTTCGCCAGGTTGATCGTGTAGCCGACGCCGAACGGTTTCTTCACGAGCATGCCTTTCCCCGGCTGCCAGTACGCCGAAAGCATCCGACCGAGGCTCGGTCGTTTGAAGTTGTACGGGACACCGAGGATCTCACCGGAGTCGGGTTTGTCTACCATACATACCCCTACGCGGCAGCCCGTAATGAAAATTGGTGTCCAGCGACGTCACGACGGACGCGTTCTGCCCCGTCGCGCGGTTCGACCCCATCGTACGGCTGTCACGTTTCGTTGCGGGCATCCGTCGCCGTTTCTGTTGGGGTCGTCGAGACGAGCGTTTCCGATTCCGCATCGTACCTCGCCGCGTCGATTCGACACGCCGCCAAGCGAAACACCGCGATCGGGTCTGCGGTTGCCACGTCGTCGTCGGACACGACGCCGTCGGTTCGAAGCGTCGATTCGATCGCGTCGGCGTGCGCGAGGTACGCCTTCGTCGCGTCGATCGCCGCCGAGAGCGTGTCGATCGCGTCGGCGAGTTCGGCTGCGCGATCGCGCCACGTCGCTGCGTACGCACTGAGCGACCTCGCCGCGTCGAGGTCGCCGATCGGATCTGCGTCGAGGATCGCCGGCCGAGTTGCGAACCCCGGCGGCACGGGGCCCCCGTGGACGATCGCGAGGTCGGTTTCGAGGCGTTCGAGCGCCGATTCGAACGCCGATCGGGTGACGTCGCGGCCGACCGCTTCGAGCCCATCGAGGTTCGGCGTTCCGAAGAGCGGATCCATCGTCGCGACGACGGCGGCCATCGAAGACACTTTCCCGCTCGTCGGCTCGTCGTACGCCGCGGCGATGCGATGTGTCCGCGCGTCCACGAGGAGCGACCGAAGCGTCACGAGTCGTTCGTCCGCAAGCGCCTCCCGGAGCCGATCGCCGATCGGCTCGACCGACAGATCCTGTGGTACCGCCGGGTACGGGAGGTCGAGGGTGCACTCGCCCATTCCGTCGGTCGCGCCACTGCGGAGCTGCTCGGCGGTTCGCCGACAGCGGACGCCTGCGGTCGACAGTTCGTCGGCGGCCGCCCTGAGCCCCGCGTCCGCCGCGCGATCTCCCAGCGCGTCGATCTGCGCTGCGGCCGCCTCGTAGGTCTCCGCTGCGTCGTGCAGGTCTCCGGCTGCCGCGCGCGTTGCCGCCGTGTCCAGGTCGGCTCGAATCCCGGCCAGTCGGCGGTCGAGTTCGCCGTGTCTGACGAACAGCCTGACCGATCGGACGCCCTCCGATCGGATCCCCGTCCGCTTGGTCGCCGTTTTGATCGTCGACAGCCCGTTCGAGAGCGCCGATCGATCGGCAGCGGTCTCCCCGGAGTGGCGTCGATCCGCCTCGACCGCCGCTCGGTCGCGCCGTTCGAAACCGCTCCCGGGGGTCGGATACGCGTCCCTCGCGATCGCAAAGAGGACGTCGGCCTGTTCGTCGAGGAGGATCGAGATCGTGGTTCTGATGCGGCCCGCGTCCGTATCGAACCCGCCAGCGACAGCCGCCTGCAGCGCCAGGAGGTACGCTTCGATCGCGATCGTGTACGCCCCCGCTGCGGTCGTGTAATCGTCCGCTTCGATCGCCTCGTCACCGCGACAGACGGCGTCCCAGCCAGTTCCGGCGGCCGCCCGAACCGCCTGTCGAGGTGAGTCGATCGGCGGGGGGCTCTGGTCGTCCGTGAGCCGAGCGATGAGGTCCTGAATCGTTTCGGTCGCGTCGTCGGTGTCGACCTCGCCGGCCAGTGCGTGGGCGCTCGTCATCGCCAGAGCGGCCTCCAGTCGGGCGAGCGCTTCCGCGACCGAACCGGATCCTCGTCGCTCGCGCGCGGATTCGATCTGCTGGACGACGAGTTCGAAAAGCCCCTTCGACTCGCCGATCGCCGCCGCGACCGCGTTCTCGGCGATCGTCCGCGCTTCGTCTTCGGACCCGGCCTCGTGGGAGTCGCGGGCGTCGCTGAGATCGGCGGTCGAAACTCCCATCGATCCGGGGTCTGTCACGAGTGCTTCGAGGAAGCGCGACGCGCCGTCGATGTACGCGTCTGTCGGCGGCACGCGTTCTGCAAGCGCCGTCGCGACCGCCGCCGCCGCAGTGGCGCGGTTCGGGTCTCCGCCGACGAGGCTGCTCTGTGCGTCCGCGAGGAACTGGTGGGCAGCAGGCACCCGCACCGGCGCGGCGGCGACGATCGACGACGCGTCCTCGACGCGATCTGCCGGCTCCGTGTGCGTCTCCCCCGTCCAGCCCGTAACGCGTTGTACCGTCGCTTTGATCTCTGCGGCCGTCCGGAGCGCGCTCTCGACGAGCCGTTCGGTGTACCACGACAGCCGATCGGCGTCCACCCTGGCGCGGAGCCGGCCGATCGAACGCGCCCCGGCAGCTGTGAGGCCCACACCCACGAGAAACGGTCCGATACCTCCGAGCGGGAACAGGCCGATCGCACGGGCACCGAACGGCACCGTCGAGGCGACGACGGCGACGGTCGCAAACTCTACCGACACGACGAGCGGATCCCCCGACGACGCGCCCTCGCCCGACGAGAAGGTCTGTCGGCCGATAATCGACCCCCCGTACACCAGCGTCGCGGTGAGCACCCCACCGAGCACGAAGCCCAACAGCGTCACCGGGTGCCCGACGACCCACCCGGCGAGGGCGGTCGTCAGCACCATCGCCATGCCGAGGGCGACGATTGCGCCGAGTCCGAACCCGAGCGTCGACACGCCGACGATCATCCCCCAGATCCCGATCGTCCCGATGATGTAGCCGGTGACCGACGCGTCGAGCGGAGCCAGGTGGATCGACCCCGCGACGATCGCCGCGGTCGGTGCGAGTATCGCGGTGACGCAGACCGCCGATAGCAGGGCCGAAAGCACCGGCGAAGACCATCGGGCGGCGATCGCGCTCGCCCAGCCGATCGCGAGGCCGGCACCGACCCCGATCGTTGCGGTCGCCGTCCACAGCGACGCCGCAGCGACGGCGAGCACCGACGCGACGATCGCGACGGTGACAACGACGACCTGTTCGATCCGGTCTGCGGGCGTTTTCGCTTCGCTCACCTCAAAACACCTCCGGACACCACCCGTCGTAGACGACGATCGTCGTCGCCCACACGCCGGTTTCGACGGCACTTTCGTTCCGGAGCCGGACGCGGTGTGGACCGTCGGCTGTCGCTTCGTAGACGGCTTCGACGTACTGTTCTCGTGCGGTTTCGAACACTGGCTCGTCGTCTGGACCGTCGATTCGGACGCTCGGGCGCGCGCCTCGACGATGCTCCGATCGGACGTAGATCCGCGTTTCGGTCGACAGCGTCAGCAGTTGGCTCCGTTCGCCCCCGGCGTCGACGCTGTCTGTCCCCTCGTAGACGACCGCACAGCGATCGCCGTCCAGACAGCCCGAAAGCGAGCTCGCCGCTCCGATCGCCGCTCCTCCGCCGAGCGTTCGCAACAGCGCACGACGAGAGTGCGTCCGAGCGTCGTCGGACGCGCCCGTCGTTCGGTCGTCGCGGCCCATTACACTCTGGAACGAACGGTGAGGTTAAGGATCTGGCTGATACCGACCGCGCCCCTCGATCGTTCGGAGCCGATCGATGACGGCCGAGTCGCCGATCTCGCGGTAGCCGTCCTCGGCCGCCGCGTACAGCGTTTTCGGATCTGCGGCGGTTCCGCCGAGGCTCTGTTTGAACACGTGCAGGTCCATCGCGTGATCCTCGACGTGCCCGGAGTGAAAACCCAACCCGAAGTCGATCAGGTACGTCCGCTCCGCGTCGATGCGGACGTTTCGCGTCGTCGGATCGCCGTGGACGATCCCGACGCCGTGGAGCCGCGCGAGGTGTTCGCCGACCGACCGGACCCGATCGGGCGTTAGCTCGCCTGCGAGATCGCGGTCCCCGACAGACTGGACGGTGATCGTCGCCGCCGGGACGTCGACGTCCCAGACGAACGGCGTCGGAACGCCCACCCGACGGGCCTCGCTCGTCAACCGCGCCTCCGAAACCGTCCGGCGTCGGCGGATCGACGCGTCCAACTCGGGATGGCGGTAGGCTTTCGGCAGTCGTCGTTTCCGGATCGCGGGCGTCGGTATCGAAGCCGAGGCGGCGTCCGGTTCGGCCTCGAAGGGTTCGACGATCGCTTCGGCACCTCGCCGGACCGACTCGCCGGTCGGATCGCCCACCACCGACTCCGCGTCGCTGCGCCACGTCACCGGGACCTGATCGGGTCGGAAGTTCGGATCGATCGACGACTCGTCGATCGAAATCACGTCGCCCGCGGCGTACATCTTCGCACCGAGGACGGCGATCATGCCGGCGTTGTCTCCCAGGAACCGCGGTTCGGGCGCGTAAAACGACGCCCCGCGTTCGGCACACATGGCTTTCAACATCTCCCTGAGCCGGTCGTTCTGTCCGACCCCACCGCCGAGGACGAGTTCGTCGGTGCCCGTCAGCGAGAGCGCCCGTTCGGATACCTCCGTCAACATTCCGAAGACGTGTTCTTGCAGCGAAAAGCAGACGTCATCGATCGCCTCGCCGTCGTCGACGGCCGCCTTCGCGGCGCTCATAATCCCCGAAAACGAAAAGTCCATCCCCTTGACGACGTACGGGAGGTCGATGAATTCACCCGTTTTCGCGGCGGCTTCCACTTTCGGGCCGCCGGGGTGCGTCCAGCCGAGGTGCCGGGTGAACTTGTCGATCGCGTTCCCGACGCCGGTGTCCATCGTCTCGCCGAGTACCCGGTACCGACCGTTGTGATACCCAAGCAGGTGCGCGTTCGCACCGCTGGCGTTCAGACAGACCGGCGAATCGAACCCCGACTCGTGCCGGCCGATCTCCAGGTGGGCGATCATGTGGTTGACGCCGACGAGCGGGACCGAAAGCGCCCCGGCGGCCGATCGAGCCGCCGTGCCGGCGATCCGAAGACACGGTCCCAACCCCGGTCCCCGCGAGAACGCCACACAGTCGATGGCGGGGCCTGCGGTTCCGTCAGGTGCCGTCTCGGCGGCGTGTCGAAGGACGGCGTCGATCACCGCCGGTATCGCCCCGGACATGTGTTCTGCGGCCTCGCGCGGGTGAATGCCGCCGCTTTCTGGTTCGTACGGATCGGACTCGATGAAGACTGCCTCGGCGTCGGTGTCGGTGTCGTAGAGCGCGGCGCTCGCCGCCCACGCGGTTCCTTCGATGCCGAGAATGCGCATTCGGTGTCTCGATCGATCAGGCCTCTTCGGCTTCGGCGTCGACGTCGGCCTCCTCGCCAGCGCTGATCTTGTTGCGCTCTAGCATGTACTCTTGTTCGACGTCACGCGCGAAATCCGACGATTCGTAGACTTTCGCGTAGCCGATCGTTTTGCGCATGCCGAACTTCGTCTGTAGTTCGTGTACGACGACTTCGTCGGACGATTTGTCCAGTTTGGCCGCCAGCGAGTCACGAACCGACAGCCGCGAGGGGGTCGCTTCGTCGTGAATGATCTGGAATCGGATGTCCGTACGGTGCAACATTGGGTTTTCGTCCTCTGAGATGATTTCGACGTCCATAGGTCAGTTGTGTTACCATCCCCCCGAAAGGAGTAAAAGGATTTCGAAGGGCTCGGCGCGCGGGATTCTCATCTGGTGAGACTTCACACAGGCCGTTAGTAGACCGATACCGTAAACCCACGTATGATGCGTTCACGTCCCAACCGAGACGGATCGACGGTCGGACCCGGGGACGCTCCCGGTGACGATTCTGGGCGGCGTCTCTCGAACGACCCGCCAGCGTTGCCCGCCGGTCAGATCGCGTGTCTCCCCGAATCGCCCCGAACGCAGGTGGACGCGTGGGATCCCCGCGAGTGCGTTGGGACGGCCCACTGTCCGCCGCGGTGTCCGATGTTCGTCGACAAAACCGGACGGCGGGTGCGGGTTCGACCGTTCGGCGAGTTCGATCGGGAACCGCTCGTCGCGATGTATAGTGAGTTTCCGCGAGCCCACGTCGCTCAGGGCCTGCCACCGGCGACGGAGGCACGGATCGACGCGTGGCTGTCGTCGCTCCTCGAGTCGGGGTACAACGTCGTCGCCGAACACGACGGGACGGTGCTCGGCCACGCCGTCTACACGGCACAGACCGACGACGAGCCCGAACTGGCCGTCTTCGTCGATCCAGCCCACCACGATCGCGGGATCGGAACCGAGCTTTGCAAACAGCTTCTCGCACACGCGGCGGCTGCGGGACGGTCGGCGATCGTCCTGGAGGTCGAACGCTCGAACCGACGCGCCTACAACGTCTACAGGCGGCTCGGCTTCGAAACCGTCGATTCGAACGGCTTCACGCACGAGATGCGGCTTTCGCTCGACGATCCGATCGCGACGGCCCTCCAGCGCCCGCCGATCGAGCGCTATCGAAATCAACAGTAGGTGGTTCGTCGATCGGGATCGTCGAATTTGGCCGATCG
>JBNJFV010000062.1:8525-13328 GCA_051747145.1 Halobacteriota archaeon
TCAGTCCCGTTCGATCCGTTCCAGTGCGGCCTCGGTGTCCCCGTCGAATCGAACGAACAACGATCGGGCGTCTCGCTTCGTCTCTGCGGTCACCGGCACGTGAACCATCCCCTCGTCCGGTTGTCCGTAGACGATCGACGCACCGAGCGGGGCGGCGATGATGGCCGGAAGCGCGAGAAGGTCCTCCTCGCCGCAGACGTGTATGACCGTCCGATCCTCCTCGTCGATCGCGGTCCGAAGCGCCCGCAGGGCCGCGTCGGTGACCGAAGCCTGCGGGTTCTCGACCTCGATTCGGAGGTTCTCGCCGTCGAGCACCTGTGCGATCTCCGAATGGACCGACTCGCGTTTCGTCTTCCCGTCGATGACCGCGACGTCCGGGTCGTAGCCGCCGGTTCGAAGGTGGTAGGTGACGATGTCGCCGACGGCGATCACGTACGGGTCTCGATCGTACGTTTCGGCGGCCTCTGTGATCGCCGCAAGAAGCGTCTCCGCGTCCGCGTAGATTGCCCCGAGCGGCTCTTTGAACGCCGATCGAAGCGACTCCGGTAGCGTGAGCATCCGTCGGTTAGCGGACCTTCAGCGCGTAGCCGCCGGGTTCGGTGACGTTCATCTCCGCGGCGATCTCGCTTTCCTCGGGGTGGGTGATGACCACGTACCCCGCCCAGTCCTCCGTGAGACTCGAGGAGCCGCAGAGTTCGCAGACCTGGGTGTCGGGATCGTTGACGAAGTGACACTCCCGACAGGCCAGCCGCGCTCGGGCCATCTACTCGTCCCCCACCGGTGCGTCCTGTTCGCGACGCCGGCGATCGCGTTCGAGCCACGCGTGTTTGCCGAGTCCGGGTTGTTTCGCCGTCAGGCCGATCTTCGAGTCGCGCGGGTTCCGCTCGTCGATGCTTTTCGTGACGATTCGCACCCTGACCGGGTCTTCGACGCCGAGCGTCTCGTTGGACTCCGTCGAGGCGAGCTGTTGGTTCTCGCCGTCGAACGCCAGATACTGATCGGAGATCTGTGAGACGTGCAACAGCCCGTCGATGGGGCCGATCCCGACGAAGGCACCGAACTCGACGACCTCGACGACCGTCCCGTCTGCGACCTCCTGCATGTCCGGATCGAACGTGATCGCGTCGAATTCCGCTTCGTAGTAGACGCCGGGTCGGCTGGGCAACACCGCGCCCTCACCGATGTCGTGAACCTTCGTCACGCTCACGACGCTTCCGACGTCTTCGTCCATTCGTCCCTCGAGTTTGTCCTGCAGCAGGGCTTTCACCCGCTCAGGGGTTACATCCGCCAGGTGTTTTGGCGGCACCTCGACCGTATCTTTGAGTCGTACCCGTTTGTACATATTATGGCTCTGTTATTTCCAGTGTGTTGCGACCCCTTATACCAATTACGCGAACGCCGCGTTCGAGCAGCCGTTCGCGCAAGGGGGCATCGTTCGTCACGGCGTAGTCGATCGCACCCGTTTCGGCGAGTTCCACCATCGCGTCGTCCGCGTACGTCGCGTCCGTTTGGACCGTCCGACAGCGTTCTGCGAGGTCCGAGCCGACCGCCGCGGCGGTCGCCTCCGTCCCGCCTCCAGCCGCGAGCGAGGCGAGTTCGCAGACGACAGCCGCCGGGACGACGAGTTCGATCGCGTCGAGCCCGAGAACGCGATCGAGTTCGTCGAACACCCGAACGTCGAGTTCGACCGGCATCATGAGCGCGTTCGTGTCCATCGCTACGGTCTCCATCTGTCGTCTGCTGTCGTTTGCCGTCGATCGGTGAGTAGTCGTCTGCCGTCGGTCCGTCTCCGCGTCAGTCCCGAAGCGTTCCGACGCCGATGAGCCGCCATCGAGCGCCGACGCGGCGGTTGATCGCGATTTTCGCGCCGGCTGCCGCACAGACGGGACGTTTCAGCTTCACTTCGCACTCGCCGGTGCGAGCGCTCGTGACCGCGCCGACTGTCGTCGCCGTCCCCACGGTGAGCATGAGCGGCTCGCCGGTCGTGATCTCGTCGACGTCGCCGTCTTCGCCAACGACTCGATCGAGGAGGTCGACCTCCATCTCGAACGCCTCGCGCGTCGGTGGAAGCGTCCCCGGCCGTCCGGCGACCTGTCCGGCGAGCGCGTCGCCTTTGGTGAGGCTCGGATCCAGGCCGGTCCCGACGCCGATGAGGCCACCCGGCGTGACCTCCTCGGCGCTTTGACTGCCAGCCTGCAGGGATCGAACGGTCGTTTCGAGCGATCGCCACTCGGATTTACCGCCCGATTCGACCTGTCTTCCGGGGCGAAGTTCGATCTCGTCGCCGACCGAGAGCTTCCCGTCGACGAGGCTGCCGCCGACGACGCCGCCCGACAGCGACTCCCACGTCGTTCCGGGTCGATTGATGTCGAAGCTCCGGGCGACGAACATCCGCGGATCGTCCGACTCGTCGCGGTCTGGCGTCGGGATCGTCTCCTCGATCGCGCCGATGAGGAGATCCATGTTGACGTTCTGTCCGGCGCTCACGGGAACGATCGGCGCGCCCTCCGCGACGGTCCCGCTGACGAACTCCTGGATCTGTTCGTAGTGGTCGACGGCGCGGTCGCGATCGACGAGGTCGATCTTGTTCTGTGCGATGACGATGTTTTCGATCCCGATGATGTCCAGCGCCATGAGGTGTTCTTCGGTTTGCGCCTGCGGAACGTCCTCGGTCGCCGAGACGACGAGGACCGCACCGTCCATCAGCGCGGCGCCCGAAAGCATCGTCGCCATCAGCGTCTCGTGTCCCGGCGCGTCGACGAACGAAACCGTCCGTAGCACCTCGCTTTCTGTCCCGTCAGGACACGTCTCCTCGACGGTGTAACATTCGGGTTCGTCGACGTCGGGGCACGTGCGGAACGTCGCGTCCGCGTACCCAAGTCGGATGGAGATTCCGCGCTTCATCTCCTCTGAGTGCTGGTCTGTCCACGAACCGCTCAACGCCTGTACGAGCGTCGTCTTCCCGTGGTCGACGTGGCCGACGAGTCCGATGTTCACCTCCGGTTGTGTGTGGTCTTGTGTCACCATTGACCTCCTAAGAGTAATCGTGTGAGGGTTTCGCCCCGAGCGACTGATAAAGTTGCTGTTCTCCCGCCGGAGCGCGAATGCATGTCGTGATCCAGTGATTCGATCGTGTATCGACCTCGATCGATCACTCGGGTGCCGCCGCGGCCGCGTCGACGACCCGGCCGAGAAACAGGAGTGTGGCGGTGTCGCGATCGCAGATCGCAACGAGGAAGGGCCGATCGGCGTCGAACTCGAACGGATCTACGGGTGCGGACTCCACGCCGCCGACGACGCCCGTCGCAGCCGCAGCTTCGGTGCCGGTTTCGTCCACGTGGATGAACGTGTCGTGGTAGACATCCCAGACGAAAAGCTCCTCGCCGGTCGCTTCGAGATCGGCCATGCCGGAAAAATCCGCCTCGCCGTCTTCGAAAGCGATCGGCATCCCGAGTTCGACCAGCGCGTCCGCCAGTTGGAAGCCGGATTCGAATCCGAACTTCGGCAGCCTGACCGTCCCGTCCGATCGACCCATTGCGTCTCGCGCCGCCGAGAACCACGACGCGTCGACTCGCGCTTCGAACGCTTCGAACTCTCCTTCCGGTGGTAACACGAGCGTCATCGCAATCTCGCCGCCCTCGTATGGGAGGGCTACAAGCTGTGCGCCCTCGTGTTCGGCGTACGGGAAGCGATCCTCGATCGACATCGTGGGGACCGTCGAGGTCGTGCCGTCGATCGCGGTGAACGGTCGATCGCTCGTTCGCCCCTCGGGAAACGGCCGTTCCCAGTTGGCCGCAAAGTAGACGGCGTTGGTCAACACCAACCGTGTGAGCGAATCGAGCGACCCCGGCGGGAGCAGTTCGTCGATCCGATCTTCGGTCCGATCGGCGACCCACTCGTTGATCTCCGCTCTGGCACCGTCGGCGTCGGACGCGTAATCGACTTCGTTCATCCCCGCCCCGTAATTCGATTCGAGGAGTTCGACATACTCGTCGTGCCACGGATACGCCGTTTGCCCCCACACCGAGTTTGCGAGGGTGAGGGTGAACTCGATCGGGTCGTCTCCGTCCCCGTCTTTGTCTTCGTCTCCGTCTCCGTTTTGGTCTCCATCAGCGTCTGTCTCGGCGTTCGATCGGTCTGCCGCCTTCGAGTTCAACTGCTTTGTCAACTCCCCGAACGCGGGGTGTACCGCTTCGTCGTCCAGTTCGAATCTGAGTGCCGATCGCATCTGGGCTGCGGTTTCGCCCCGTGCGCCAGCGTACGTCATCGCGAGTGCGACGGAGACGCTGTAAGGCGAGGCGAGTAGGTTTTCGTCCGGCGAGGTGGATGCGAGAGTTCGGTGGAGGTCGAACGCGAAGTCCGTGGTGTCGGCGACGAGCTGCGAGAGGGCCGAACGTTCGGATTCGCCGTTCGTCTCGTCGGTCTCGTCGTCGGTCACGTCGTCGGTCGCGTCGTCGGTCGCGTCGTCGGTCGTGTCGTCGGTCGGTTCGGTCTGTGTCGGCGTCTCCGTAGTCGATTCGCTGTCGTCCCCCAGACAGCCGGCGAACTGGGTCGCTACGAGGAGTCCACCGATCGCTTGAAGCGTTCGGCGTCTATCCGCGAACGGATCTGTGTTGGGGTCGCGAGGCATACAGACAGCTACCGTGACCTATACTGAACGCTTTGTGGATGCGCAAACTGGTATTTGTCCCTTCCGAGGGCGAGTGGTCGACAGTCCGGTGACCACCCGTTCGATCGACCACACTGCTTACGTGTCGAGAATCGTGGGGGCGATCGACAGCAGATTCCAGGCGGTTACTCCGC
>JBNJFV010000063.1:0-13048 GCA_051747145.1 Halobacteriota archaeon
CTCCTAGTTCGGTGATCGAAAGTGACGACGTATTCGACGCGAATATGGCGTCCGGTGGAGCGTTCCGTTCGACGGCCCGAAGGACGTCGATTTTGAGCTGTAAGTCCTCGGGGACCGCCTCGGCGACGATGTCGGCCGTCTCGACCGCCGCCGACAGCGACGGCTCGTACTCGATCGCCCCGACGACTGCCGCTTCGTCGTCGATCCCACAGGCGTCGTGTGATGCGAGGGTCGACACTGCCGTTCGAACCTTCGTTCTGGCCGCCCGTAACGCCGCCTCGTTTGCATCGTAGAGCGTAACGTCGCAGCCCCCGACGGCGAACGCGACGGCGATACCGTGCCCCATGGTTCCGGCACCGACGATCGTACAGTGACCGACCGACTCCGAGCGTTCCAGCTCGGTTGTTTCAGACATACCCGATCGTTGTCTGACCGATCAGAAAACCTTTTCCCGAGGATGTTGCCTGCCGGTGTCACCGGCACGTAATCCGGCGTCGCCACTATTGGACCGCCGCGTGTATGGGCTGCAAGAAGCCGGTTGGCAGTGTGGGTGTTGGCTACCAGCGTGGCCGATCTATTTGACACGCGAAATTCTGTGCGCTGTGAGCCACTACGTGGGCACTACGGGCTCCGTGGGCACTACGGGCTCGGTGGACACAGCTCGCCGTCCGTCAACTCGGCACTGCGACAATCGTCGGCGAACACAGTTAGGTAATCCTTATCACGGGACAGAATCTTTATCACGGTCAATGCGTGATATCTTCAGTATGACCGAACATCGGTCTCGATTTACTATCGACCCTTCAGCAGCGCTCGGTACAATTATCACACTCCTTGCGATCGCGTTGTGGAGCCTTGCCATATACTACGCGTTCACGCAGCGGATGCCCCGAGCGTTGTTCACAGTGGGCCTATTCGGGCTGGCGTTCGTGATTTACATCCTCAACGAGGCGATCGGTGCATTCGACGATCGCGATTACCTCGACGGCTACCTTCTGTTCCTCAATCTAATCGTCGTCATCATCACTTCCGTGTACCTGATTGTCAACTTCGAGACCTTGTTGTTCATGCGTACCGGGACGGCGTTCCACCACGAGTACGTTCTCGCTCTCCTGTTCACGCTTACGATGTTTTATCTCATTCACCGGGCGTTCGGAATGGCGTTTCTGGGCGTCATTGCGGGCGGTGCCCTCTACGCCTGGCTCGGTAGCCATCTCCCCGGGATTCTCGGTCACGGCGGGTTGAGTCTCACGCGCATTCTGAACGTGTTCGTGATGGACTTCGACGGATTCTTCGGCTCGATCAGCGGCATCGTCGCCGCGTGGGTTTCGCTGTTTCTCCTGTACGCGGGCTTTTTGAACGGCTACGGCGCGTTCGATTACGTGATGCGCATCGCGTTCCGGGCGTCCGAATACGTCCGCTCGGGCATCGCGCAGTCGGCTGTCGTCGCGAGTCTGGCGATCGGATCGATCAACGGTGCACAGGTCGCGAACGCGGCGATGACGGGCTCGGTTACGATCCCGCTGATGAAGGAAGCCGGAATGAAGAAATCGACGGCTGCGGGCATCGAAGCGGTCGCCTCCTCGGGCGGACAAATTATGCCACCCGTTATGGGCGCTGCAGCCTTCATTATGGCCTCTATCCTCGGAATATCGTACTTCGAAGTCGTCGTCGCGGGAATCGTCCCGGCATTCGTCTTTTACATTTCGGTCGCGATCGCCGTCCACTACGCCGCGATCAACCAGGACATCAAAACGGGCATCAACGTCGAATCGGAAACCGACATCGGGGAGTCGAAATCCAGGCCCGAATTCCTCCTGGAAACCGCCAAACTGGCGATCCCGTTCATCATACTCGTCTACACGCTCGGTATCGCACAGTGGACCGTCATGACCGCGGCGCTGTACACGTCGCTCGCAATGGTGGCCACCGGGGTCACGTTCCCGTTCATCGAACGCGCACTCGGCTGGGGCGATGCGACGATCAGGAGCGTCCTTCAGGAGACGGTGGACGGGCTCCGGTTCGGTGCGATCACGTTCGCGCCCATCGCGGTCATCGTCGCCGCGATCAACGGAATCGTCGACATCCTGGTTACGACCGGCGTCCCCGGAAAATTGGCGCTCGCGTTGATGGACCTCTCGGGAGGTGTCCTCATCATCGCGTTGGTACTCGCGATGATCATCTGCATCATTCTCGGTCTGGGCATGCCGACGGTGGCCGCTTACACCATCGTCGCGCTCCTCGTTGCACCGGCGCTCATCGAAGGGTTCGAGCTGTCTCGGTTGACAGTCCACTACTTCGTCTTCTACGCGGCGATCCTGTCGGGGATCACGCCGCCGATCGCCATCGCGGTCGTCGTGACGACCGGCATCGCCCAATCGAACTTCTGGGCATCGGCGCTGGAGGCGCTCAAAATATCGGCGCCGCTTTTCGTGCTCCCGTTCACGTTCATCTACAACCCAGAGATCATTCTCGGTGAGTTGACGATGTACAAGCTATTCTCGTCTACACTGCTTTTATTCGGCGCCGCGGCGCTCGTCCACGGGCTGAACTACTACGGAAAGGCGTTCTCGTCTCGGCCAGCAAACTACTCACTCAGAGTCGTTTTCGTCGTCCTGGGCGTTCTGATTATGACCCACCCAAGCGAAATCGTCCGAGTCGGCACGTTTGCGCTCACGTTCGCCCTGTTCGCCTGGCAGGTCATGACGGTGAACGGCACGAACATCACGAACGTACACGCGTCGGTTCGCCGCCGCCTCTAACGCCCTGTCGACTCATTCGTTTTGGTCTCTCATACGCGTTCGATCGACATTCGTGATCAATTGTCGTCGTCGCACCGTTACAGGTCGATCGCGCTCACGAGATAATCCGTCCACGTGAACACTCGGTGGGGGTCGTCGACGATCACGACGCGACTCAGCGAACGATACGTACCGGTCTGTGGCTGATCTGTCCGTCCAAAAATAAAGTTCCCCTCGTCGGCGACGCGTCACTCGCCCCGTTCCCAGCTGTCGTCCCAGAGGTCGTTGTCCTCGTAGAAGTCCGCTGCGCCCGGGTGGACCGGGATGAAGTCCGACTCGATCGCGGTGATGAAGTGTTCGGGGTTCTCCCCGTACGGCAAGAACGCCGGCTGTCCCTCCTGGACGCTCTCGTAGTGATCGTGAGCGATCTGCAACACCTCGTAGACCGCATCCGCGGATACGTCCGGGCTGAAAAAGTACTGGAAGAGCAGCTGCCATCCCTGCAGGGTGTCGCCGACTTCCTGCTCGAACCCGTAGGGTTCCTTCTCGAAGTACGGCGCAAGCGGGGACGATTCGAACACTTCGCGGAACTGATCGGTCATCTCGACCAGATGGATGTCTGATCGGGCGTCGACCTCCGCGAACCACGATGGGAGGTTGACCTCGTTGGCACCGTAGCCGATACCACACTCGATGTTGCCCTCTTCGACACCCCCGGCGACGTCAGCAACGTCGACGTTGACGACGTTCTCTTCGAGTTGTGCGAGTAAATCCTCGCCACCGCCCGTCTGCATGATTTGGACGAACATCTCGCGCGTCCCCCATCCGGGCTGGAGCATGTGGAAGTTGCGACCCAACATGTCGTCGGTCGTCTCGATGCCCGATCCATCGACGGCCCAGAAGAAGTCGTCGCGAACGAAGTAGGTGAACCCCTGATTCGGCGCTTCCAGATCCTCGCCCTCGAACGGCCCTTCACCGTTTATGGCCTGTTTTTGGGTGAAGTTGGTTAGGCCGTACGCCTCGAGGTCGCCCTCGTTGTAGATACGGATACTAGCGGGATCACCACCGGTCGTTTGGGTATCCCATCGGACCGTGTCCGAATTTTCGCGGAGAACACGTTGAAGCGCCTGGGACGTCTGGAAAACCGTGGACCCTTGCGTCGAGGATCCAACGCGCATGTTGACGACGTCGTCACCGTTTCCATTTCCGTTACCGTTACCGTTGCCGTTTCCGTTACCGTTGCCGTTTCCGTTACCGTTTCCGTTACCGTTGCCGTTGCCGTTGCCGTTGCCGTTACCATTTCCGTTGCCGTTGCCGTCACCGGTACACCCGGCTAATCCGACAACGCCCAATCCGGCTGTGCTTTGCAGGAACCGTCGTCTAGATGGAAATTTCTTTGCCATTCCATTCCTAATTAATGATTAGGTAGTAATAAACTTGTGGGACTGTGTGACATTGTAAAACTGTACCACGCGCTCAGGGACGATACCGTCACGTGGGTGCATCCGTGTACGTACCGATCGAACTGCGCGCACCCCTCCGAGTTCAGAATTCGAACCACACGACGTCGTACTGGTACGCCAACACCCAATACCCGAGAAGTACCGTCAGCGCGATACTGAATGCGAGCTTGAAC
This sequence comes from Halobacteriota archaeon, assembly GCA_051747145.1. Lineage (GTDB taxonomy): Archaea > Halobacteriota > Halobacteria > Halobacteriales > Haloferacaceae > JBNJFV01. The sequence goes on from JBNJFV010000063.1 coordinate 4,378, forward strand.
GACTGCTTTAGCCGCGTCGTACTATCCGGCATAACCCGTCCGATTCGCTCGCGGAGCCGATCGCTTCGCGTCGATATCTTCGTGGCTATAGTTTGTCCGCCGTTCCCGTCCGGTGGGTGGTCACCGTCCACGTCGGCCGTCATATTTCGTGTTACTTTCTACCACATCATAAACGTTCGTTTCCGTCACCCCTCGAAAGCTCGGTCGGATCAGCGGACTCGCGTGGCCGATCGAGACGCCAAGACCTTTATGCGGCTCCCGCGACGACTCGATGCGAAGATGGACGCATTCATCGAGCGAAGACCCGACCGATCCGGGAGGGTTCGAAAGCGACGTAGCCGTAGCCGTTCGGACAGCCTTCGTCCTACCGAGCTGATTCGCATATCGACGGGGATACGATGAGCAAGAACCTCAAGGCGGCGTTCGATCGCCAATCGCACCTTTCTGCAACGTGGGTCTCTATCGGAAACCCGACGGTGGCGGAAGTGAGCGCAACCAAACCGTTCGACTTCGTCCTCATCGACACCGAACACACGACGACGACGCTCGAAACGGTCGAGAACATGCATCGAGCGATCGAGGCGACCCCGGGCGACACGGGGACGGTCATTCGGGTCCCATGGAACGATCCGGTCTACCTCAAGCGCGTGCTCGACACCGGCGTCTCCGGCGTGATGGTACCGATGATCGACACCCCGGCGCAGGCGGAGTCGCTCGTCGAATCGGTTCGATACCCGCCTGAGGGATCGCGGGGAATCGCCTCGGGCCGTGCTTCGGCGTACGGGTCGAACTTCCAGTCGTACGTGGCAACCGCGAGCGAGACGTTCGTGACGATCGCCCAGATCGAAACGCGGGCGGGGCTGGAGAACGTCGAAGCCATCGCGAACGTGGATGGCATCGACGCGCTGTTCGCCGGGCCGGCCGATCTGTCGGGGGCGCTCGGAGTGTTCGCCGAGTGGGACGACCCAACGTTCCTCGAGGCGATGGACCGCGTGATAACAGCCGGACACGACGCGGGCGTTCCCGTCGGCACCTTGACCGTCCAACCGGAAGCCGCACCCGAGCGCGTCGATCAGGGGTTCGATTTCCAGATCATCGGCAAGGACACGTCCTACCTTCTGGACCGTCACGATCACGCACTCGAACTGTATCGGCAGGCGATTGAGTGACACGACGGGCGATCGAGTGACTCCGAACCCGACGTTCGTCGGGCCAATCGATTGATTACCGGCCGATCGAGTCGACTGTCGATCCGTCGGGTCGTCGGCGATGGGTTCCGTCACCTGAGCACCCCGTCTCAAAATATATGTGCCCGACCGGTAGAATGTAGGATGCAATGGAGCCGTTAGGCGACATCACCGTAATCGACGCGACGCAGGCCCTCGTTGGACCGATGGCATCACAGACGCTCGGGGATCTCGGCGCGGACGTGATAAAGATCGAACGTCCCGGACACGGCGACCTCACCCGCGCGTACTCGCCGAAATACGAAGGGCTGTCCGCGTACTTCGTGAGCTTGAACCGAAACAAACGGAGCGTCACCCTCGATCTCACTACCAAGGAGGGACAGACGATCCTGCATCGACTCGTCGAAGATGCGGACGTCTTTTTGCAGAACTTCAGCCCGAACAAGGAGGCGACCTTCGGGGCGGACTACGAGACGCTTTCGGAGCGCAACGAGGGGTTGATCTACTGTGACATATCCGGCTACGGGAACGACAGCCCGTATCGGCACAAAAAGTCGTTCGACGTCATCTTGCAGGGCGAATCCGGAATGATGAGCATCACGGGATCGCCCGAAGAACCGGCGCGCGTGGGGATTTCCATCTGCGACATATCCGGTGCGATGACAGCGACGTACGCGACACTCACGGCGCTGTATCACCGCGAACGGACGGGCGAGGGGCAGTACATGGATCTGGCGTTATTAGACACCAGCTTTCAGTTCCTCCTGTATCACGTCACCAACTACTTTGCGAGCGGCGACGTGCCGAGACGGATGGGAACGAAACACCCGAACCTCTCGCCGTATCAGGCGATCGAGACGGCGGATTCGTACATCGTCGTCGGCGTCGTCAGCGAATCGCTCTGGCCGAACTTCTGTCGGGCGGTCGATCGCACCGAGTGGATCGACGACGATCGGTTCGCCACGTTCGACGATCGGGTCGAAAACCGCGATCTGCTGGACGAACGCATCGAGGAGATATTCCTCGATCGAACGACGGCCGAATGGAACGAGCAGCTTTCGGCCTACGACGTCCCCGCCACCCCGCTCAACACGGTCGAGGACGTACTCGAAGACCCGCACATCGAGGCGCGCGACATGATCGCCGAGATGGACCACCCCGAACTGGGGACGCTCCGATCGCCGGGCAACCCCGTGAATTTCTCGACGCTGGAACTTGCTGAAAACCGGGCTCCGCCGACGCTCGGGGAACACACCGTCGACGTGCTCGGGGAACTCGGCTACGCACCCGAAGACGTCGTCGAACTGGAAGAACGAGGGATCGTCTAGAGCGAAGGGTCGTTTAGATCGAGCGATCGTCCGCTCGAATATCGTCCGATCCGATCGTACACGGTCCTGGCCGATCGTACACGGTCCCGACCGATCGTACACGGTCTCGGCCGATCGTACACGGTCCCGGCCGATCGTACACGGTCCCGGCCGATCTGATCGCCGAAGGGAAACGGAGAGACTGATCGACCGTCTGTAATTCAGTCCATCCCGAGCATCGATCGCGCCTCCGAGGGCGAGGCGATCGGGCGCTCCAGTTCCGTCGCGATCCGCACCGCCCGTTCGACGAGCTGGGCGTTGCTTTCGGCGGGTTCGCCCCGGCGGTAGTACGCGTTGTCCTCGAGGCCGACCCGAACGTGCCCACCCAACAACAACCCCTGGGTCGTCATCGGAAGCTGGTGAGGGCCGAATCCGAGGATGTTGAATTCCGCCTCCTCGGGGAGCGTTTCGACTAACGCCAGCAGGGTCCGCGGGTGTGGGATCGTCGTCGTGCCGCCACCGAAGACGAGGTTGACGTACGGCGGTGACTCCAACTCGTCCCAGATCCGCATCGACTCGTTGAGATGGCCGCCGTTGAACACCTCGAGTTCGGGTTTGATGCCTCGATCGAGCATCTCCGCGTGGAGGTCGTCGACGAGCCCGCGCGTGTTCTCGCTTGTGAGTTTCGAATACCGGTTGAGCGGCCCCATGTCGAGGGAGGCCATTTCGGGGGCGGGGTCGGTTCTGAGCGGCTCGGCCCTGATTTCGTCGGCGGCGGCGGTCCCGCCCGTCGAGTGCTGAACGATGACATCGTCAGTCGCCGATCGGACCGCGTCGGTCACCTCCTGAAACCGCTCTGTGGAAAACGCGCGTTCGCCATTTGGCCGCCGCGCGTGCAGGTGCACGATGCTCGCACCCGCCGATTCGCACTCGCGGGCGGCGGTGGCGATCTCTTCGGGCGTCTCCGGCAGGTTCGGGACGGTCTCTTTCCCCTGGACGCCGCCTGTCAACGCCGCGGTCACGATGACCGGTTTCGAATCGAGGTAGTCGTCGTAGGTCATCGATCGCCTCCGTCATCGTTCGCGCTCGCCTGTGCGGCCTCGTAGTACTCACAATCCGTCTCGGGGTCCAGGTCGTAGCGATAATTGCAGATGTCTGCGCGCATCGGCTGAACGAACGAATCGACTGCGGTGCAGTACGCACGTGGGGTGTCGAACTCCATCTCCTGCCCGTCGGTACGGTACTGCAGATATCGGCACTGATTCGCCATGCTGAGTGGTCGTCAGTGTGCTATATGAACGTTCGGGACGACCGAGATTCCAGTCGTTCGGGGTCGCCGCCAGAACGCACGTCGGGATGTTCCCATCGATCGACCCACAACAGCTAAGCGCGTCGCTTGTCGATCACCCGACGACGGATGGTCTCGACATTGGGTGTACTGCTTGCGATCGCAGCCGCCTGCTTTCTCGCCGGGCAGGCGCTTGCGATCCGCGTGGCGACGAAACACGGATCGGCGGCCGACGTCCTCCTGGTCGTGATGATCGTAAACCTGGTCGTTCTCGCTCCGCTCGCTGCGTATTTCGATCCGTACCCCACGCTCTCCCCGCGTTCGATCGCCTCGTTCGCAGCTGCGGGCGTCGTCGGCACGATGCTCGGTCGGATCTTGTTTTACAGCGGCATCAAACGGATCGGCGCGAGCCGCGCGGAACCGATCAAAGCGTCGATGCCTCTTCACGCGACTGTCTTCGCGGTCGTTTTTCTCGACGAGTTCGTCACGCCCGGGCAGTTCGCGGGCGTCGTCCTCGTCGTCGGAGGACTCGCGCTCATCACGTGGGACGGGAGCACCGCGGCAGTCGCGGGCAGAGAGACGCCCTGGTTCGGCCTCGCGTTACCGCTCGGTGCGGCGATCCTGTTCGCCCTCGAACCGATCTTCGCGACGATCGGCCTCCGGGAGGGGACGGGCGTGTTGGTGGGCCTTACGATCAAATCGGCCGCGGCAGTCGTCGTGTTCGTCACGTATCTCGCCTGGAGTCGATCGCTACCGAACCTACGTGAGATCCCGATCGCTGAGTTGCGGTGGTACGTTCTCGCCGGCGTACTGAGTACGAGCTTCCTGCTTGCGTATTACGCCGGCCTTTCGGTCTCCCGCGTCGGAATCGTCGTCCCGATCATGCAGACGAGCCCGTTGATCGTGCTCGGATTCGCTGCGATCTTCCTCCGAGAGAGCGAGCAGGTGACGATCAGACTCCTCCTTGCGGTACTCGTCGTGGTCCTTGGAGCGATCGTCGTCACGGTGAGCGGCTGAGCGGGTTCGATCGTCGCCACGGTAAGCGACTACGAGGCAACCGTGCGATCGTCCGATCGAACTCCGCATATAGACCCACCCAGTTACAGTCGATCGAACTCGGATTCGATTTCGTCGTACGGTGGCGTCTGGGGCCACTCGTCGGCGACCCAGGCGTACTCGATCGTGCGCTCCGAATCGAGCAGGAACGTGGCGGGACGCGGCTCTGTAACCCCCGTCATCCCATCCAGGTCGTGTACGACGTCGTACGCTTCTGCGACGTCGTTTGCCGGGTCGCTGAACAGCGGGTATGGCAACTCGCGCGCTTCGATGAACCGCTGGTGATCGAACGGTTGGGAGATCCCGATCCCGACGACGTCGACGGTCTCGTCCCCCCACCCGCGGTTTGTGATCTCTTTCCACCAGAACATCGATTTGCCGCCCCAGTTCAGCGGGTAAAACACCAACAATACGGCACCGGTGGCCGAGGCGATCGACGACAGCGACGCGTCGGCCCAGGATTCGTCGGTGACGAGCGGCCGCGTGAAATCCGGAGCGGTCTCCCCGACAGTCGGGTGGGCTGACGGAGGGAATTCGACGACGTCGAGCGTCGCCGGATCGGCGATCGTTTCGCCATCGCCGTACGTCTTCGCGAGATATTCGAGAATCGAACCGCTCTCGGGCATCGTCACGCCGGTGTTCGGATCGATCAAAAGCGGGACCGATCGCGTCCCCGCGACGCGGGCGACTTCGTCCCGGCGGCTGTGTTCGCCAGCGACGAACCGCGATCGGTGCGGCACGTCGTGTTCCTCGAGCCACCTGACCACTCGCTCGCAGTACGGACACCCGTGAAGTCTGTACAGGGTTAGTCGGTCACGAACGCGTTCGGAATCGGACGCAGTTTGGTGTGTCATCTACCGGTAGTTACAACGCAACCGAGAAAAACGTCCCTGCTGTTTCGGTGGTGACCCCGGTTCGAACGATCAGAACACTTCCCGACACGGAGTAAATCTGTCACTACGGTTGTGCAGGCGGACGCGACACACACATTAAAGTAGACGTACAGTTGATTGACCCGTATGTATCGCGTACTGATCGCCGTAGATTCGGAGATGGACGACCCCGAGAGGATCGCAGAAGCCGTCGCATCGCTTCCGGATGCGGAAGCGAGCGTCGACGTAACGGTACTCAACGTCTTCGAAGCGTTCGAAGTGACCGGTGCGGAAAGCGGGAAAGTCAGTTCAGAAGACATGTACGACGCCGAAGCGCTCCCCGATGCCGTCCGCACCGTCCGCGATCGCCTGGCGAACGACGGCATCGAGGCGACGACCGTCCGACGACACGGGGACGTCTCCGAGGAAATCCTTGAGGAAGCAGCGGACCTCGACGCCGATCTCGTGGTCCTCGGCGGTCGAAAACGGAGCCCGGTGGGGAAGGCGCTGTTCGGAAGCATCACCCAGACGGTGCTTCTGGACGCCGACCGGCCCGTCATGGTCGTACGAACCGAATAAGATGGTTCGGACATCCCGTGTGGACGTACTCGTAGGTGTAACCGGCGGGCACATCGTGAAGGGGTAGCGATCTGTCGATGCGTTGGCGTTACAGACACACCGTTCTCACACTCTGTACGTTCGCGTTTTTCGCAACGATGGTCGGTCGGTTGGCTATCAGCCCGGTCGTGCCACAGATCACCGCTGATTTCGAGATCTCGAACGCGGTGATCGGCCTCGCGTTGACCGGCATGTGGCTGTCGTACGCGCTCGCGCAGTTTCCAAGCGGGATTCTGGGTGACCGCTACGGCGAACGGCTCATCATTCTCGTCGCCGTCGGCGGCACCGGCGTGATGAGCTTTTTCGTTGCGATCTCACCCGGCTACGTGGTGTTCGTACTCAGCGTCGTCGTTCTCGGTGCCGTCGCCGGATTGCACTACAGCACCGCGACGGCGCTTTTGTCTCGGACCTACGACAACATCGGGACGGCGATCGGCGTCCACACGATCGGCGCGCCGGCCGGTGGGTTACTCGCACCGATCGCCGCCGCGTGGATCGGCGTTCGATACGGGTGGCGGCCCGCCGTCGCGATCGGAACGGCGGTCGCACTCCCGGTTTTCGTGTTGTTCGTCCTCCGCGTTCGACCGACCGAGCCACAGCGGCCCGATCAGCCCATGAAGGAGCGATTACGGCTCGATCCAGTCGTCGACCTGCTCTGTAGACCGCCGATCCTGTTTACGGCCGTGATCGCGTCCGTCGGAGCGTTCGTCTGGCAGGGGACCGCGTCGTTCCTCCCGACGTTTCTGATCGAATACCGAGGGTTGTCGTCGACGACCGCGGGGATCATCTTCTCGTCGTACTTCGTCGTGCAGGCGATCGTAAAGCCCGCGCTCGGGTGGCTTTCGGACGGCTACGGTCGCGATTTGGCGATCGCCGTGAGTCTCGTGACGAGCGCCATGGGAATGGCACTGTTCGTCGTCGGGCCCGGAATCGTCGGCATCGGCGCGGCGATCGTGTTGATCGGAACGGGACTGGGAATGGCGGTCACCGTCGAACCGCGATTCATGGACGAACTCTCCGAGCGCGAACAGGGTGTCGGGTTCGGGCTCGTACGAACCGTCTATCTCGTCGTCAGTTCGCTGGGATCTGTCGCCGTCGGGTTTCTGGCAGATTCGTTCGGCTGGGCGGCGGCGTTTTGGGTCCTCGTCGGGTTGCTACTAGTGGTCCTTTGCGGATTGGTCGCAAACACCGTATTGGACCTTGGGTATTGAACGGACTCACCGCGATCGGCGAGGTCGGAGTCTCCGCGATCGACGGGCCAAGTTGACCATCCAATCGACGGGCTGAAAACGACCACCCGATCGCCCGATTGAAACTCGCGTCTCGATCACTCCGCGTTCGTCTCCACGTCGGCGCGGATGGATGCGGCCGCCTCGTGCAGAGCGTCCAGTTCGTCGGGCGGAAGCTCCCACTCGAGAACGGTGTCGACGCCGTCTTCACAGAGTTCGATCGGGACGCTGAGACAGACGTCCGACAGGCCGTATTCGCCCTCCAGGGGAACCGACAACGCGATCGGCTCCCCGTCGAGCCCGTCGTCGACGAGTCCGCAGATCACCCGAGTGACGCCCTGACCGGTCACCCACCTCGAAGTCTCTTCGGCCCCGCGCAGCTCGATCACGTCGTAGGGGACGTCCCGAACGTAGTCCCGCACGGTCGCCCGTTCTGTGTCCGTGAGGGTCGTCGGCTCGCCGCCGATCGTCAACCGCGAAAAAAGCGGGACGACGTGTTCGCCGTGTTCGCCCGCGAGCGGACAGTAGACCTCGCTTGCGGGGACGTCGCGGATCGTCGCGATCTTGTCGGCCGCCCGGGCGGTTTCCGAGAGCGAATACCCCATCACGTACGAGCGGTCCCAGCCGGTCTCCCGCCAGATGCGATCGGTGATCCGATCGACGGGGTTGCTCACCACCACGACGGGCATCGGTTCGTGCTCGCGTAACATTGCAGCGATCGAACGTGCGAGTTCGAGGTTCCGATCGAGGAACGCGGCCCGACCGCCCCGTTTCGCCGAATTCGGTGGGCGAGGGACGCTCGCGGTTACGATCGCGACGTCCGCCTCCGAAAGCGACGCGCTATCGGAAGGCCCTGCGGTAATCGACCCTAACGGGCCTCCCGTGCCGAACTGCGGAAGCATCGGGAACGATCGACCGTGGCGGATGTCGATGCTGTGGCCCCTCGCAGCGTCTTCGGCAACGTCGACGAGCGTGATGTCGATCTCAGGGCGTTCGACAGCCAGCGTGTACGCCGTGGTACTCCCGACGGTACCGGCCCCGCCGATTATGGCTACCTCCATGTGTGCGCTGGAGGCGTGTCAGTTGCTTAAATTTGCGGATATGGGAACACCTG
>JBNJFV010000064.1:0-12759 GCA_051747145.1 Halobacteriota archaeon
GTCACAGCGAGCGCACCGCTTCGTTGTCCCCTCTGGCGGAACCGTCACGACGTGACTCCCGTTTTTGTCACCGTGACGCTTGAACGTCTGGATGGCATCACTCCACGACATCGACGCGATGTTCCGCCCATTCGAGTCCTGTTCGAGCATTCCTCGAACGTTGAGTTGCTCCAAGAACACCGCCGAATACTGGGTCGTGTACGAACGAGTGAGTTTCTCGATGAAGTCCTTTCGCTTGTTCGACAAGCGTTCGTAGGCTTCCGCGAGTTTCCCGCGGGCCTTCTCCCAGTTCGCAGAGCCGTGCTGTTTGCGAGACAGCGTACGGTGGCGTTTCTCGATTCGTTCGCGGTCTTCGGACTCATCCAGCGGTGTGACAGCGTTGCCGTCTGAATCGTGTGTGAACTTGAGGATGCCGAGGTCAATCCCCACGGTATCTTCGAGTTGGATGTTTTCGACGGCTGGTTTCTCGGGGTATTCTGGGTCGTGGTCAACCACTACCGAAGCGTGCCACTTCCCTGATTTTTCTTCCTTGAGTCGAACTTCTTTGATCGTACCGTTTTCAGGGAGTGGACGGTGGTAGTCTACGTCCATCGTGCCGCGTTTCGAGAGTTCAAGTGTAGCGTGTTCGGTTCGGCCCGTGTTACTATCCACGTCGAAGCCGGAGTGGTTGAACACGATACTGCGGTACTCTCGGGGTGACTTCCACTTGAGTTTCCCAACCTTGAATCCGTTGGATTTGAGTGATTTGAGGACACTGAGGCTTGAGAAGATGCGTCGGACAGCCATCTGCAAGCACTTCGAGTTTACTGTCGTCCACGAGCTCCACTTGCGTTTCCACGCAGGGAGTTTGTTCTGGAGTTGGGTGTACGTTGGTTTGTCGCCGTCTGGAGCAGAATCGTAGAGTCTGAGTGCGTGGTTGTACACTTCCCGACAGATGTTGATGTGTCTGCGAGCTTCGCTCGCCACATCCTCGATCGGGTAGACTCGGTACTTGTAGGTCCGCTCCACTAACTGTTTAGTGGGGTGCGGGTTACATGAAAATTCGGTTTAAGTCGGGTGTTTGTCGCATTCATCCACGGGTGCGGTGACCCGTGGATTTCTGCTTGTTACCGTTTAAAACACAATATGTCGTTGACCAACTAGATCCGCGTCCTCCGAATATAGAGGACGTAATCATAAAATTAATGTCAGATAGATCTTTTCGCGCAGTCTAGTTGTCAGCCTTTGTCACCCCATTTGTTCATCCATGTATGAGGACTTAGCAGGCTTTCATCTCATCAGTGCCAGCAACGAGGCCGTGTAGGAAAATTTATGTAATTTGTGTTTTAATGTGTGTTTGTGTCAGACAATCATAGACTATCGAATTGGATGCCAAATCGGCGTGAAATGTTACTCACGTCCGCTGGTGCAGCACTTTTGTTGGCCGGTTGTTCAGATCTCGAGGAGATTGAAGATGCGGGCGAACAGTCCCAAGGCAGCGGAGACGATGGCACCAGTGGTGTAGATGGCGGGGATGATGGGACAGATAGTGTAGATAGCGAGGACGAACCGGCACGTAATGGCGAGTTTCGGACGACTCAAGACATCAGCCCGGACGAAACCGTCGTGACAGTTCCTGGGGGTGCCGCTGTCAACGAGCAGTTTCTTGAGGCCGTCAGCGACCAGCAAGCCGGCTATCCGGTGTTTCCCGGACACGTCCTCGACTACGATGGCACACGCATCGTCGTCCGACTTGCAGACGTAGACGCTAACGACCTTCGGGTGTTTTTCCCCGGCGGCATGTGGGACGAAATCGATGTCGGCCGATTGGACGAGAAAACACTGTCGCCGACTCCCGACGTACTGGGTCGTCCGGGTGTCGGCCGGGATGACCTCGTGGTTGTTGACCTCGAGTCACTGTCGGATGCCATCGACGATGATGCCGATGAGAACCAGGTCGGCCGATTGCTCGACATCAGTGGCGTCCTGCTCTGGGATGAAATCTACTGGTCAAAAATCGACAATTCGACACAGATACTGCTCCAACAGGGAACAATCCTTTTCCCAGGAGATACGCTGTTCCCCGGCGATACTCTCTTTCCGATTGGCACATGGTTCCCTGGTGAAGCTCTCTTTCCGGGAGATACACTGTTCCCCGGCGATACCCTGGACAATCCACAACAGGTCCCGGCAAACCTCGTCAATGTGGGGATGATGACTCCATCGTTCGTCTCACCCGGCGCAGCACTGGTTCTCGGTCGCGCTGGAAACGAACTCGTTCGCGCTGGGGGCTTCGTCTCGGTCGGGTGGGAAACCTACGGGCTGCTCATCCCGGACGGAAAATGGGAGTCGATCGGGGGCCAACCAGAACAGTCGACCAGCGATAGGCAACACCGTACCACGCGCGCTATTGCACCTGCTGACGTTGTCGTTCATCTTCCCGCCAGAGCGCTGCTCGACGAGCAGTTCGTCAAGACCCTGGGGGATGCACTGTCCGTCGGTCGCCTCTTTTTCTCGGGCGAACGTCTCGTCTCGTCCGGGCGAATCGTCGAACCGGGAAGCCTCCGAATAGACGACCTCGTCTTTCTCGGTGAACACTGGGAGGACCACGGCTATCCGTGGGAAATGCAGCGTCTCGAACCGGACCTTCCCGGTGATGGTGTGTTGTCACCCACACGGCAAGGTATCGGCGCGGTTGCTGGCGGAACGGTCCGTCGTGCACTGGCAGACGGTGTGTCGGAAACCGATGTCGGTCGTCTCGTTTCGACCAGCAGTGTCATGCTGTGGGACGAAATCTACCTTAACCCCAGTATCGAACCGGACCGGGAAACACTCGTTGAGGGTCTCGTCTTCTTCCCCGGTGACACGCTATTTCCCGGTGATACGTTGTTCCCCGGTGACGCGCTATTTCCTGGTGATACGTTGTTCCCCGATAATTCCTTCTCGGGTTCCGAAGTCTTCGAAACAGGAGAATATCCCGTCGATGTCGGTCGGTTAGTCAGCAAAGATTCGGCCACAATAACTGATGCGGGTGTGGAGGCGGCGAGTCATGCCATTCCCGACGACGCCACTACTCCGGGAGTCCCTGACTACAAATGTACGCCGGGTGTCCCTGATTACGCCTGCGCTCCAGGGGTTCCTGACTACGCTCTGTCGATGCCGCCGGCAAGTTGGGAACCACTCGAGTGACGCACCACCGACATCGCTATCTATGGACCCCCACATTTTTGTCGGGGTCCTAAGTGGTCGCCGGCAATAGTTGACCCCGGGTACGTCTGCGTGCTCATTCCGACCTACAATGATGAGGAGACGATCGAGGAGGTCGTCGGACGGTTCCGGGCGGAGGGCTACGAAAACGTCCTCGTCATCGACGTCGGTTCGAAAGACAGGACGCAGGAGAAGTCGCCGAAGCGCGCGACCGCTGGAAGGCCTATCTCGGCCAGCTCTTCGATAAGCCTAAATCGGAGGTGTCACCGTCTGATTGGAAAATAAGGTAATCTGTGAGAAATGCGTCTTAGATGTACGGAAAGTAGAGTGGATTGAAGTTCATGATAAGGCACAGACCTGACGCTCTAATCAGTCTATTCTGGTGAAGTTCCCACAAGAGATACACGCTGTGTTTGCAGCACGCTCGCATAATTATCTATCGAAACTGGTGATTTCTCTAACAATCAGTCCGCACACCTGCCTAACGGCTGTTATGGCAAGATAATTGTCGAGAATATAGGATTTCAACAGAGCCGAAATCGCAGATCGCCGCGTTGGTGTACGAAACAGCATCCCGGATACCCCACGCATTACCTATCTGGACTCCGAATACTACCTGTATAACCCATATTGCACCAGATACCTGGCTAGTAGCTGTCATAGACTCCGAAAAGGACTTCGAGGAAATCCGCAATTGTATTTCACACTATCTCCGAATATGCCCGCTCGATTCGGTCGAATCATAGCCCGTATCACTGTATTAGGGATATCCTTATCAACAGCTGTGTATATCAACACCGTCTTTTAATATTGTAAGCTGCCGTAGATACGAAAGATGTCAGACCAGGAAGCGTCACAGACGACGGATTCTTCACATCCGAACGTACCGAGCGTCGACCAGTCCGATCGCATGGTACCGCGAAACCTCCGGCAGACGGGCGACGTCGACATGGAACTGTTGATTTCGACCCGCGTCCGAAAATCTCCGTTCTGGCACCTCTCCGTCGAGGAAGGCTGCTGGCGGGCGACGGTGTACAACCGAATGTACCACCCCCGTGGAATGATCAAGCCCGAAGACGGCGGGGCGATGGCAGAATACGACCTGTTGGTCAACCACGTCACGCTGTGGAACGTCGCCGTCGAACGACAAATTCGCGTCAAAGGTCCGGACGCCGAAGACCTTGTGAACTACGTCATCACCCGAGATGCGACGGAAATCGAACCCATGCACGGGAAGTACGTCATCCTCTGCAACGAGGACGGCGGCATCCTGAACGATCCCGTCCTGCTGCGGCTCTCGGAGGACGAGTTTTGGTTTTCGATCTCCGATTCGACGCTCATGCAGTGGCTGCAGGGGGTCAACGTCGGCGAAGGATACGACGTCGAGATCGACGAGATCGACGTCTCGCCGATGCAGATCCAGGGTCCGAAATCGATCGACGTTCTCGAGGAACTCGTCGGCGAAGAGGTCCACGACATTCCGTACTACGGCCTCATGGAGGCTGAAGTGAACGGTTGCCCGGTCCTGGTCAGCCAGACTGGATTCTCCGGCGAAAAAGGCTTCGAGATCTACGTCCGCGATTCGATGGAGAACGCCGAAGCCGTCTGGAATCCTGTCTTAGAGTCCGTCAAGGCACACGGCGGCGACGCGATCGCCCCGTCTCATCACCGGCGGATCGCCGCGGGTATTCTCTCGTGGGGCCAGGACATGGACCACGAAACGTCGCCGTTCCAGGTCAACCTCGCCTATCAGGTGCCCGACGACAAGGACGCAGACTACGTCGGCAAGGAGGAACTCGAACGCCAACGCGACTTGATCGAACAGGGCGAGTATCCGTTCAACCTCAAGATGGTCGGTCTCAAGATGGCCGGCGAGCCGATCACCGATTACGCGTCCGACTTCTGGCTCGTCTCCGATCCGGACACGGGCGAAAAGGTGGGCTACGTCACCTCGCCGTGGTGGAACCCGGACCTCGAAACCAACATCGCACTCGCACACGTCCCCGCAGATCAGACCGACCTCGACACCGAGTTCCAGGTCCACCTGCCGGACGAGTACGCCGAAGCGCCCGGCGAACCGGTGTACGCGAAGGTTTCGGAAGTTCCGTTCAAAGAATCCGTAAACCCGAGCGCGCGAGAACAGGCGAAGCTCCACGCGAAACAAGACGCTCAGGAGTAACCACGACGCACCCGATCTGGAACCGTTCGGTGCGGTTCGGCACCGCCGCCTAACCGGGCGGTGTAACCGTCTTCCCATTTTGATCGAGTTCGATCGGCTACACCCGACATTACTGATTGACGTGATATATCTGAGTACTATACTTGAATTTGACAATTCACGATGATTTTCGGTCGGGACAGTATTACTGGTCCGACCATAACGCGTAGCTACAGCACCCGTAGGTACCTTGTGCCATCGAATTTAGTCCAGACGATGCTGTATCGGTCGGTTCGCCCAGATACATTCTCCTATGAAGAACTCTATTCGTCTTACGATCGCGATCGATGGGCTCACACGTCAATTCCGGCATTAATGCGAGACACACGTGGAATGGCGACGTACGACGAATGTATTGTCCAATAAAGTGTGTTATTGATCTCGTGTCGGTATCTGTATTATTTTGTTATTCTGACCGATCGCTGCAGTCGATCTCTCGATTGTCGATCGCGATCGACTTTCGATTCGCGGCATGATCGTTCGTCGCGATCGATCGACGAAACCGTCGACGGCAGTGTCTGACGGTATTCCGGTAAAACGAGCGGTTGTTGGGCTGTCCCGTCGTTACGATTCGACGATCGTCTCGAGAACTGCTTCGGCGTGGCCGTCCGGAGAGACTCCCTCGAACGTCGCGACGATAGTGCCCGCTGGCCCGACGACGTAGGTGTTTCGAAAGACGCCATCGAACGTGTTTCCGAACATCTGTTTTTCGCCGTAGGATTCGTATCGAGTCGAGACGGTTCCGTCCGCATCGGAGAGCAGATCGAACGGCAGATCGTACGACGCCGCGAAGGACGCAAGGTCTGCTACCGGGTCGTCGCTAACACCGAGCACCGATACGTCGGCGTCTACGAATCGATCCCAGGCGTCCCTGAACCCACAGGCCTCCGTCGTACACCCCGGCGTGTCCGCCCGCGGATAAAAGTACACGACGACGTGCTCGCCGGCGTACTCCGACAGCGACACGTCCTCGCCGTGGTGGTTCGGTAGCGTAAACGCTGGTGCGTCCTCACCAATCTCGAGCATACATTTCCTGTAACGAGTACCACCAAAACAGTTGCGAGTCGTCGACTCGCGCGGGTGCCGGTGGGAACGTCGTGCTACCGGCGGCGCTCGATCATTCCAGCAGTTCGGCCGCGTCACGATCGAGCAGCGGTTTCGCGTTAACCGACGGGAGCTGGACGACGTCTTCCGGACGGAGGTCGTACTCTCGTTCGTCGACGCCGAGTATCGACCCGACGGCGTCCGTAATCTTGACCGTCGTCCGTTCGATACGTCCGTCCTGCGCGTGAGTCCCATCGTCTTGCGTGTGAGTCCGATCGTCTTGCGTGTGAGTCCGATCGTCTTGCGTGTGGGTCTCACCGCCTTGCGTGTGGGTTCCCCCATCCGGTACGTTCGGACGGTCCTGGTCGGATGCAACCGGTTGCTCTGGGGGGACGCCGTCGGGGGCAGGGTCCGGTTCGATCGGCGTATGAGAGCCGCGCTCGTCGGGGCCATCTCCCATCGCTTCGATCAACGTCCCGTCAGTCTGTGATTGGTTCGGTGTCGCCTCATCGCCTGCGGCGGCTGCCTGCTCGCCGTCGGTTCCGTTCGCGGGCGTTTCGGTCGCGTCACTCCCGTCAGTACGATTGGATTCGTCCGCCGATCGTGGTGATTGTTGCCGCTGAGATGGTGACTGCGAGTCGCTCGGACCCCCGTTCGAAAGGACGTCGAGAACGGACGCTTTGTTGCGCTGGATCCGATCGACGAGGTCGCCGAATAGCTCACGTTCGTGGCTCGCCATACCCTCCTCGTCGACGGGCATGTCTGCGGCCGCGAAGCTGGCGAGTTTGACCACCTTCCCGACGCGGCGTTCGTACAGCGCCTTTGCGTTATCTTCTGCGGTTTCGATCTCGTCTGTGATCCGTCGAACTTCCGCATCCGCAAACGGCTCGTCGACCGCGTCGGCGCGCCGATCGCGTGCGGATTTGAGGTCGGTGATGTACGTGGCGACCTCCTCGTAGAAGTCGTCTCGAAGGTGCTGGAGGCTGTCCTTCTGGCGTTCAGTTCCCTGGACCGAGCGGAGTTCGTCGAGATTCATTCGTTGCGGTGCGTACGTGGATGGGTTGGTCCGACTGGCGTTCGATCGGTTCGGCGTCCTGATTGGTTCGATCGGTTCGACGTCCTGATTGGTTCGATCGGTTCTGTGTCCGAGTCGGCATCTATTCGCGAGCTTTCGTTGCCTCCCCACGCGCCATGAGGAAGATGCCAACGTATTCCGGTACGGAACTGACTCCGGCCGGAACCTTAGTTGTATCGCCACGGAGCCGAACCGATCGGGGCGATTGACAGTCTATCGTGATCTCGCGGCCGACGAACCGATCGGGTACGGCGTCGACGAGCGGATCGAAGGCGTCGAGTTCGTCTCGGTCGATACGGGTTACGACGAGTCCGCTCCCACCGTGGAGCGTCCCCGGCAGCCGGATTAACCGGTGGATATCGGTCGTCACCGGTTCGTCGATCGGTGCCGTCTGCGTGTCGATGACCTCCGTTGCGACCGTTTCGACGAGAAGGCGGAGGCCCGGACCGCCAGCTTCGACGTTTCCGGCCTTTATCGCGTCTGGATTTTGCGTTATCGCCCCGTAAATCGTCTCTGAGCGGCCCGCACCGATCCCATCGAACGATTGTAGCCGTGACATGGCCTCGACCTTCTCGAGAGCGCCCAGTTCGTCGACGAGGTCCAGCAACGCTGCGTGCACCCGTGCACCCCATCCGCCCGCAGAGCGGAGGACGCGCTGGGTCGTTCCCTGGTTGGAGACGGTGTGGATCAGCCGGTCGACGTCGAGATCCATACCGCGCACGTAATCGACAATTTCGCGGCGAGCGTCGCTTCCCAGCGGCCGGATGTCTGGATCACGGATATGCACGTGATAGCCGCGACCTCCCGAAAAGACGATCTCTTTGCGATCGAACGCGAAGTCGTCTTCAAGAAACGAGAGTAACCGATACAATGCGTCCTTACACGCCGACAGCATTTCGCCGTACGTTGCCGACTCGGGATCGACGCCGGGGAGGTGATCCGCGTCGAGATCGAACACGAGATCGGCTTCGCGCCACCCCTTAGCCCCCATCGTACTCGCACCCGGATCGTCGTACCGAGCCGCCGAAAAGTACGCGTGCCGCGGCGCAGTCCGTGCGAGAAAGTCCTCGAGGCCGCCCATGTCGAGCTGGGATTGGTGTCGGACCATCGTCGTCCCCGGACCCGCCGTCCACGGGATGTGTCCCCACTCGCGTTCGTTCGACGCGGGTGGCGGGGTGATTTTCGCGCGACGATAGTAGTCTCCGAATCGACCTCGGAGATACGTTCGTGTCCGATCGTCCATCGAACCTGGGTAGTTTCGGGACGAGTATAGTCGTTGTCGTTCGACGCGTTCGCAATCCGACCCGGAACGTAACGACTATTTCGTACCGCTCGCAACCACTTCGCATGGATTGGCCACACGACCCCGATGGCGAGGAAGGCAGCGAGGGCGGACGCAAGTACGGCCACGCCGTAATTGCGAAAAAAATTGACGAGGAGGCGGACTTCCCGCTCGAAAAAGACGCGTTCGTCGACGAGTACGGCGACGATCCCGTCCGGATCGACTACGAAACGGTGGTCTCCGTGCGCGAGATATTCGAGGAGGTACCCGAATCGGAGTTCGACGATTTTGTCGACCTCCATCAGGCGCTCGGACGGGCGATGCGTCGGAGTGGATACTGGTTCTACGAAGGAGCCGACGAGTTCGTCTCGACAAGCGGGTAACGTCGATCGATCGATTGTTCGCCATTCCGGATTCGAAACGGCCCCGGCTCGATCGAGTGCGACGCCATCGACCGATTTAAGATACCTGTGTTCGGATGGGCGGTGATAACCGCTGAAAAGACCTAGTTGATAGCAGTACGGCCGGTGTGATTATAATGGTTCTGCACGCACTTTTTACTCGTTCGGTGTCGTTTCACAGGGTATGCACGATTCGAATACCGCCCGAGACGTCATGCGACACGAGTTCGTCGGCGTGAGCGAGTCGGACACGCTCGGTGCCGCAGCATCGTTGCTCGTTGAAGAGGAGTCCGATTCTGTAATCGTCCTTCACGGTACCGAGCCAGTCGGTCGACTGTCTGTTCACGACATGTTGGCGGCCCTCTTAGAGGGTGATCCCGAACGAACGGTCGATACGATAATGGAGCGGTCCGTCGCGACGGTCGATACCGATACCGAACTTTCGGTCATTCGCGACCGGATCGTCACGGAGGATATCGCGTCGCTGTTGGTCGTCAACGGCGAAGGCCCAGTCGGCGTCGTAACAGACAGGGACCTGCTACTCGCACGTGGAGACGCTGGGGGGGCACCCGATCGGCCCGAAACGAACCGTTCGGAGGGCGTCTCCGCAAGCGGTTCGAGACTCCGTTCCGGGCCCGAACACGGCATCTGTGAAGTCTGTGGGTCGTTGAGCGCCGAGTTAATGAACGTCAACGGGCAGATGCAATGTCCCGACTGTCGATCGGTGTGACGGACGGCGTGGTACTAGTCACATCGCCGTGTTTGCGTTCACTCGTTTCATCACCGAATCACGCACGCGAGCGGCTTTTCTCGATCGATTCCACGCACCCAACCATCCGTCTGTGGCTGAGACGGCCTTCCGCGTCGATCTAGAGAGCTAACTTTATACCAGTGACAGACTTTTCGTTGTTTATGGTACGTGATATCGACCGACGTACGTTCGTTAAAGGAACCGCAGTTACCGGCGTTGCCGGCCTCGCTGGGTGTCTCGGTGACGACGGCAACGGCAATGGGAACGGCAACGGCAACGGCAACGGCAATGGGAACGGCAACGGCAATGGGAACGGCAACGGCAACGGCAATGGGAACGGCAACGGCAACGGTGATGCACCCGCCGAACGAGAGATCGAGTACGGTATTTTGATGCCGTTGACAGGTGATCTCGGAAGTTTGGGCACCACGATTCGCGACGGCGCGCTGTTGGTCGAACGGCAGTTGAACGACGCGGACGTTGGATTCCAGGTCAACGCAGTCGAGGGCGATACACAGACTGACCCGAATACGGGAATCAGCGAAGCCAACTCGATGGTGAACGCGGGCGTCCCGGCGGTCGTTGGCCCTGCAGCCTCGAACGTCAACTTCCAGGTGGCCGAGAACGTCTTCATCCCGAACGGTGTCATCGGGATATCACCTTCCAGTACGGCACCGGGCGTGACCGATCTGGACGACGACGACTACATCTACCGGACGTGTCCGAGCGACGCGTTGCAGGGACTGGTCATGGCCGACGTTGCGATCGATCGTCTCAGCGCGGAAACCGCGGCGACGCTGTACCTGAACGACGACTACGGACAGGCGCTCGAACAGGAGTTCGTCAACGGATTCGAATCGAACGGCGGCACGATTCAAAATCAGGTGTCTTTCGAGCCTGAACAGCCGTCGTACACCCCACAGTTGGGTGACGCGCTCGCGGACGATCCGGACACGCTCATGATCGTCGGCTTCCCGCAAAGCGGGATTCAGCTGTTCCGCGACTACTACGCCGAATACGACGACGGGACGGACATTCTCATCCCAGACGGACTCAGGGATGCGGACCTTCCGGGCGAGGTCGGAAACGACATGGCGAACGTCAGCGGAACCGCACCGCTGTCGGCCGGTCCGGGAAACGATTTCTTCGTGAACTTCTACGAGGAGACCTACGACGCGTCGCCGGGCGTGTTCAACGGCCAGGCGTACGACGCCGCGGCGGTTCTCGTCCTCGCAAACGTCGCCGCTGGGGAGAACGACGGGGCCGCAATTCGCGATCAGATCAGAACCGTATCAAACCCAGATGGCGAAGATGTCGGACCGGAGAACCTTCCGGAAGCGGTCGAGATGGTGGCCAACGGCGAGGCGGTCAACTACCAGGGTGCGTCCAGCCGGGTAGACTTCGACGATAACGGAGACATGATCGCCGTCGCATACGAGATCTTCGAGTACGGTCCCGACGGGATCGAATCCGTCGACACGCTCGACTTCGAGGCCGAATAACGACTCGTTCGCCAATCTCGGGTTATTTTGTACGGCTCGCTCCGACCTGCGATCAACCGCCGAGGAACTGTTGTCTGACGTCCTCGTCGTCTAAGAGCGCCGTTCCGCTGTCCACGTAGCGATTTTCCCCCTGTGCGAGAACGTAGCCGCGATCACAGCGGCGCAACGCCTCTTTCGCGTTCTGCTCGACCATCAACACCGCCGTTCCGTCGTCGTTTATCCGATCGATCCGATCGAACATCTCCTGGACGAGATCGGGTGCAAGCCCCGCGCTCGGTTCGTCGAGCAACAACAGCTCCGGATCTAACATGAGCGCGCGAGCCATCGCGACCATCTGTCGTTGACCGCCGGACATCGTCCCTGCCTTTTGGTGTTGGCGCTCTCTGAGGACGGGAAAGCGATCGAACTGCGTTTCGATCCGCTCTTGGGGCACCGAGTCCAGGATGTACGCGCCCATTTCGAGATTTTCACGGACCGTGAGCGATGCGAACACGTTGTCGGACTGTGGTACGTATCCGATCCCCTTGTGTATGATCTCGTCGGGCTGGAGGCCGTGGATCGGCCGCCCGTTGAACTCGATCGACCCTCCCATGTACGTCGTCAGTCCGAAGACGGACTTCATGACCGTCGATTTTCCCGCGCCGTTCGGGCCGACGATCGTCACGTACTCTCCGGACGTCACTTCGAGGTCGACGTCGGTTAGTATCTGCAAGTCGCCGTACCCTGCGTCGAGGTCGCGTACGATCAGCAACTCCTCGGAACCGTCGGCCGTCGATTTCGACGGGAAATCCTCTGTGTTTCCGGTCGTATCGGTCGCCGCCGTTTCCGTCTGCTCGGAGGCCATCAGATATCCTCCCCCAGATACGCGTCGATAACGCGGTCGTTGTTTCGGATCGCTTCGGGTGTCCCCTCGGCGAGTACGTTACCCTGATGCATGACGATCACGTGTTCGCAGTTTTCCATGATTACGTCCATGTCGTGTTCGACGAGCAGGAAGGTCAGCCCCTCGTTCACCCGTAGATCGTGTATTCGATCGAGAATCTTTGCTTCCAGCGTCGGATTCACCCCCGCCATTGGCTCGTCCAACAGCATGACTTCGGGGTCGGTCATCAACGCTCGGGCCATCTCGAGCAGTTTTCGCTGCCCCCCAGAGAGATTCCCCGCCTGTTGTGTTGCGATGTGGTCGATCTCGAAAAACTCGAGCGTCTCCCACACGCGTTCTCTGAGTTCCCGCTCCTGTTCGACCACCGACCCACGGGCGATCGGCGTCACCGAGCGCCACAGTGATTCGCCCAACTGG
>JBNJFV010000065.1:0-10374 GCA_051747145.1 Halobacteriota archaeon
AAGGGCGCTGGTTACTCGCCGTTTTCGATCGCGAGGTCGACGCCCTGCGAATCGACCGTCACACCTGCAGCACAGACTGCGTGTTCGAATGCCGACTCGTACACCTCGGTTGCGGCCGCTGATGCGGTGGTCGCATCCAGCGGATACGCGGCCGGGGTGTCTCGCTCGTAGGTTGCCACAAGCGTCGGTTTCGCGACTGATTCGACGAGCAGGGCGTCCCGGCGGACGGTTCCGATCAGGGCGGTGGACTCGGCGACGACGCCTGCGATCCGGGGGGTATCGTAGTCGTCCTTTTCGAAGTCGAGCGCGAGCAGGCAGGTTGCCAGCGCGTCGCGCGCTGGATAGCCCAGGTCGATCTTTTCGGCGATCGGATCGACGTGCGAGCCGTTCCCGACGACGGCGACCTCCTCGCCGATCGCAGGGGAGACAACGACTCGAACGCAGTTGTACGAGATGTAGGGATTGTCCGTTTCCGGTGCGTCGGGCGTCGGGCCGACGGTAAGCGTCCCGTCGCGATCGACAATTTGCCTGTTCGGGAACGATCGGGACGACACTCGATACGCGCCAATACCGGGGCCGACGACGACGAAGCGTCCGACGTACATACGAATATGTAGATCCGCACGGGCAGTAGTATCTGCCGATCGGAACGCGCGAATCTATACACCTTTGTGGGCATCGATTGGCCGGGGCGATCCCCGCGACGCACCTCCGTAGTGACTGCGACGGCCAGCCGTTGGGGGCGTCTCCTGACGACGATCGAATCGAATGTGGAAGAAAGCGACAAGGTTTAGTTACCTACGCCCTTCGTTTCGGATGCAGTCCCATGGGGTAGCGGCCAATCCTGCGAGCTTCTGGGGCTTGCGACCCAGGTTCGAATCCTGGTGGGACTACTCCTCTTTCATCTTCTACTCCCCGGTTAGCATCCGCGTACCCCCTGCGACAGCGTCTCCAGTGGAAACAAAGGGGTTGTTCGCTCCGCAGGTGCGAATTTGCGATTTCGTCGGCGACCGATCGCCCGCCGAGATCGACCCGAGGAAGACGGATTACTTCTCGACATCCAAAAGCGCCACTCGTTCGAGGACGATCGCCTCGCGATCGCCGTCTGTAATCTTCAATTCGGCGGCTGAGATATCGAAAAACCGATCGACGAGACCGGGGTCGAACGAACCGAGCACCGTCTTCGGTTCGATGAGCGATCGCACGCGATCGACGGCGTCCGACACCGCCTCGCCACTGGATACCTCGGGACCGCCCGACCGTGCAGCGTCGACGACGAACACGACCGGTTGGGGGTCCCGTCCTTCCGAGACCCCCATTTCGAGTGCGTCGGTTATCTGTCGACGCCCGGCCGCATACAGCAGGATTTCGACGGCCCGATCGTCGGCGACGTTCGCCTCCCGTTCGATCGCCCGATCGGCCAGTTCGACCGCCCGGCGAAGGTGCGACTCTGAGACGACGTACGACGCATCGAACGCCTGAATTGTCGTTTCCGTCTCCGATCGGATCAACTGGAGGCGGTCGAGGAACGCGGGCAACTCCGAAATCGTACACGCACCCTGGAGGATCTTCATGGGGCCTCCGGCCACCGCGTCATTCGAAATCACCCAGATTGGACTGCCCCGGACGGTCCGAATCCTCCGGTGTGGATTCGGCCGACGACCCGTCCCCGTCAGTCGCCGCCCGGGTTCGCACACCCGAACGCTCTCGAACGCCGTCCATAGACGGATCCTGTCGCCCCACGTTTTCGAGGATCCGTTCGGCGGTCTTTCGACGCCCGCGCAACGCGCCCAGTACGACGCCTTTGTCAGCCGATCGAAGGTCCGCTCTGGTTTCGATGCCGGCTTCGAACAGCCGCCGGGCCCGTTTACGGCCGACACCTCGAACGCCTGCTAGATCGATGAGTTCCTCGCGAACGCCGTACTCGATCCGTTTCTTGGCTTCGCGCACGGCCACGTTCGAACGAAGTCCGAGTTCCCCCGCCAACTGTTCGGCTGCCCCAAGGAGCCACTCGGCCGTTTCGACCTTCCCCCGGATGTCGCCGGGGCCGACGTCGTACCGTTCAGTGATGCGATCTTCATCGACCTCACGCGCCCAGTCTTCGAGCAACCGCGCGGTCTTCAACGCCGAGAGCCACTCCTCGAAGCGGACGTCCTCGAACTCCGAGGGGACGTCCCCGAGGAACTCCCCCTCGCGCTCGTAGCAGATCTCGGTGTAGGTCTCGCGATCGCCCGATTTCAGGTACAGTTCGTACATGTCGGGGGTGAGACTCACCAGGTGATACAGCCCGAGCGGCGTCGGCTGTGATTCGTCACCACTGTGACCGGTCTGATCACTCTCGAGATCGATGTGACCCGTTTCAGATCTCTTCGCGGATTCGCCGCGGAGATCGCGTGCGGAAACGAACCCCGATTGCGCGTCTGATTCGTCGACCCTCGATTGCGCGTCCGGCTCGTCGATCGTTCCGATCGAATCCGTCGTCGATTCTTTCTGTTCGGACCGCTCGGCGAATCGTAACCCGTCGACGATCCGAGCGGCGCTCATCGGATCGACGTAGAGCCGCGATACCGTGTGGCCGATCGACGTCGCCGTCAGCGAATCACCGTTTCGATCGACGAACTCGTTTGCCTCCAGATACGCCAACACCGAATCGGTCACCCGTGCCAACTGCCCCGACTCGCCCATCGCGTCCGTCTGCGTCGCATACAACGTCCCATCGAGGAATTCGAGGAGGCCCGCACGTGTCGTCGCAAAGCCAGAGGCGATCGTCGCGAGGACGTGCGTCCGCAGCGCCGGTTCGGCGGCCAGTTTCGATCGGACCGGTTCTGGATCCGCCCAGACGTACCGATCGAACAGTTCGTCCATCTCGTCGGCACTTTTCGCAAGCAGGACGGCTTCCCCGTACGGGTCGAGTCCCGGACGTCCAGCCCTGCCGCACATCTGGTGGATCTCGAGCACGTCGAGCGGCTTCATGCCGCCGAAATCCCCGTCGTACCGTCGCCAGTCGCGTACGACAACGCGGCGGCTCGGGGTGTTCACGCCCGCCGCGAGCGTCGGCGTCGCGCTTATGACCTTCAGGAGTCGATCGCGGAAGGCGTCCTCGACGAGCGATCGGTGTGCTGCGGCCAACCCGGCGTGGTGAAACGCCGCCCCCTTTTCGACGACCCGCGCGAGGTCTTCACTCGTGTCCGTATCTGACACGTCACGGATTTTCGATGCCACGTCCGCTAACGCCGATCGAGCGTCCGAATCGAGGTACGGTTCGGATACGCCGGCCATGCGTTTCGCGGCGGCTTCGGCGTTGCGACGGGAGTTGACGAACACCAGCGCAGAGCCCCCTTCGTCGATCGTGGCGTCGACGATCGCCGGAGCCTGTTTGCCGCCGCGATCGACTGGGAGTTCGCGTTGGCTCCCGTCGTCGAAGTTGATCGCGCTTCCGTAGTGGACGCCCATTCGGAGGTCGATCGGCCGCCAGTCGGATTGGACGAGACTCGCGTCCAGCCAGTCGGCGATTTCCTCGGCGTTTCCGACCGTAGCGGAAAGCGAGACGGTCTGCAGCCCCGGATTGAGGCTGCGCAGTTTCGCGAGCGTGACCTCGAGTGTGGGCCCACGGTGTCGGTCGTCGACCAGGTGAACCTCGTCTGCGACGACGCAGGCGAGGTCGGCGATCCACGGCGCGTTGTTCCGGACGAGCGAGTCGACCTTCTCGGAGGTCGCGACGATGATGTCGCGGCTTGCGAGCCACTCGCCGCTTGCGTCGTAGTTTCCGGTCGACACGCCGACCGTGAATCCGAACTCCTCGAACCGTTGGAACTCGGCTTGTTTTTCGCTGGCGAGCGCCCGCAGCGGAACGATGTACAGCGCCGTTCCGCCGTCGGCGACTGCAGACAGCATCGCCAACTCCGCGATGAGCGTCTTCCCCGAGGCGGTCGGGATCGACGCGACGAGGCTTTCGCCTTCGGTCACCCCTGCCTCGACGGCTTCCGCCTGGGGTGGATACAGCTTTTCGATCCCCGACGATTCGAGGTGTTCGGCCACCCCCGAGGGCAACCCGGGGATCTCCGACGGTTTCATTACCCGCAGTTGGCTCGTCCCGGGGTTTAAACTGTCGGACGGAACCGAGCCGATCGCCGATCGTCGATCGCCGAACGCGGAACGATCGAACCACCGAGGTTTATAATTCGCCCCGGTAATACCCCGCAATGTCGCCCTCCTCATTTGACAGGACTACCAGAAATGGGGATCGATCGCTCGCTCGATCCGCTCTGACGACGTTCTTCGGTATCCTCCTTTCGTTGTGTCTGGGGTTCGTCGTCGTTTCGTCGCTGACCGGATGGAGTATGATCGCGCTCGCACCGGCGTACATGTTCACGCCGCTTGTCGCCGGGGTTGTGGCCACGTCGATCCGGGGGCGATCACTTGGGGACTACGGCTTGCGGTTCGATCGGTCACGACTCCGGTGGCTCGTGCTGGCGTGGTTCGCACCGGTTCCGTTGTTGGTCGCCGGACTGATCATTTCGATCGCCCTCCCGGACGTCCAGTTCGTCTCCGACGCCGACCTGTTCGCTATGGCCGGGGAAGCTGGTGTCGACGTGCCCGATCTCCCGTCCGGTCCCGCGTTGCTCGCGGTGACGATCGCCGCCGGGCTGGCCGCGGGAGCGACGATTAACGCCGTGTTCGCACTCGGGGAAGAGTACGGCTGGCGAGGCTACCTCCTCACCGAACTTGCGCCGCTTGGCTTCTGGAAGGCGTCGATCGTCATCGGCGCGATCTGGGGGCTGTGGCACGCGCCTGTCGTTATCGAGGGATACAACTTCCCGACCGCCCCAGAGATCGGCGTGGTCGTGATGACACTCGCCTGCATCGCCTTCTCGCCGGTGTACACGTACCTCACTCTCCGTGCACGATCGACGCTTGCTGCCGCGTTATTTCACGGGACGTTCAACGGCGTCGGCGGGATCTTTCTCACCTTCACGATTGGGGGGTCCGACCTCCTCGTCAATCCAGTCGGCGGCGTCGGTATCCTCGTCTTCGCGGCGGCCGCGGCCGCGATCGCCCTAGTCGGAGCCCCGACGCTCGATCGGCCGTGGTCGAATGGGTAACATCGCGGCTCGTCCCGTCACAGGAGCCGATCGATCCGTCACAGGAGCCGATCGATCCGTCACAAGAGCCGATCGATCCGTCACAAGAGCCGATCGATCAGAACTAGCCGACCCAAGCGAATGGCCCAGTCGACCCACGCGCGTCGTCACGGCTTTGTAGGCACCATCCGAACCTCAGTACATGCGAATCGAGTTCGATCGGGACACGTGTATCGGGATGTACCAGTGCGTCGACGAGTGGGCGGCGTTCGAAAAGAACATGGACGACGGGAAAGCTGACCTCGTCGGTTCCAAGGAAACTGACGACGACGTATTCGTCCTCGAGGTCCCCGACGACGAGTCGCTCGACGCGGAGTTTGCCGCCCGCGTCTGTCCGGTCGATGCGATCGCGCTGTACGACGACGACGGCGAGCAGATCGTCTGACTGCCGAGGGGCCGTCCGATCGATCCCCGGGGTTCAGGTCGCCGCGTCGATCGCCCGATCGAGGTCGGCGATGACGTCGTCTGGATCTTCGATCCCCACCGAGAGCCGAACCATGTCGTCGGTCACGCCGGCGGCCAGCTTTTCGTCTTCGGTCAACTGCTGATGGGTGGTCGACGCCGGGTGGATGACGAGCGTCTTCGCGTCACCGACGTTCGCAAGCAACGACGCCAACTCGACGCTTTCGACGGTCCCTCTTGCGGCCTCGTATCCGCCGGCGAGCCCGAACGTGATCATCCCGCCGTAGCCGTGTTCGAGGTACGCCGACGCCTCCTCGTGCGTCTCGTGGCTTTCGAGACCGGGATAGGTGACCCACGAGACGTCCGGGTGGTCCTCGAGAAACTCCGCGACGGCCATCGCGTTGTCACAGTGTCGTTGCATCCGAAGGGGCAGTGTTTCGGACTTCTGCAGGACGACCCACGCGTCGAACGGCGACTGCTGGTTGCCAAGGTCGCGGAGTCCGCGGGCGATCGCAGCGTACGTGAACGCCGCGTCGCCGAAGGTCTCCGCGAAGTTGACGCCGTGATACGCCGGGTTCGGCTGTCCGATCTCCGGATACTCGTCTGCGTACTCACCCCACGGGAACGATCCGCCGTCGACGAGCGCACCGCCGACGGTCGAGCCTGCACCGTGGATCCACTTCGTGGTCGACTCCCAGACCAGATCCGCGCCGTGTTCGAGCGGTCGGCACAGGTACGGCGTCGCGAACGTGTTGTCGACGAACAGGGGGACGCCGTTTTCGTGTGCGATGTCGGCGATCCGTTCGATGTCGGGCGTGACGAGCGCCGGGTTGCCGATCGTCTCCAGGTGGACGAACGCCGTGTCGTCGTCGATCGCCGCCGCGTAAGCGTCGTACTCGAGCGTGTCGACGAACTTCGTGGTGATCCCCCGTCGATCGACAGTGTGTGTGAGGTAGGTGTAGGTCCCGCCGTACAGCGACGACGCCGAGACGATGTTGTCGCCGGCCTCCGCGAGGAGAAACGTCGCCAGGTCGAACGACGCCATTCCCGAGGCCGTCGCGACAGCGCCGACGCCGCCCTCCAGCGAGGCGAGACGTTCTTGCAACATTCCGACGGTCGGGTTCATCAACCGCGAGTAGATGTGGCCCGGCTTTTCGAGCGCGAACTGTTCGGCGGCGTCCGCCGCGTCTTCGAAGACGTAGGAGGTCGTCTGGTGGATCGGCGGCGCGCGCGATCCCGTGGTTGGATCGGGGTCGGTGCCGGCGTGAAGGCTTCTCGTGTCGAAGCGTTGGTCGTCGGTCATGTCGTCTACTGAATGATCGGGGGGAAGCGTAAAACCATCCCAGATCGCCGACATTGCCGGTGTCTATGATCGGCTGGGGCCGTTCTCACGGCTGCAGTCGATACCGGCGCGTTTCCGTGTCCTCCACCATCGGTCCCGGGCCGTCCATCGTGAACCCGGCAGCCTCGACGGCTTCGCGCAACGCGTCGTCGGCAGCCTCCACGAGGAGTTCGACGTCCATCCCCTCGTTCGACGCAAACCGGATCGGCTCGGCCAACAGTGCCTCGCAGGCGGGTGCCCGTCCACCGAACTGGGTGACGTGCACGGTCCCCTCGCGCGCGTCGAAACTCACGAATCCCAAAATCGACGACCCTGAACCGGCTGTATCGACGTTGGGATCTGCCGTTCTGGCGTCGTCGTGCGTCGCAACTCTGACGGTCCGATCGTGCACCAGGTTTCGCATCACCTCCACCGGGGCGTCGACGATCGCCGCGATCGCCTCCGCGTCCGCCTCGACCGCGTCACGTATTTGCATACCATACATTCGAAACCGGTCCCGATAAATCCAGTCCCGTCGGGTCGCACCGATCGAAGAGCCGTCATCGAGTACCGCAAACGGATACTGAAGCCTTTATGCGAGACCCGGGAAATAGCTCCGATATGAGCAAGGCTACCAAGATTACGCTGGGTACGATCGCCGTTTCGGCCGTGCTGTCTATCGGAATCATCCTCTCGTACGTCCTCGCGTAGATGATCTCGGAGCGACCGCTCACTTCGGACCTCGAGGCGGTCCGCGCGGAGTACGCTCCGAACGCGTTGACGTTCGATTTGAAAACGGACTCGGAGACGCTCGCTCCAGCGGTCACAGCGGAACTCGGTGTGGTCGTCGAGTCGCTCGATCCGGCGACGTATCCACGGTCGTGGCTCCCGGACGACGCCCCCTCGATTTTACGGCGGTACGCCGGAAGCGAGTTCACGATCGGGATGCCCGGCGACGGGACCGTGATCTGGACTCGTCAGACGGAGCCACCCTGCGTCTTCGCGAAGTATCGGGCGAGAGGGACGCCCGAAGCGTTTCTCGAGTTCCTGCTCGCGGAGGCGTACGTGCAGCTTTCCAGTGGCGTTCCCGAACACTTTCTTCCGTTCTTCGGGTCCCGATACCGATCGCTTCGAGAGGCGTCCGGGCTGTCGCCGGGGGAGACCTACCAGCTCGCGGCGGCGCTGTTCGACGGCTGGGTCGGCCTCCACACGCGCGAGGAGTTCGTCCACTGGGCGGATCGACACCCATCGCTGTGGGACGCCTGGCGCGACGCGGGCGATCGACTCGCAGGCGGGTTGGACGACCTCTCCGGGGACGTCGCTCGCGGGGAGCGCAGGTTCGCGGCGGCGGCCGAGTACGCCTGTGCTGCGATCAAACACGACCTGGACCTCCCGGCACCGTTCGCAGCCCTCGACACGGCAGCGTACCGCGAACACGGTTCGGAGTACGCGGTTCGGTGGACGGAAAAGACGTTCGACCAGCTCAGGTGAGTCACGTCGATCGACGCCGATCGACGTGAAGACGACCCGCGTGTCGGCCCGACCACCGGCGTCACGTCGACGTTCCCATCTGCGTCGAGTTTGATCACGCCATCGTCACGTCGACGTTCTCGTCAGCGTCGCGTACGATCACGCCATCGTCACGTCGACGTTCCCATCTGCGTTGAGTTTGATCACGCCATCGTCACGTCGACGTTCCCATCTGCGTCGAGTTCGATCACGCCGTCGAACAGGTCGCGGAACTTCTCGAGCGTCGCGTCGTCGTGGACCTCCTCCGAAAGGTGGAATAGCCCGACAGCGTCGTGCGTTTCGAGCAGTTCGAGCAGGCGTTTCGTGGCCTCGTAGACGCCGTCCTCGTCGGCGTAGTAGGCCATCTCGGTGAGCGAGTCGACGCTGATGCGTCGTTTCCCGTCGTATCGATCGAGGAACGCGGCCGTCTGGTCGACGATCCCCTCGAGGTCGTCCGGCGAGGAGACGTAGTGGACGTGCTCGGACGATCGTCGCGAGTACCCCCGCTCGACGGACAACGTATCGAGGATGCTCGCACAGGATTCTTCGACGTCGTAGTGTTCGAGCTTCTGTTCGACTTCGCGGGCGGTCGTCCGCGTGGAGACGACGAGAAACCGCTCGGTGTCGACCTTCAGAAAGTCCGTGTCGATGCGGTCGGTCTCGCCGATACTCGGATGTATCAACAACAGGCCGGTACCGCCCGGAATCGACTCCGGGGCGTTCTCGATCGCCAACGAGTATTCCATACCACACGCAACCGGCGAGCGGACTTAACCCTTCAGGCCGGCGAAATATCCGCCGGGCGATCGATCCAAGTCGAACTCGTTTACTTTCTCGCGTTCGTGGAGTGCCTATGAGCGTGCGCGAGGAGTTCGACGAGTGGGCTGCCGCAGGCAGGGACAGAGGTATGGAGGAGCGCCACTGGCACACGGCCAAACACGCGCTGGCTCGGATGCCCGTCGAAGCGGGCGAGACGGTGTTGGATCTTGGAACGGGATCTGGGTACGCCCTCCGTGCGCTCAAAGAGACGCAGGACATCGGTAGAAGCGTCGGGCTTGACGGGGCCCCCGAGATGGTGAAAAACGCTCGTGGATACACCGACGACGACCTGATCGAGTACGTGGTGGGGGACTTTCACTCGCTGCCGTTCGACGACGGTTCGATCGATCACGCGTGGTCCATGGAGGCGTTTTACTACGCCCAGGAGCCGATTGCAGTCCTCCGCGAACTCCGCCGCGTCCTGCGTCCAGGGGGGACGTTCTTCTGTGCGGTGAACTTCTTCGAGGAGTCCGAACACACCCACGGCTGGCAGGACAACGTGGGCATCGACATGCAACGGTGGTCGCGCCGGCGGTATCGAACCGCCTTCGACGAGGCCGGCTTTCACGTCGCCGCACAGGACACGATCGCGGACACGGAGATCGACATTCCGCCGGCGGCGGCGTTTCCGATCGACGGGTGGGAGACGCGCGAAGCGATGGTCGATCGGTACCGGACGTGGGGGACGCTGCTGACGGTGGGTGTCGTTCCGTGAGGTGTCGTCGATGAGCGACGAGGCGAACGACGTGACTCCGACGTGGGAGATCGACGACACCCCGACGATCAGCTGTTCGCAGTGCGGACGCGAGTGGGACCTGGCGTACGAACTGGACGATCTCAAACTCGGCAATCAGGCGGTCGAACAGTTCGCGCTCGATCACAAACGCCACACCGGTCATTACCCGGACGACGTCACGCCGTGGCTCGCGACCTGTCGACGCTGTCCAGACGGCGAGGAGTTCCTCTCGGAACGCCCCGCCCGCCGGTGGGCCAGAGCGCACGCTCGCCACACCGGCCACGCGGTGACCCTCCGTCACGACTCGATCGACGAGGACGGGACGACGATCCACCCCCAAGAGTGACGGCCGACTCCGGGAGTGACGGCTGGCACTCGGAAGTGATGGCCGACACTCGGAAGTGATGGCCGACACTCGGAAGTGATGGCCGACACTCGGAAGTGAT
>JBNJFV010000065.1:10474-12754 GCA_051747145.1 Halobacteriota archaeon
CACTCGGAAGTGATGGCCGACACTCGGAAGTGATGGCCGACACTCGGAAGTGATGGCCGACACTCGGAAGTGATCACCGACGTCGATCGCGTCCTTCGTCAGTTCGATCGGGCGGCCACGAGGTGGGCATCGCTCGGATCGAACGACACGCGAACGGTCCCCGAGACCGGATCAGTCGTCCGAAGCGTCAGTTCCGAACTGTTCCACTCGAGGTGGACCCGCGTGGTGTCACCGAGGAACTCCGCGCCGGTGACCGTCGCCTCGATCGCGTTCGACTCTTTGAGTTCGCCGTCTGTATCCCCCGCGCTGTCGGCGACGCGCAACCACTCCGGCCGGACACAGAAGGTGACGTCGTCGCCGGGTCGCACCGACCTGCTCACAGCCGCCGGTTCGATCGCGAAGGCCGTCCCCTCGACGAGCACCGTGATCCGATCGGCACCGTCCGCTACTGACTCGACGGAATCGACGCGGCCCGAAAACACGTTGTTGTCGCCGACAAATCGCGCGACGAACGGCGACGCTGGACGTCGATAGACGTCCCGCGGTGTTCCGACCTGTTCGATCGACCCGCCGTTCATCACCGCGACGCGATCGGAGATCGACAGCGCCTCCGCCTGATCGTGCGTGACGTAGACGGTCGTAACGCCCAACACCGATTGAATGCGTTTGACCTGCAACCGGAGCCGTTCGCGCAGTTGCGCGTCGAGCGCGCTCATGGGCTCGTCGAGCAACAGGACCCGCGGTCCCGGTGCGAGCGCCCGGGCGAGCGCGACCCGCTGTTGTTGACCGCCCGAGAGGGTTTCGGGGTCGCGATCGGCCATTCCCGGCAGGTCGACGAGGTCGAGCAGCTCCGTCACCCGCTCCTCGCGCGTGCGACCGTCCGGTGGGTCCGAAAAGTGAAGCCCGTACGCGACGTTCTCCCCGACGGACATGTGGGGAAAGAGCGCGTAGGATTGAAACACCACGCCAACCCCCCTCGTTTCGGGTGGAAACCCGGAGACGTCGTCGCCGTCGAATCGGATCGTACCAGCCGTCGGGGACTCGAATCCGGCGATCAGCCGTAGCGTCGTCGTCTTGCCGCACCCGGAGGGGCCGACGAGGGTGAAAAACTCGCCATCGTCGATCCGGACGGAGACGTCATTGAGGGCGATCGTCGTCCCGTACTCTTTTCGTACCGCCTCCAGTTCTATCGACGTCATTTACAGCCCACCTCCCCGCTCGTCGGCGTCGCCGCCGAAGCGTTCGATCACCACGAAACTCGCCGCCGTGACGACGAGCAGAATACATCCCATCGCCGTCGCCGGGCCGAGCCGTCGACCGAGATAGCGTTCGATCGCCACTGGCATCGTGTACTCGCCCGCGCCGGTCGCCAATACGATCGTCGAATTGAACTCGCCGACGCTGATCGCGAACGCGAATGCCGCGCCGGCGACGACCCCGGTCCACACGAGCGGCAGTTCGACGTCCACTAGCGTTCGCACTCTGGTTGCCCCCAGGCTCCTGGCGGATTCGATCATCGATCGATCCAGCGACGCCAACCCCGGCGTGACGTTTCGCGTGACGAACGGGTAAGCGCTCACGGCGTGGGCGGCGACGATCGCGAGCGAACCGGCGACGGCGATCCGCCAGCCGGCGATCTCGACACCGAACACCAGCCCGCGGAGCAGCCCCAACCCGACGATGATCCCCGATACGGCAAGCGGGGCCATGGCGATCGCGTCGACGACTGTCCGCCCGCGATACCGTCGCGTCGTCAACACGGCGATCACGACGCCCATCGGCAGCGCGATCGCGAGCGTGCCGATCGCGAACACGAGCGAGTTGCGGATCGCCGGCAACGGCCGGACCTGAAAGCTCGCTCCGGTCGTCTGTCGCTCAAAAAGGAACTGGTAGTGCGCCAGGGTGAACGAGCCGTCCGACGTCGTGAGGCTCGCGACGATCATGCTGAAAATCGGGCTCAAAAAGACGATCGCGGCGACGACCCCGTAGCCGCCGATCGCGACCCGTGTGAGCGTTGCCCCGGGCGTCCATCGATCGGGGACCAACGGGCGGCGAGGCTGGATGTGGATCCCCCGTCGGGTGGTTCGCTGGACGTCCTCGTAGCGGAGGTAGGCGTACAACAGCCCAAGCGAGATGACAAGTTCGATGACCGCGAGCGCGGCCGCCTCGGTGTAGTTGAGGTTCGACAGCTGTCGGTAGATGAACACCTCGATCGTCGCCAGCTGATAGCCACCGAGCGCGAGGCCGCCCCGATGCGGGCGCCGTGATGCTGCGCCGCTA
>JBNJFV010000066.1:0-5449 GCA_051747145.1 Halobacteriota archaeon
AATTCGAGTCAGAACGTCCAAACTGGCGGGGCGGATCGAAACGCCAAAACCGGTGGTCCGGATCGGAACGTTACAACTGGGCTACCAGTGGTAGTTGCTGTGGATTCAGATGAACCCACAAATAGATAGCCAACAGCTGGTAAGGGGCGTCCGTCCAACTCAGGTCGTGACCATCCACGTCGTCCCCGACGAGTAGCCCCACTTTTCGATCGACAGCTCGGTGTCGGCCTCACACACCGCGCGGATGTTCGCGCCAACCTCCTTGGCCGTGAGTCCGAGGTCCTCGGCGATGAGCCGCGATTTGAAATACGTCTTCGAGTCGGCGTGTTCGCGGAGGTATCGGTAGATCCGCTGTTGCTTCTCCGAGAGGCTCCCGGTCGCGTTCGATACGTGGGTACTCGTCGTACTCATACACGGTCGTACGGTCGTCCGACACATACCCCGTTTGGTAAAACTGGCTAACACGCCGCAGTCGTGCGATTAGTGTTCCGATCGAGCGTGAATGTCCCGGCTACAGCCACGTCCGCGGTATGAACGCCTAACGGAATGATCGACTCGACGAACGCGGTGGACATGAACGGCAAACGGTCGGAAATTGCCTCTCCCCCCGGGTTCAAAAAGTACTTACGGCTCCCACGGTGACCTCGCCGTATGAGCGCGGCCCCCGGGGATCGGTCCGTGAGCGTTGTACTCCCCGCGTACAACGAGGAGCGAACGATCGAGCACACGGTTCACACGACGCTCGATACGCTCGGCTCGTTTCTTCCCGCAGGGTCGTTCGAGGTGATCGTCGCCGAGGACGGCTGTGACGATCGGACCCCCGAAATCGCAACACGGATGGCCGACGGTGACGATCGCGTTCGACACGTCCACAGCGACGAACGGCTTGGACGCGGCGGCGCACTCGAACGGGCGTTCGAGGCCGCCGACGGGGACGTGTTGGTGTATCTCGACACGGACCTCGCGACGGACATGCGGCACCTCGAAGAACTCGTCGAAGCTGTCCAATCGGGCGAATACGACCTCGCAACCGGCTCGCGGTGGATCGACGGACACGTCGCAGACCGGCCCGCAAAGCGCGGAATCCCGAGTCGGGGGTACAACCTCCTCGTTCGGACGCTGCTTCGCTCGGGGATGCGAGACCACCAGTGTGGGTTCAAGGCGATCTCCCGGGAGGCGTTCGACGCGGTAGCCGATTCGCTCGAAGACGAACACTGGTTTTGGGACACCGAACTGCTCGTGCGGGCGCAGCGACGTGGATACCGCATCAGGGAATTTCCGGTCGAGTGGACGCCGAAAGGCGACACAAAAGTCGATCTCGTCAGGGACATCATCGGGATGGGCAGCCAGATCGTCAGGCTCTTTTGGCAGCTGTCGGTCCGACCGCGGATCACCCGACCCGTGAGTATCGCCGTCGGCCTCCTCTTCACGCTGGTTGCGATCGCGTTGATGACCGTCTACCTCGATCCCGCCGAGGTACTCGCGGAGATGCGACGGGCCGATCTCGGCCTCGTGGCCGTAGCGGCAGCCGTGTACCTCCTCTCGTGGCCGGTCCGCGGGTATCGGTATCGCGACATCCTCGCGGAGTTGGGATTTACCGAGCGGGCCAGCTTTTTGACCGGTGCCATATTCATCAGCCAGACGGGGAATCTCGTCTTTCCGGCCCGTGCGGGCGACGCCGTCCGCGCGTACATCATCAAGATGCGTCGCGGGATTCCGTACCCATCAGGGTTCGCGTCGCTTGCCGCAGAGCGCGTCTTCGACCTGCTGACGATTACCGGACTCGCGGGAGCCGTGCTCGTCGGCTACGCCGTGAGCGGTAACGGGAGCGAGATCGCCGCGGCGATCGGATCGAACCCCGAAACGGGGGCACAAAGCGGTCAGACAGCAGTGTACGTGGCACTCGGTGTCGGGCTGGCCGCGATCGCCGCAGTCGGTGCGATCGTCGCCTCCGCGAGGGCGGAGACGAACCTGGTCCGAACAGCCGTGCGGCGGGTCTCCTCGGACGCCTACGGCGAGTACGTCGCGAGCGTCCTCGAACGGTTCGTCGGAGACGTCCAACGAGCGGCGGGTACGAGGCGGGCGTTCGCGTCGATCGGCACGACCAGCGCCGTGATCTGGACGATCGACGTGCTAGTCGCGGCGATCGTCCTCGCGGCGTTCGACGTCGGGCTATCGGCTGCGTGGTTGCTCGTCGTCTGTTTTTTCGCCGTCAGCGTCGGAAACCTCGCGAAGGTGTTGCCGCTGTCGCCCGGCGGGATCGGCCTCTACGAGGGCGCGTTCACGCTGCTCGTGGTCGGGCTGACGCCGATCGGGGCGGCGACCGCCCTCGGTGCGGCGATCGTCGATCACGCGGTCAAAAACATCGTCACGCTCGCGGGGGGTCTCACGTCGATGGTCGTCCTCAACGTCTCACTGACCACTGCCGTCAACGAATCGAGCGAGGCCGACGAGGTAGACGTCGAGCTAGAGACAGCCTACGGCGAGTGACGGTGCGACGCTGGACGGTTGACCCCGTGAGGAATCTACGCGTTGCCACCACGATCACGGATCAAAAATTGGGGTGGAGAAGGAAAGCGAGCCGTTCGATCCCCTCCAGCAGCCGCG
Source organism: Halobacteriota archaeon (assembly GCA_051747145.1). Classification (GTDB taxonomy): domain Archaea; phylum Halobacteriota; class Halobacteria; order Halobacteriales; family Haloferacaceae; genus JBNJFV01. The sequence goes on from JBNJFV010000066.1 coordinate 2,608, forward strand.
GGCTGGGTTGATTCAAAAGCGAGTCGTCGAACACGTGCACCTGTGGATCGATCGCCCACCCGCGCGAGGAAAGTCGATCGGGGGAGACGTCCGTTCCGCGCCCGCAGATGTGGAGCACCGCGTGCGAGGGGGATTCTGATTCGACCTGAGCGGGCGACACCTCGCGCGATCGATCGCCTGGATCGACGAACGGGTAGCGGCCGCCGGCCACCGCGACCGCCTCGGGGACCCAGTTGCCGGCGGCCATCGGCGGGTCGGACCACTCCTCGCAGTAGACGGTCGGTCGATCCATCCCCTCGACGCGCGTGCTGATTCGCTCTAAGCGCTCGGTCGCGTCCTCTGCGAGGGTCTTCCCGGCGACGGGCGCACCGACTGCCGTCCCGAGTGCTTCGAACCCGGAGACGACGTCCGACAGCCTCGTTGGTTCGGCGTGGAACACGTCGTAGCCTCGATCGACGAGTTCGTCTCTAACTGTCGACTGCAACGCGTCGTTCGTGCAGACGATCGACGGATCGAGTTCGGAAAGCCGCTCGAAATCGGGACGGAGCCAACTGCCAACCGCCGGTCGATCGACGGGACAGTGCGACGTCACCCCGACGAGTCGGTGCGCCTGACGCATCGACGCGAGCGTTTCGGTGACGCTGGGTGCCAGTGAAACGATCGATTCGATCGACATACCGGACGGTTGTGTGCGAACGAGTAAGGAACACCGATGTGGCGGTGAGTGCGATGGAAATCGATCTTGTGGTATATTGGACCGTGTGGTGTATGGTATATAATGACGCGTTTGTGGAGTTGTAATTCACCGTTAATCAGGCGGAATTCGCCCGAATGACGGGTCGACACCAACGGAGTTAAGTAACTGTCTTCCGTCCTCACTGCAAGGATCGATTCTCGGGGAATATTGCGCGTTCCGGGAACATCAGCCCAACATGAGCGAGAACACGTTTACAGCGACAAGACAGCGACGGACGACGCGGACGAACGAACAGGAGACGGAGAAACCCAAATCACAGTCCCTGCAGTGTCCCGAGTGTAGCGGCCACGTCATCACCGACGAGGGACACGGCGAGACGGTGTGTTCTGACTGCGGACTCGTCATCACCGAGGATTCGGTCGATCGGGGTCCCGAGTGGCGCGCGTTCGACGCCCGCGAGAAGGACCAAAAGAGCCGCGTCGGTGCGCCCACGACGAACACGATGCACGACAAGGGGTTGTCGACGAACATCGACTGGCGAAACAAAGACGCCTACGGACGGTCGCTCGGCGCACGCCAACGACAGAAGATGCAGCGGCTCCGCAAGTGGAACGAACGGTTCAGGACCCGCGACTCCAAAGAAAGGAACCTCAAACAGGCGCTCGGCGAGATCGACCGGATGTCGTCTGCGCTTGGCCTCCCCGACAACGTCCGCGAGACGGCGTCGGTGATCTACCGGCGGGCGCTCGAAGAGGACCTCCTCCCCGGTCGATCGATCGAAGGCGTCTCGACGTCGTGCGTCTACGCAGCCGCACGGATGGCCGGCGTCCCCCGATCGCTCGACGAGATCGCCGACGTCTCCCGGGTTGAAAAAAGCGAAATCGCACGCACGTACCGCTACGTCGTCCGCGAACTGTCCCTCGAGGTCAAACCGGCCGATCCCGAACAGTACGTCCCCCGCTTTGCCTCCTCGTTGGAACTCAGCGAGGAGTCGGAGATGCGTGCCAAACAACTTTTGAAGAACGCAAAGGAGAAAGGCGTTCACAGCGGGAAGTCCCCAGTGGGGCTTGCGGCGGCGGCGGTCTACGCGGCCGCTCTTCTCACGAACGAGAAGACGACCCAGGCGGCCGTCTCCGAAGTCGCAGACATCTCGGAAGTGACGATCCGCAACCGGTATCACGAGCTGCTGGAAGCCGAAGAAGAACTGTTGGCCTGATCGGAATCGGCGTGCAGTAGCCTCGATCGGTAGTCATATCGACACTCTCGATCGATCGCAGAAGAAACGCCTTTCTCGGTAGCACGACTGTATCGGTTATGAGCGAACTGTCCTTCGAGTCGTTCGTCCTCGCCGCGAGCACGGCGGATCTGTCGATCGAACCGACCGCACGGGGTCTCGCGGACGCGATCGAATTCCGGGCGGATCTCGCGAGCGACCCGATCGCGGCGCTCGATCGATACGCGGGACAGCTTCCGGTGATCGTTACGAACCGTGCCGACTGGGAGGGCGGCCAAGCGGGGGACGAACGCGAGCGGTTCGAAACGCTCCACGCCGCGATCGAATACGACGCGGTCGCGGCCGTGGACATCGAACTGGCCGCGTTGAACGGAACGGCCGAAGGGGCGGCGATCGACCGCGCTAGAAACGTCCGCGACGTCGCACGGGAGCGCGGAGTAGCAGTGATCGCGTCCGTGCACGATTTCGAGGCCACGCCGCCGTTCGAAACGCTTTCAGACCTCCTTTCGAGCGCCGCAATCGAGGGCGACGTGGGGAAACTCGCGACCACCACGACCGATCGGGGCGACGCACTCGCGCTGTTGCGTGCGACCCACGAGGCGACCGTCGACGGAGAGACCGTTGCGACGATGGGAATGGGTGAACCGGGACGACACACGCGAGCGGTGGCTCCGCTGTACGGATCGAAGATCGGCTACGCCCCGGTCGACCCCGAGGACGCAACCGCTCCCGGTCAGTACGACCTCGAAACGTTGGGCGACCTCGTCACCGCGTTGGATACGACACGGTGAGGTACAGTCCAACGGAGATACGCGCACGCGTCCGCACCGTCGCGCCGATCAGGTGTCTTCGTCGATGTCAGCGTCTCTTTCGGACTCGGCGTCTCGATCGGATTCGGTGTCGCTTTCGGA
>JBNJFV010000066.1:5549-12698 GCA_051747145.1 Halobacteriota archaeon
CGGGGAACACGAGTGCTGATCGTGACGCGATCTATTCACCGGTCGTATCTGGACGGCGGATACGCGCGTTGTGACTGTCACAGAAGACAGGGCTTTACAATGTCGGTCCACTTACTATGCGATAATGGACGACACACGTCGCCGAGCACTCATCACGATCGTCGTCGCCGCGATCCCGGGGTATCTCGGGATCGCGGGTGTGGGCCACGCCTACCTCCGCCAGTGGCGGCGATCGATCGTGTGGTTCCTGCTCGCTCTCGGTTCCGCGTTCGCATTGACGTTTTACTACATCGACGACCCCGCGTCGATCGACATCGCAGATCCAGCAGCGATCCCCTCGGAAGTCACCATCCCCCTGCTGGTAATCATCTCGTTGAGCGTCCTCGACGCGTTCTTACTCGCGATTTCGATGGGAAGAGAGAAACAAGCGTCCACGATGAACGGACGAGAGGGCGAGGACGGCCAGCAACGGGCCACTCCAAGCTGTCCGAACTGTGGAAAGAACGTCGATCCAGAACTCGACTTCTGTCCGTGGTGTACGGTCGAATTCGAACGAGCGCCCGCAGCGGACGACCCCGAACTCGTGACCGACGATGCTGACGATCGACCCTAGCGGTACCCGATGATGCGGACATTCGACCCTAGCGGTACCCGATGAAGTAAACGATCGGTTCCAGTGGGAGGCGGGTCGATCCCGTTACTTTTCGATGATGCTCTCTTCGACTGCCTCGCCGAAGTGTCGAGCGACCGCCTCGTAGTAGACGAGTACCTCGTCGCCGACCTCCAGATCGGTGACTGCCGTCCGACCCTCGCTCGTGGGGACCTTGATGGTTTCTGCGTTCTGCAACAGCGTCTCGATCCGATCGACGCCGTCGTCAGTTTCGACCTCCGCTTGCACGCGGAACATGGGGCGTTTCTCGATCTTCACGCGGCCGACGATCGCCTCGCGCGTCCGACCGGCGGTGTCGAGCAGTTGCACCTCGTCGCCGCTTTGCAGCTCCGAGAGGTATTTTGTTGCGCCATCCGGGGTCCGGACGTACGCGTGTACCGCACCCGCATTGACGCGAAACGGCCGCGAGGCGACGTACGGCGATTCGGCGGTCTCCGCGTGGACGAAAAACAGCCCACGGCTCATCGATCCGACGAGCATCCCCTCGTCGTGATCCATCAGATTGGCGGTGTCGACGCAGACGCGATCGGCCATCCCGGTTCGCTCGACGGCCGTCACCGTCGCGTAGCGAAGATCGAGCTGTTCGCGTTCGCTGGCGTCTTTGACGTCGACAGTCGCTCGGATTTCGTCGGGGTCGTCCGTGTCGAGTAACACGCCGTCGGCTCCCAGTTCGAGCGTCTCGAAGGCCGTTTTCGCCTCCTCGGCGGAGGTGACGCCGGCGACGAGGTGCGTCTCCTCGCCGATACGCGCGATGAGGTTTTCGAGCGGGATGATCGTCCAGTCCTCACCGATGACGACCGTGTACTCGGCGTCGTATGCGGCCTCCTCGGCGAACGACTCGTACTCCTCATCGAAGATTCGCACGTACGCACCCTGTGCCCGGTTGTCGGTGCGCCTGAGGGTCGACAGATCCGCCGACCCCGAAAAATCGGCCGGGAGGTCGACGGTGCCGTCGCCTTCGCCGTCCTTGCCGACCAGGTACGCGTCGGCGATGGCGTCGGCGACCTCGACGTCGTCGACGAGATCGGCGTCCGATCTAAACGCCGCGACGTTGACGTCGCCCAGCTCTTTGACCCTGGCGACGTCGGCCTCGTCGACCAGTATCCAGTCGACACCCGATTCGATCGCGGTCGTGATCCGTCGTTTGCGCCTCTCCCAGGGGCCGACGCTGTCGTCGGCCTTGAGCCACACCGTTCGTGTCATAGCGGATGATCACAGTCGGGCGGCTTCAACGTGTTGACTCCGACAGCCGACGGAGGGCGATTACTTGCAGGTAGATCGACCAGTAAAGCAGGCGTCGAATCAGGCTTCGATCGCCAATCCGGCGACCTCCAGTGCGGCATCGGTGTCGCGATCGTCGTGGACGACCGCCGAGACCGCCCTGGTGATGGCTTTTGGATCGTCGTGCTGGAAGATCGATCGACCCATCGAGACGCCCGCGGCACCGCCGTCCATCGCACCGCGAACCATCTCGATCGTCTCCCGATCGGTGCCCTTCGATCCACCGGCGATGACGACGGGGAGCCGCGTGGACTCACAGACGTGTTCGAAACTCCCCCCGTCGCCGCTGTAGCCGGTTTTGACGACGTGTGCGCCCAGTTCCTCGGCAAGTCGGACTGCGTGGCCGAGCTTTTCGGGCTCGTCGCCGTCGATACCCGGGCCGCGGGCGTACGCCATCGCGAGAACCGGAAGGCCGTACGCCTCCGCGTCGGCGGTCAGACTCGCCAGGTCCTCGATCTGGTCGGGTTCGTGGGTTGAGCCGACGTTGATGTGCAACGAGACCGCGTCCGCACCCGCCCGGAGCGCCTCCCTCGCGGTCGCGGTCATCCGTTTGTCGTTTTCGTCGGGGCCGATCGTCGTCGAGGCGTTGACGTGGACGATGTACCCGGCGTCGTTTTTGTTCGGATGTACCCGAGGGGCGATCCCCTTCTGCGTGAGGACGGCGTCCGCACCGCCGCGGGTGACCGCGTCGATCGTCGATTCGATGTCTTTCAATCCCGTCACCGCGCCCATCGTGATCCCGTGGTCCATCGGGACGATGAGGTACCGATCGTCTGTGCTAATGCGTGTGAGTCGTGCTGTGAGTCCTGCGGACATATACTGTGTGAATCTCTGTCAGTCGTCGCTATGTAGCTTGCGAATGCGTTGCTCTCACCGGCTTTTCGACTCCGGCAGGCGTTGCTCGTATCCCCGCCGGGCACCGGCTTTCAGTTCCCGCGACAGCGTTTCGAGCCGATCGGCCACGGTTTCTGTGGACAGGTCGTTCTCGACGCCGTCTGCGACGATGTCGACGAGCGCCGATCCGACGATGATCCCGTCGGCACCGCCGGCGACGATCCGTTCGGCCTGTTCGCCCGTCGAGATGCCGAACCCGACCGCCTTCGGCAGCTCGTACCCGTCGAGCCGATCGAGGCTCGCGGTCGTTTCCTCGGAGACGTCCGATCGCGCGCCCGTCGTACCGAGTCGTGCCTGAACGTAGACGTACCCGGAGACGCGCTCCATCATCGATTCGAGCCGGTCGGGACCAGTCGTCGGCGCGACGATGAATATCAGGTCCAACCCGTAGTCGTCGCAGGCCGTCCGGAGCGGATCGGCCTCCTCGGCGGGAAGATCGGGGACGACGAACCCGGCGATGCCGGCTTCCGCAGCGCGTTCGACGAACCCCTCGGGACCAGGCTCCCCACCGTGGGTTCTGCCGTACTGGTAGATGAGGTTGTAGTAGGTCATACAGACGAGGGGGACGTCGACGTCGAGTTCCTCGACGAACGCGAAGTACCGATCGGGCGTCATCCCCGCCGCAAGCGCGCGGACGATCGCATTCTGAATCGTCGGCCCCTCGGCGATCGGTTCCGAGAAGGGGAGGCCGAGTTCGATGACGTCTGCGCCACCGCGCGCCAGCGCCTCGACGTACGCCTTCGATCGGTCGTACGACGGATCCCCGACGGCGAGGTACGGCACGTACGCCGGCGCGCCCTCGAACGCCGCACGAAGGTCGCTCCCCGTCGATCGATCGGTCGCCCCCATCAGAACCCACCCCCCGCGAACATCGACATGTCCGGAGCGTTCTGGATGGATCGGGCGTCGGTCTCTTCGATCACGGTTTCCAGATCCTTGTCGCCGCGCCCCGAAACGTTGACCACGACGGTCCCCGACAGCGCGTCGTGTCGCTCCTCGAGGTAGCCGATCGCGTGGGCGGACTCCAGGGCCGGAATGACGCCTTCGGTCTGCGAGAGCAGGTGGAACCCTTCCAGGGCGGTGTCGTCGTCGACGGTCGCCGGCGTCACCCGCCCCTCGTCGACGAGATGTGCCAGTTCGGGGCCGACACCCGCGTAGTCGAGGCCCGCCGAGACGCTGTGGGACTCCATGATCTGTCCGTCAGTGTCCTGCAGCAGCTTCGTCCGGGCCCCGTGAAGCACGCCCTCCTCGCCGGTCGAAAGCGACGCGGAGTTCGGGGCGACGCCCGCCTCCTCGTCGACGTCGAGCGACGATCCCCCCGCTTCGACGGCGTGGAGGTCGACAGCCGCATCCGAGAGGAACGACGCGAACGCACCCATCGTGTTCGATCCACCGCCCGCACAGGCGATTACCGCATCGGGAAGGCCGCCGGTTTTTTCGATCGACTGCGCGCGCGCCTCTTTTGAGATGACAGACTGGAAGTCCCGTACCATGTCCGGGAACGGATGCGGACCGACGACCGAGCCGATCACGTAGTGGGTGGTCTCGACGGTCCTCGCCCAGTCGCGCATCGTCTCCGATATCGCCTCCTTCAGCGTACCCCGTCCCGTCGTGACCGGCGTCACCGACGAGCCGTTGAGTTTCATCCGGAAGACGTTGGGTCGCTGGCGGTTGATGTCGCGTTCGCCCATGTACACCTCACACGGCATGTCGAGGTGCGCGGCGGCCATCGCGGTGGCGGTCCCGTGTTGGCCCGCCCCAGTCTCGGCGATGATCCGCTCTTTGCCCATGTACTTTGCGAGCAGGACCTGCCCTAAGGCGTTGTTCAGTTTGTGCGCGCCGCCGTGTACGAGGTCTTCTCGTTTGAGGTACACCTCCAGGTCGTATCGCTCCGAGAGTCGATCGGCCCGCTGCAGCGGCGTCGGTCGGCCGCCGAAATCCCGCAGGCGCGATCGGAACTCGTCCATGAACCCGTCTTCGTTGGTACACACGTACCGCTCGTAGGCGTCCGTCAGCTCCCCAATCGCCGGCATCAACGCCTCGGGTACGTACTGTCCGCCGTAATCGCCGAATTTTCCGTCTGTGCTCATTGTCGTGTGGTGGTGTCTGTCTTTCCGTCGGCCGGTTCGTCGGTGGCTGTGTCCCCTGCCGCCTCGTCGTTCGGTACAGTCTGGTTCGCGGCCGACCCCGAAACCGGTGTCGCCTCGGTGAACCGGCGCGTGTTCGCCGCCGGATCGCCGTCCATGATCGCCGTGCCGATCAACAACCCGTCAGCGCCAGCGTCGACCATCCGTCGTACGTCTCCTGCGGTCGAGATCCCGCTTTCTGCGATCAGCGTCACGTCGTCGGGAACCGCGGGTGCAATCCGTTCGAACGTCCCCAGGTCGACCGCCAACCGTCCGAGGTCGCGGTTGTTCACGCCGAGTATCGACGCGCCCGCTTCGATCGCTCGATCCAGTTCGGCTTCGGTGTGGACCTCGACGAGGACGTCGAAGCCGCGGTCCCGACCCGCACGGAGCATCGGTTCGAGGTCGTCGCCGAGAAACCGCGCGATGAGCAACACCACGTCGGCCTCGACGAGGTCGAGGTGCGCCTCAGAAAGAAGAAAGTCTTTCCGTACCACCGGAACGTCGACGGCCTCGCGAACCGCTCGAAGGGCGTCGATCGAGCCGCCGAAGTGCTCGGGCTCTGTCAACACCGACAGCGCCGCCGCACCACCGTCGACCATTGCGGTCGCGAGTTCGACGGGATCCGTCTCGGTGACCCCCTCGGTGGTCGGGCTCGTCGGTTTCACTTCGGCGATCACCGGGATCCGTCCGTCGGCTCTCGCCGCCGCAAACGACTCCTCGATCGATCTCGGATCGACAGACAACGGTTCGGTTCCGCCGGGGCGATCGGCGGCCGACTCGAGTATCGCCTCGACGGCCGGCGCCAGCACCCCACCTGTGTCGTTCATTAGTGTACACTAATGGACGGATCTGTACATAAGGTTTGCGTCCGAGATGGAAGGTTCAAGCCGCGTGAGTTGCGAAGGGAACGTATGGACGATGCGGGCGTGTACGCACGGCGGATCGACTCACTCGGGCGAGTGGTACAACTCGGCGTCGCAAGCGGGCAGGTGATCGACGTCTCGTTTCCCGATCGGGTCCCCGACGACGCCGCGTCCGATCACGAGTACCTCGATCGAATCGAGCGGTTCCTCGACGGCGAGCGGGACGCCCTCGCGGACGTGCCGATCGCGTTGACCGTGCCGACCGACGCGCGAGCCGTGCTGGAGGCGCTCCGTGAGGTACCGCCAGGACGAACGATCACGATCGATCGGCTCGCGCAATTTGCCGGCCTCGCTCGCGAAGAGGACGCACACCGGATCGTCCGGGACGCGCTCCGATCGAACCCGGTTCCGTTGATACTCCCCGATCACCGCGTTCGAGACGGACAGGGGGCGACGCCGCCGGCGGTAGGAGCGGCCCTCCGCCGACGTGAAAACGAGATCGCATAGCCGATCGGTCACAGATTGGCTGTATCGAACGGCTCCCACCCGAACCCCTCGTGGACGACGAACTCCAACAGGTTGACGAGATAGTGAGCGACGACGACCGCAAGCAGGCTGCCGGTGACGATGAACAGCCACGCGAACGCGAACCCGAGGAGGCCGGTGACCACGACGCCGATCGACCCCTGCGCACCGTGGCCGAGGCCGAACGCGATCGACGAACCGATCGCCAACAGCCACGGCGACACCTCGAACCCGACGCTCAACGCGCCGATGAGGATTCCACGGAAGAGCAGTTCCTCGAATCCGGCGATGATCGGGAGCACGAACAGAACCAACACCGCCCAGCCGGTCGCAGTCTCCGGAGCGAGACCAGCCCGAAGGTCCTCGGTGCCCGAAACGCCCCACTGTTTGGCCTGTGCGGCACCGATCTCGTTGAGGACGTACAGGACAACGCCGGCCGTAATACCGATTCCGATAGCGTCGAGGCCGCTCGTTTCGATCGACGCGCCGAACGCCGTCGCCGGGACGTCGGCGAGCCACGCCGCCGCGAGCAACACCGTGGCAAACAGCCCCTGGGAGACGACTACGTTCGCGAGCAACGCGCCGGTCGACGGATCGATCGGATCGACGCGATCGGGTTGGTCCGGACGTCGATCCGCCGATCCGTCAATCGGATCGAATCGATCAGTTTGGTCCGGTCGTCGATCCACCGATCCGTCAATCGGATCGACTCGATCAGTTTGGTCCGGTCGTCGATCCACCGATCCGTCAATCGGATCGACGCGATCGGGTTGCTCACTGCGCCGGT
>JBNJFV010000067.1:0-12655 GCA_051747145.1 Halobacteriota archaeon
GTACGGTTCGATTGCTGTTCGGGACGCTTACGCCAACGCATCTTCGATCGCCGCCGCGACGGGATCGTACGCCTCAGCGGGCGAGTCGTATCGGACGAGGACATCCTCGACGACGATCCCCGGCGTCCCTTCGATGCCGATCGAGATGCCGTACTCGCGATCGGATTCGGAAACTGCACGGTACGATTCGGTCGTTCCCGCCGCGAGTACGGTACAGGGGTCGGCTCCGACGTCCGCGGCGACGTCGCCGATCGTCTGCCAGGAGTACTCGTCGATGTGTTCGAACACGGACTTGGAGAACTCGAAGAACGCGTCGTCCCCCACGGTGTCCTGAACGCTTCTGGCAGCGCTCGCGATCGGGTATGACCACGCCTCGCTGACGGGGATCGGGAGGTCGTAAAACTCGACGCGAACCTGTCCTGCGTCGACGTAATCCGCCTGGAGATCGCCGAACGGGCCGGTCGAAAACGCCGCACAGCCGCCGCAGGCGTAATCTTCGAACAGCAGCATCCGCACGGGGGCCTCGGGATCTCCAAGAACCGGCGACGGTAGCTCCGATACCGGATCGGGGTCGGAAACCTCACAGTCGTAGCTCGTGTCCGCGAGCGCACCGCCATCGCCATCGTCACCGAGACAGCCGGCGCTGCCGATCGTCGCCGCCGACCCGGCCGCAGCGAGAATCGCACGTCGTGTCGAGTGCATACCTCACGGATACCCACGGGACGTATTTAGACTCGTTGGATGAGAGAACGGACTGCCCTGCGACAGCACTTTGACAGGCGAACACGTACCACAGTACATGCCGACAGTACAGTTCCGAGGGAAATCGATCGAGTGTGAGACGGGAGCCTCGCTGTTGGACGTGTTGAAACGCGAAGGGCTGTCGGTGTACAACGGGAAGGCAGCGCGGTACAACTGCCGCGGGAACGCCACCTGCGGGACGTGCGCGGTCCGGATCGACGGGGACGTGAGCGACCCCGGTCGACTCGAAACCGCCCGGCTGTTGATTCCCCCGCACCACCCGAACTACCGGCTTCGGCTCGCCTGTCAGACGGAGGTTCGAGGCGACGTCCGCGTCGAAAAGTATCCGGGGGTGTGGGGGACGAAGGTCGGCGCAGATCCGTTCGGGCCGATCGACGAAGCCGACGACGAATGACGCTACAGCCCGAATCGTATTCGTTCACGCGCTACCTCGAGGCGAAACGGACCGTCGACGATCGGGCGCTCCACCGGCCGACGCTCGAGCGTGTTCGGACGGAACTGCACCGCACCGCGGCGGATCAAACGGATCCGATCCGAATTCTGGACGTCGGCGTCGGGGTCGGTACGATGCTCGATCGGCTCATCGAGTGGGACGTGCTCCCGCCGGGAGCGGTCGAATACGTGGGCGTCGATCGAGACGCCGCCTGTATCGAGCTGGCGCGGCGGCGAGCGCGATCGCGTCGAACCGCGACGAACGGGCAAGCGACGAACGGCAAAGCAACGCCCGAGTCACCGCTTTCGATCCGCGAGTCGACCGACGGGGGCGACGTTCGACTCACGGTTCGGTACGTGCTCGGCGACGCTATACAGTACGCGGCCGACTCGCCGGCGGTCGATCTACTCGTCGGAATGGCGTTCCTCGACCTGATCGATCTACCGGACGGTGTGACACGACTGACGAGCGCGCTCGAGTCGACCGGGCTCGCGTACTTCCCGATCACCTTCGACGGCGAGACGGTGTTCCGACCGGTGGCGGACCCGGCGTTCGAACGACGACTCCTCGGGGCGTACCACGCGACAATGGACCGCGGCGATCGCGGCGGCGCGAGCGACACGGGACGCCGGCTGTTCGACATCGCCGGGGCGTGTGGGCTCGATGTGGTCTCGGCGGGCGGATCCGACTGGGTCGTCCATCCGGTATCGATCGACGGTCGTCCCGACCGACGAGCGACCGGCGACAACGAGCCACCGCACACGGCGTCGATTGGATATCCGGACGACGAAGCGTACTTCTTACACTACATCGTCAACACCGTCGAACGAGCCCTCGAGGAGTTCAGAACAGACGCCGCCGGCGAGCCGATCGACGCCGATCGACTCGCCGCGTGGGCCGACCGGCGTCACGCGCAGATTCAATCGGCGACGCTCACGTACATCGCCCATCAGTACGACGTCCTCCTCTCTCCGCGGGCCGACTTCCGAACCCGATCGTGAAGCTAGTGCAGTCACGATCGTGGACGCCGAGCAGTCACGATCGGCGGCGACCGGTCGCGTACAGGTAATCCCGGACAAATCCGGCGACGTAGCCGCCGCCCAGGACGATCGCCGCAGCCACGGTCAGCGGTCCGAGTGGGATCGGCGCGAGCGCGAGCGCGAGAAACGCCATCTGTATTCCAGCCAGCAGGCGACGGCTCTGACGCGACGGGAGGTCGTGTCGGGGGTGCCCGCGTCGGTCTCTGAGTTCGAGTACGCCAGCGTAGACGTATTTCGTCACGCCCACACAGAGATACCACGTCGGGAGCAACCCGGCCGTGACAGCGACGAGTGATCCGACGAAGATACCGATGCCGTCGAACTCCGAGTCGAGTTTGTCGCCCAGTTCAGTCTCCCGATCGAGGGCGCGTGCGAGACTGCCGTCCACGGCGTCCAGCGAGATCGCAGTCCCGTACAGGAGCACGGGAATCCACGCGGTCGGTTCCACGAGCGGGGATGGTGTGGTCCACTGCACGACCGCAAATCCAGCAAGCCACGCCAACAAAAGCCCGCGAAGGATCGTCACGCCAGTTGGAATCCCAACGCGGGCCAACAACAAACCGGTGTCGGGCCGTCGGTTTCGGGGCCCCCACCGGTACAGCCCGCCCAGTTCGATCGCGAGGATCGTCGTCGCAACGAGGAGCCACGTCGTATCGAGGACCTCGTACGTCAATCCGACGAGCCACGCGCCGATCGTCACGAGGAGCGCAACTGCTGCCACGGCGACGATCCGTCGTCGGAGTGCCGCCCACGCACGCTGATACCGCACCCGGGAGGCGGTGTCGATACCCACGGCTCGTCGTTCGGGACGACCGATAAAAGAATGCCCGCCGGTGGAGACGCCCGATCCCACCCGGTGGCGTCGATCCAGAACCGTCAGACGCGCTTCGATCGGGCCTCGCGAACAGTCGCGCCGTCCCTGACTTTGTCGGTACAGGAGGGGCAAACGCGAGCGTCGTTCGATCCGGGCGGTGCGAACACTCTGACGTACTGGTCAGTGACGAACGACCCGCAGTTGCGACACTTTGGCATACGTATCCGTACGGACAGCCGGAAGGTAGGTTTTGCGGACGACGGACCGATCGAACCGAGCTACCCGCTAGCGGGACAACGGCGTGGCCGAAACGGTCATTCGTTCGGCGTTCCGTGGTGACGTGTGAGCCGCGACGTGAGACACACCGCGACCGAACCGATCAGACTCGACGAAACGGACATCGATCCCGAGTACGGCGACATCGCCATCTGTCAGTGTGGATTGACCGACGATCGGCCGTTTTGCGACGGCAGCCACCGGCTGACAGAAACCGAAGCCGAAGGCGTCGTCTATCGATACGAGGGGGACGAACGGCGGGAGATCAAGTCGATCGAGTATCGAGACACCGGAGAGAGCGAGTAATTCGGTCGTTCAACGGACGGATAGGCGGGTCGGATCGATCGACGTCCGCCGATCACACAAATGGCTGTTGTAGTTTACGGAATACTCATTCGCACGTGGATGGTCGATTGGCTATGGATCGTCGCGACTTCGTTACGATCGCCGGAATCGGCACGATCACCGCACTTGCAGGCTGTACGTCCGTCGGTGGAACCCCGGCGACGGTGGAGGAACTGAACGTCGAGGAGACGACGCAAAACACCATCCGAGTGACCGGAGTCGGAACGGTCGAAACCGAACCGGACGCCGTCGGATTTTCGGTGTCGGTCGAACGGTCCGATCGAGAGGACGCGTCCGTCGTCGTCGAGGAACTCGCATCGGCCGCCCAACAGCTTCGCACAGCGCTCCTCGAGTACGGCATCCCCGAGGAAAACATCACGACGACGCGGTATTCCCTGCGGGAAGACAGCCGTCGAAACGTCTACGAGGGCGAACACCGCTACAGTGTCGAACTGGACGACCCCGACGCAGTCGGGGAGGCGATCGACGTCGCCGTCGAAGCCGGCGCGGATTCGATCGGCCGAGTCAACTTCACGCTGAGCGAGGCGCGTCGAGAGGAACTGTACGACAGGGCAGTGCAAGAGGCGGTCGACGACGCTCGATCCGAAGCCGAACTGTACACCCGGGCGGCCGACCAACAACTCGGTGAACCGGTCTCGATGGAAACGACGAAAACCCGTCACACCCCGTTTCGGTGGGATTTCAACGTGGCTGTCGCCGAGGCCTCCGCCGACGGTGCGGCGACGCAGATCGACGCGGGCGACGTCGCCGTCCACGCGGAGGTCACGATCGAATACGAGTTCGCGAACTAACCGATCCGCTGTAACGCAGATCGAACCACTCGATCGACGCCGATCGGACCACTCGATCATCGCCTCGATCACACTTCTCTATCGACGCCGATCGGACCACTCGATCACCGCATCGATCACACTTCTCGATCGACGCCGATCGTACTACTCTGCGATCGGAAATGTCGTCACGAGCCACTCACCGCGAGACGGATCATGGACCGTCCACGGACCACGGGCCACCTACCCGCAAGTTCCCGACAATCCGACTGGAGGACCCAAACGTTAATCAGCGCGCATTTCTAATCGAACTATCATGTCCCTCGAGCAATATGGCTCTGCGATGACCGAAGAGGAGGTCGTCGAATTCCTCGAAGGGGCCGGAATCGGGACGATCGCGTTCGGATCCGAGGCGGGCGGGTACGCGCTTCCGATGTCGTTCGGGTACGATCGCGTCAGGGACTGCTGTGTGTTCCAGTTCGCGTTCGGCGAAGGGAGTGTGAAACGAGCGTACGTTGACGTTGACAATCCGATCTCCCTGTCGGTCCACGAGTGGGAGCACGTCGACGAATGGCGAAGCGTCGTCGCGAGGGGCACTCTCCACCCGATCGATGAGGAGCGAATCCCGACCACCGCGGGGATTTTTGCGACGTACGCCAAGATCGCCTCCCCGGAGGTGTTCAGACAACCGCTGGGAGAACTCGACTTCGAGTGGTACGAACTGCGCGTCGAGGAGAAACGGGGCCGGAAGGCACACCAGAACCAGTGACGCGATCGCGCCACTCGATCGACGCCGACCGCAGAGCAGATTGGAAAACGGTCGTTGGTACGCCTCGCGCGTTCAGAACGTCGCACCGACGTAGAGGACGACCACGAGGAAGACCCACACGATATCCACGAAGTGCCAGTACATCGACGCCGTGCTCACCGAGAGGTGTCGTTCTGCGGAGTATTGTCCGTAGAGCGATCGGGCGAAGACGATCCCGAGAATGACGACGCCGAGCCCCACGTGTAGCCCGTGGAGGCCGGTCAACCCGAAGAAGGCAGACCCGTAGATCCCTTCGGTGTAGGTGAACCCGTAGTGGGTGATGAACTCGTAGTATTCGAGCGCCTGTCCGCCGAGGAAGACGAGGCCGAGAAACACCGTCAATCCGAGCCCGCGGACGAAGTTCCGCCGATCGTTCTCGCGGATCGCGTGGTGCGCCCAGTGAAGCGTAAACGAGGAGGCGATCAGGATCATCGTGTTGACGACGATGAGCGTCCCGGTGAGTGATTCTGTCGGCGTCGCCGCCGGGAGCGCCCACTCGGTTCCGGACCGGAAGTAAAAGTAGTACGCGAACAGCCCGCCGAACGTCGCGATCTCCGTCCCGAGAAACGAGATCATTCCCCAGCGAAGCGAGACGGGACCGGCCTCGGTGATGTCGCGAGACCAGTATTTCGTGATGAACGCGTGATACAACCAGCCGTAGATACCCACGAGGAACAGGCCGACGCTCGCGACGAACACGCCCTGTCCGACGAGCGGCGTTCCGAAGACGTCCCGCATGATCCAAAGCGCAACGCCGATGTAAAGCCCGGAGCCGCCGATCGCCGTGATGAACGGCCACCAACTGGCCTCACCGAACCCCCGCGGCCAGTCTTCGACCGCCGGGAGGTGATGGTGGTGGTCGTCGTGCCCGTCGTCCGTTTCGGTACTCATAGGGCCTCCTTACAAGTGGACTAATAAAAATCCTCCCAACCGCGTTCGTCGACCGCAACAGGAGGTCGTAGTTGATCGCCGCCTCCACCCACGGCCACTTCCTCGATCGCTCACGGACGATCTCGAGGACGTACACGATCGACCCCTCCTTCGTTCACGGACGATCTCGAGGACGTACACGATCGACCCCTCCTTCGCTCACGGACGTTTCGCAAGCTACTCCTTTCGGCTGCCCGTCTTTCCGACAATGGATCGGATCGACCGCCGTCTCCTCCGACTCGTCGGCGCGATCGCGTTCGCCGGTGTCGCCATCGTCGTTGCGACGGGCGAGGTCGCCGCACACGCTGCAGCACTCCGCGATGCGGCCCCCAGCACGCTCGAGGTGCCAACCTGGCTGTTTCTCACCACCGGCGGCGGGGCCGTCGGCGCATCGTTCCTCCTTGCGAGTTTCGTCACCGATCGGGTCTTCATCCGATCGTTCCACACGTGGGGGGGATCGCTCCCCTCGCCCGGACGGGTCGTCGCGTCTATCGGACGGCTACTCGGGGTGTTCTTGCTCGTCCTCACGGTCTACATCGGTTTCGTCGGACCGCCGACTGGCTACCGGAACTTCGCGGTCCTGTTCGTCTGGGTCGTCTGGTGGGGCGGGTACGTCGCCACGACGTACCTGCTCGGCAATACCTGGTCGACGCTGAATCCGTTCCGGACGATCGCCGAAGGCGTTCCGACGATCGGCATTCGGTATCCGGACCGGCTCGGGAGGTGGCCGAGCGTGGCCGGATTGTTGATTTTGGTCTGGATCGAGGTCGTCAGTCCGTTGGCGGACGATCCGCAAGTCCTAGCCGGGACGATCGTCGGATACGCGATCGTGTCGGTGCTCGGCTCGATCGCCTTCGGTGCCGACACCTGGTTTTCGAACGTCGATCCGATCTCCCGAGCGCTCGGGTACTTCGGTCGATTCGCCCCGTTCGAACGAAGCGATTCGGGGATTCGGTATCGCCTCCCGGGAATGTCGCTTTCGGACCCCGCAATCGTCTCCGGACGCGACGAAGTGGCCTTTATCGTCTGTCTCCTCTACGTGACGACGTTCGACGGATTCGTCGCGACCTGGCTGTGGGCGGACATCGCCGTCTTCGTCGTCGGGGTCGGGGGGCACCCGGTGGCAGTCTACGCGATCGGCTACCTCCTCGGCTTCGGCCTGTTTCTCGGCGCGTTCTGGTGGGCGATCGGGCTGGCGCGCCGACTCGGCAACACGTACATCACGCGGGATGAACTGGCGCGTCGGTTCGCCCCGTCGTTAGTTGCGATCGCGGTCGGGTATCACCTCGCACACAATCTGACGGTCGTGCTCGGATTGCTGCCGTCGGTACTCGTCGTCGCCGCTGGACCGTTCGCCCCACCACAACAGCCGCCGATCCTCGCCGGGTTGCCGGGGTGGGTTTCCGGTGTCGAACTCGCGTTCGTCCTCGTGGGGCATTTCGTCGCCGTGTGGGTCGCACACGCGGCGGCCTACGACCTCTTCCCAGGGCGATTGGACGCGATCCGAAGCCAGTACGGGATCACGATCGTCATGGTCGGGTACACGATCGTCAGCCTGTGGATCGTCACGACGCCGATCGTCGAACCGCCGTACATCGCCGGGGGTGAAGCGCCGTGACCGACAGCGACGGCGATCGATCCGAGGAGTGGCCGCCGGAGACGACCGTACCAGACCGGGAAGATCCGTTCGTCTGTCCGTACTGTTCGTTCCCGCTGCCGGACGACGAACAGCTTCGATTACACGTCGGACTCCGACATTATCACGTCAGTAGCGCGGCCGAACGGGAGGCGTTTCGAACGGCGTATGCGACCGAGCAACAGCGGCTGAACCGGTTCCGAATTGTCGCGCTGGGGGGATTGGTGGCACTCTACTTCGGCTTTCTTATCATCTACGCGATATTAGTGGGGTGACAAACCAGTCGCACACGTGTCGTATCCGGACGTAATTGGCTATCTCACCGACAATAGCGTGAAAACAACGTCAGACGGTCCGGAAACTATTTCCCTCGTGTCTGGTGAGATTACGGCAAATGGACAACGAGATTCTCGAGACGGTCACCGAGTGGGACACGGTGCCGTTCGACGGCGGATATACCGGCCTTCGCGCGCTCGCCGACGAGGGTTTCTCCGGTGGGATACAGACCGGGACGACGTGGGGGTTCATGTTGAACGGCAAACTCGTCGGCGTCGTCGACGGATCGATCGACGCGTTCGCCGAGGCGGAGGCCACCGCGTACGTCGCGCCGGACCCCGCACTGCCGCTTCTTTTTGCGATGCGGTGTCAGGGGGGCGAACGACGGGGGAGGTACTACACGAACGACACCCCCCTGCGGGACGTCGACGAGACGCTCACGTCCGGGAAGTTCACCGGGTACGTCGAACTGTCCGAAAACGTCCTTTCGGGCGACTATTACGTCGTCTACTACGGCGGAAAGGCGATGAGTGTGGCGTTCGTCGGGAACAGCAGAACGCTTTTGACCGACGAGGAGGCGTTCGAACGCGCGGACGACGAGGTCGGAATATACGAGGTCTACAACGTCGATGTCGACATCGTCGACGTTCCGGCACCGGATTCCGGATCGGACCCGTCGGACGAAGCGCGCTCGACAGCAGATTCGGTACCGTCGGCTGAACCAGCCCCAGACGACGGGGACGGCGTCAGTGACGGATCTGCGATCGCAGACCGAACCGAAGGCACCGAACCGAACACGACGAGTGCCGACCCCGAGTCGAGCGACGAAACCGACGGCCCCGACGGCCGATCGACGCGGGACGCGTCGGACGGTGGCAATTCCGGCGGGACAAACGTGGAGGTGGAACCTGCTGCGGCCCGCTCGGACGGTACAGACAGAACGGCAGTCGATGCGACAGGGACCGACACATCGGAGGCGAACCGTGGCGACGGAGCGACACAAGCAGCGGCGTCGACCACGGGAGAGGAAGCCCAACCCACTGACCAGCCTACTGGGGACGACGCCGACGTCTTCAGAAACGAAGCCAAGTGGCGGGAAACGCGATCGATTCCGTCGCTCGACCCGTCCGAATCGGGTGCTGCGCAAGCCAAACAGGTACAAAAACCCGAACGTTCGCGCGCGCGTCGCCAGAACGATCGATCGGCGTCGACGCGACGCGAGTCCACGAGCGAGTCATCCACCCGTCCTCCGGAGGAAACGCAGGCGACAGAATCGCGGGAGTCGAAGCCGCGGAACGCGGCCGAGCGCAAACTCAGACGGGCAGAAAAGCTCTACAAGCAGGTCAAACAGCGGGCGAAGCGGTTCGAGGCCGAGCGGGACAGTGCGCGCGAGGAGCGTGACGAGGCGCAGAAGACGGTGCAACGACTCCGATCGGAGATCGAATCGCTTCGCGACGAACTGGAGGCGGCGACCCAACAGTCCGCAGCGTCCGACCAGCAGACGCAGACGACGGCTCGGCGAACGATGTCACCGGAGGAGGCCCTCTCGGGGACGAACCTGTTCGTCCGTTACGACAGCAAAGGGGACGTCACGCTGGAAAAAATCCAAAGTGGGAACGGCGATCGAAGCGATCTGGTCGACAACCTGCGATTAGAGAAACACACCGCCTTCGACACCGAGCAACGGTACATTGACGGAAAACCATACGAGGCGTTTCTCACGGAGACGATCGAGTACGGGTTCACCCGCTGGGTCGTCGAAGAGCTGCTTTTCGAGATACAGGACACGGGGAACGAAAGCGGACTCCGAGGGCTGTACGAGGCGATCCCGCTGATCGATCGCGCCGAATTCCGCGGGACCGTCGAACTCGAACCCGCAGACGGGGACGAGGAGCCCCTCGAGACCACCTTCGACGTCGTCCTTCGAGATCGGATGGGCGGGCCGTTGATCGTCGCGGACTTCAACGATTCGCGCGAGCCGGCGCGATCGGGAATGGTCGAATCGCTCGTCCGGTCCGGAAGCGACCTCACCGCGCTACACGACGACTTCGGCGGAGCCATGGCCGTTACGTCGAGTTTCTTCGATCCGAGCGCACTCGAATCCGCTGGCGATGCGACCGGCGGGGGCCTCCTCAGTCGAAACAAAGGAAAAAGCCACGTGAAAGTCGGCAGAAAGCGGGGATTTCACCTCTGTCTGGTAGAGACCCGGGAGGGCGACTACCACATGAGCGTGCCCGAGCTGTAAGCGGTTTCGGTGCCCCTACTGCAAGCGATTTTGCTGACCGTACTGCAAGCAGTTTCGATGCCCGTACTGCATACCCGAACTCCGAGGCGACCGACTGTTCAGCTTTGGATCTCTGCGACGTCGTCGATGCGCATCGTGCCGAGTTTGTCGACGATGTCATCGAGTTTCTCGTCGAGCTCGTCGACGAACTCGCCGGTCCGCTCGGTCGTGATCGCACCCTGACTGGACGGTTCGATCAGGTTCTCTTCTTCGAGGACGCGCAACGAGTAGCGGACCTTGTGGTGCGGGTACCCCGTCTCGTTGGACATCTTGACGATCCCGATCGGCTCGTTCTCGATGACCATCCGCAGAACCTGAAGGTGTCGTTCCAACATATCAACTTCTTTCTCAAGTCGGTCTATCATGCCACATGTTAACTTGTCTTTTTAGCTTTTAAAAGTTGCTGTCTGCGATTCCGGGCTCGAAAACGGATTTGAAGGTTTGACATGCGAGTAGTTAACGGTTCTGCTTCGAGTCGTCGACCCCACGATCGTGAAAGATACAGCTATTTGGTATAAAAAACGAAACGAGAAGTACGTTTATGCACTTGTGTGCACACCTCAGCGCGTTGGACCGTAATCTGTTTACCGAACGATCGTGAACCGACGACCATGACCGTCACAATCGTCGGTTCCCAACTGGGCGACGAGGGGAAAGGTGCCCTCGTCGACCTGTGGGGTGGCGACGCCGACGTCGTCGTTCGATATCAAGGTGGGGACAACGCCGGACACACCGTCGTCGAAAGCGGCACCGAGTACAAGCTCTCGCTCGTCCCAAGCGGTGCCGTCCGGGGGAAAACCGGCGTACTCGGAAACGGGTGCGTCGTGAATCCAAACACGCTGTTCGAAGAGATCGACGCGCTCGTCGATCGCGGACTGGACCCCGACGTCAGGGTCGCAGAACGGGCTCACGTTATCATGCCGTACCACCGGGTGCTCGACGGTATCGAGGAGGCGGCCAAAAGCGACTCGGACCTCGCCGCCGGTACGACCAAACGGGGGATCGGTCCGACCTACGAGGACAAAGCGGGTCGACGCGGAATCCGGATCGGCGATCTCCTCGATCCGGACGTCCTCCGCGATCGGCTCGACTACGTCGTGGCCCAAAAGCGCGCGCTCGCAGAAGCCGTCTACGGGATCGACGTCGACGACGGCGAACACGCCGACGCGTTCGACGTGGACGCGCTCTTTGAGACCTACAGTGCGATCGGCGAGCGACTCGAAGCCGAGGGGATGCCCGTCAACGCGGGCGACTTCCTCGGAAAACGCCTGGACGGTGGCGACGAGTTGCTGTTCGAGGGTGCACAGGGGACCTCGATCGACATCGATCACGGCATCTACCCGTACGTCACCTCCTCGAACCCCACTGCTGGCGGCGCGGCCACCGGAACCGGGCTCGGCCCGACGGTCGTCGGGCAGGGTGAGGTCGTCGGGATCGTCAAAGCGTACCTCTCCCGAGTCGGGACGGGCCCGCTACCGACCGAGCTTGATGGCACCGACGAAGAGGAACGGCTGGCCGACTACATCCGCGAGAAGGGCGGCGAGTTCGGCACCGTCACCGGTCGCCCTCGGCGGATCGGGTGGCTCGACATGCCGATGCTTCGACACGCCGCGCGCGCGAACGGGTTCACCGGGATCGCCGTCAACCACGTCGACGTTCTCGCCGGTCTCGAGGAAGTGAACGTCTGTCACGCGTACGAACTGGACGGCGAGACGGTCGAAACGATGCCGTCGACGACGGAACGATGGGGCGAGTGCGAATCGGTCCGCAGGTCGTTCGAGCCGTGGCCGGACGTCGACTGGAGCGAGGTCGCAGCGCGAGGATACGACGCGATTCCGTCGGCCGCACGGGAGTACCTCGAGTACATCAGCGACGAACTCGACGTACCGATTTACGCAGTCGGCGTCGGCCCCGACAGGGATCAGACCGTCAATCTGGTCAACCCCTTCGAGACGCAGTAGCCCGAATCGACGCGACGGTTTCGGTATCGTTCGTGACGAACCCGTAGGCTTTTGGGCGTTCCGAGCAAGGATGTTGCAATGAAAGAATCGTTGCTCGACATCATCTGCTGTCCGATCGACAAAGCCGAACTCGAACTGGACGTCGAAACGCGCGAGGACGACGAAATCGTCGAGGGCACGCTGACGTGTGCCGAATGCGGGGAAACGTATCCGATCGAAGAGGGGATTCCGAACCTCCTCCCGCCGGACATGCGCGAGGAAGCGACCGCGTAGCTCCACGCCGTCGATCCCTCGGCGCG
>JBNJFV010000068.1:0-10946 GCA_051747145.1 Halobacteriota archaeon
CGCCGATCGTACCAAATCGATCACTCGCCTACCGAGACCAGTTTCATGCGCGGGTACCCCTCTTCCATCTCCATCCGGGTCCGGACGATCGTCCCCTCGTAGTCGATCGTCATCTCGACCTCCATGAGGCGGCCGGTCAGTTCGGTGTAGCCGTTGTCGTGGTCGATCGCCGCCTCGACGGCGTCTTCTAGAATATCGACGGCGACGGACGCACAGTAGGGCTGGTTTTCGATCGACGCTTCGATCGCCCGCTGCAGGCTCGGGGCGCTTTGCGGGCTCACCGGCGTGCCGGCAAACTGGTGATAGAGCGATCCGAACTTGATCCCCGCCTCGAAACACGCGATCTCCGCGTCGGTTGGCATACCCGACCAACGACCGCGGCCGGCTAATCGCTGTCGGAGCCGCGCTCCAGTCGTCGGCCCCGCCGGGTCGGGGCCAAACCGCGTCTTACTTACGCGCCGTGGTCCCTTTGAGGAACAATGGACCGACCTGTCCTCCTGACCGGAGCCGGTGGCCGCGTCGGACAGGCAATCCTCCAGGGGCTGGGGGATGCACACGACTGGCGGCTGCTCGATCGCGAACCGCTTTCCGACGAGGAACTACCCGCCGGCTGCGACGCGTCCGAGGTGATCGTCGCCGACATCACCGATCGATCGGCGATCGCCCGGGCGGTCGAGGGCGTCGGCGCGGTCGTCCACCTCGCGGGTGACCCCCGAAAAACCGCGCCGTGGGACAGCGTCTTGCGCAACAACATCGACGGCACGCAGGCGGTGTACGAGGCCGCGATCGACGCGGGCGTCGAGAAGATTGCGTTCGCCTCATCGAACCACGCCGTCGGGCACTTCGAAACGGAGGATCGGACGCCCGACATGTACCGTCGAGACGACGAATTCCGACTCGACGGCACCGAACTCCCGCGACCGGGGAACCTCTATGGCGTCTCGAAGGTGACCGGCGAGGCGCTTGGGCGGTACTACTACGACGAGTACGGCCTGTCGACGGTCGCGGTGCGGATCGGAAACCTCACGAAGGACCACCCGCCGAAGAACTACGAACGCGGACAGGCGATGTGGCTGTCCCACCGCGACTGCGCGCACCTGTTCGATCGGTGTATCCGAGCCGACTACGGCTTCGAGATCGTCTACGGCATCTCAGACAACGATCGCAAGTACTACTCGATCGAACGCGCCCGCGAGGTACTCGGATACGAACCGCGAGACAACTCCGCGGCGTACCACCTCGACGGTACCCCCCGCACGGCGTAACCGTCCGCAACAACCACGCCGACAGGTGAGCCGACGATCGACCGCTGATTACTCGAATAACCCGGAGACGTCCCGCGCTTTGGCTCGCTCGCGATCGACGTGCCTGCAGAGCCGATCGTACACTAGCTGTCGGCGGGCCGCGTCGCTCACGACGGCTGCCAACAGCGCGGCGAAGCGCGATCGGCCCATCGGTTCCTCTTCTCGGGCGAACCGTACAGCGTCGCGGATCACCGATCGATCGAAGCCGTACGCCGTGGCTATGGTTTCAGCAGCGATCGCGAGTGCGTCGATCGACAGCGTTTCCACGCCGATCGCGTCGCCACGGTACCGAAGCCGAGGGGCGGGGGCGCGCTCGATCCGTTCGGGATCGCGTTCGAACGCCGCGAGGATCCGTCGCGTTCGATCGACGTCGACACCGCGATACGTTCCCGGTAGCGTCCCGAGGTACTCCCGTGCGCTCGAACACAGCCCGACGCACCCGCTCCAGTTGCCGGTGGTGGCGTGGTAGATAGCCGCGGTGAACTGGATCAATCCGTGCAAGAGCCGCTCGTCGTCACTCCCGCGCTCCAGATCGAGCCAGCGATCCTCCCACGCGTCGTGGGCGGCGTGATACTCGCCCGCGTTGTAGACGGCGATTCCCGCGCGGAGCACCTCGTCCATGGCGGGGCTACGCCCCTGCGGGTGAAAAGCGGTGTCGATCGGCGTACTCGACGTCAGTCCCCGTTCCAGACGGGAAGCGTGACGGTGAGTACGGCACCCCGGGGGTCGTTGTCGGCGATTTCGAGGCGACCGCCGAACTGCGAGACGAGTTCGGCCGAAAGGGACAATCCGAATCCCGTCCCCGAACTCCCCAACAGCGTCCGTCTGCCATCGAGGATGGCTCGTTTCGTTTCGTCGGGGACGCCGGGACCGTTGTCCGCGATGGCGACTGTCGCCTCCTCGTCGGAGACGGACGCGGAGATGACGACCTCCGGCGACGTCGCGTCGGTGTGGGTCATCGCGTTGTTCAACAGTTCCGAAAAGACCCCCGAGAGGAAATCGTTCCCCCGTACGTCGACTTCGGGGAGCTGTCCCTCGATGCGAACGGTTGCCGCTTCGAACAGGGTCGACGCGTTCGCAACCTCCCGCTTTACCGACTGATCGAGCGGGATCGGGCGTCTCGCCGCCGAGAGACCGTCGATCAGTTCAGCGAGGTCACGGGCGGTTTCGGTGAGATCGGCGATAGTTCCCAACGCGGCTTCGACCGGTTCGATCGGCTCCGCATCGGTCGGCCCGGCCGACCGGACACGGCGGAGGACGTTGAGCCCGAGGGCGGCCTCGTTTCGGATGTCGTGACGGACGTGGCGTTGTAGTTTCGCGAGCGCATCCAGTTGTCGCTCGGCGGTGTCCAATCGCTCGCGGCGATCGGTCACGTCCCGGCTGACGCCGCCCCAGTGGGTGATCGTCCCGTCCGTTTCCGAGACCGGTACGATACGGCTTTCGATCCAGCGCACGCCGCCGTCGACGTCGTGGATGCGGCACTCGTCGCACACCTGCGTCGGGGCGGACCCCGACGCTGCCCATCGTCTGAGATCCGCGAGCAACGCCCGTTGTCCGTCGCGATCGGCCGGATGAACGACGGAAAGATACACCGACGGATCGGCGTACACGTCCTCCCTGCTGATGCCGACGATCGGCTCCAGCGGCGTGTTGACGTACTGCACCGAACGCATGTCCGCGGAACCGATCCAGATCGTGTCGGAAGCCCGATCACAGAACGAGTGGAGGAGGGCTTCGACGGATTGCCGACGCATAGGAAACCGAGGATGTCGGTGTAAAAATAGGTTTGTGTCGATACACGTTTACAGGTCGTTCGGGAGGTCGAAACAGCATCGGAGGTCACTCGTACAGGCTCCCGAACACCTTCCGCTGGGCCGCTCGTAGGTGCTGTAGATACGTCGAGTGGGTGATCCCGAGCGAGTCTGCGACGTCGGTCGCCGATCGGTGACGGGGTTGTTCGTAGTACCCGTGATGATACGCCGCCGAGAGCGCGGCTGCCTGCTTGTCCGTCAGCCCCGCCGCGTCGAGCAGTGCACGGAATCCGGTGGTCGTTTCCTGTCGTTCGGACTCCACGCACGAGCGCAGGGTGACGGTTCCGAACGCCGCTTCGAGCGCGGCGACGATCCCGCTGAGGGCCCGTCGCGAGGCCAGTTCGAACCGGAGAATCGATCGGCCGGGAACGACGGTGGTCGATCGGACCGTCCCGCGGTGTTTCAACAGCGTGCGTTCGGGGACGGGTTCGGAAACGAGAAGCTGAACGCGTGCGGGGCCGGAATCTCGAACGACGTTGCACTCACGGACGGCTGGGTGATCACCGAGGACGTCGAGCGCGACTTCGAGTGGAACGTCGTCGATCGAAACGTACTGGATCGTGTCGTCGTCACCGGCGGGATGCGTCCCCTCGACCGTGAACTCGACGACTCCCGCGTCGAATGCGGCGTCGGAGGCGACGTCCGACAAATAATGTCCGACGGTCAGTTCCAGCTCCACGTCGACCGTGTGATCGGCGTGCAACGCCTTTTCGGTCTCGAGGTGATGGATCGAAAACCCGATCGTATCGGCCAGCTCCAAAAGGAGCGTCCGCTCGTCCTCGTCGATCCGATGTGGCGTCCCGTGATACAGCGCGACGAATCCGTAGAGGACGCCGTCGTACGCCAGCGGGAGGGCTGCGCCGGAACGGAACCCGGCCTCGAGCGCAACCGATTGCCACTCGGTCGAGAACATCTCAGCGAAGTCGTCGACGAACTGCGGTTCGCGGCTTCGAAGGGCCCAGACCCCCGGTTCGTGAGTGTGATTCGAGTCGTCACTCGACAGGTCGATCGCCTCGAGGTACGACGTACGCCCGCTTTTCGCCCGCGAACGGATCGAGCTCCCGATCGGTTCGCCGATCCAGACCAGGTCGTATCCGGACGCCGACAACACGCGTACGATTTCGGCTTCCAGTTCCTCGCGAGTCCGCGATCCGACGAGCGTCCGCTGGACGGTCCGGTTGATCTCGCGTTCGCGGCGGAGGTTCCGCTCGCGGGCCTTCTTTTCGGTGACGTCGCGGATCGAAGCGATCGCCGCGACGTCGTCCTCGAAGGGTACCGTTCGGATGGTGTACTCACAGTCGCGAATCGCCCCGTGTTTCGTGTGGAGTTGTGTCTCCTGGAGCGGATTTTCGACGTCGCCGCGAAGCACCGACTCGATCGTCTCACGGACCCGCGTTCGATCGTGCTCGGGTATCAACCCCTCGACGAACGACATCCCCGAAAGCGCCGCCGCGGAGTATCCCGTGAGTTCGACCAACCGTTCGTTACAAAACCGTATTCGACCGTCCTGAACGATGACGATCGCGTCCCAGATCTGTTCTGTGATCGTTCGATACCGTTTCTCGCTGGCGACGACCGCGTTTCTGAGCCGGTACTGTTCGACGGCCTGTCGGATCCGGTTCGCCAAGACGGTCGTCTGATCGACGCGCGGATCCTTCTGGAAGTAATCGGAGACGCCGGCCTTGATCGCGCGCGAGGCGACGTCCTCGCTTCCCGCACCAGTCAGGAGGATGAACGGCAGGTCCGGTCGGTTCCGGCGGACGCGTTCGAGCAACTGGATGCCGTCTATCTCGGGCATCCGATAGTCGGTGACGACGCACTCGATCGACTCGTCGTCCTGCAGCGCCAGCAGGGCCTCGTTGGCGTCCAACGCGACGGTCACGCGCAACGGCCTGTCCTGTTGGAGGTCCGAGGCCATGAACTGCGCCCACTGCTCGTTGTCGTCGACGAGCAGGACCTCGATCGCGTCCGAATCCCCGTCGGTCGTCGGTACTGGGCCCGAATCGGTCATCGATACACCCGCCCATCAGGGGCGCGCACGACTGTATCGATCGTCCCGGTACGCACCATATACTACCCGTATATGAAGGCAATAGTTATGAAGTATGTGTTTGCTACGGGAACTTCGACGCGCGTTCGAAGGGCGATCGGCGAGGCGTCACGTCACGTCCGAACACGTCACGTCACGTCACGTCCGAACACGTCACGTCACGTCACGTCACGTCACGTCCGAACATGTCGGCTCCCCGTCGAAGCGGATCCCGATGTCCGTCTCGCCGTCCTCGCCGACCCATTCGATCCCGTCGGCTGGTCCCTGCCCCCAGTTCGTGAGAGCGAGACTGTCTGGATCGAACTCGGGGTGGTGCCAGCTCCGATCGGCCTCGTGGACGTACACCGCGACGATCCCGCTGACACCCCCCGGAAGGTCCGGTTGGACCGGGGCGTTCGTCGACGTCTGGACGCCACAGACCCCGTCGAACTCGTCGGACCCCGCCCCCGGCTGGCCGACGCCGTCGTAGTACCAGACGTCCACGGTGATCGCCGCCGTGACCGGCGAGGCGATCGGGTTGACGTTCCCGGTGCCCCTGAACGTCACGCCGGTGATGTCGATCGCCCCGTCGTCGGGTGACTCACACGTCACCTCGACCGTTCGAACGGCGGTGACAGACTCCGTGGGGCCGCTGGCGGTGATCTCCAGCTGGACGGGAACGGTTCCGGCAGTGTCGCACGAGACGGTCGCGTCGACGTCGATCGAATCGCCCGGTGAGACTGTTTCGTTCGCGGTGAGAATCTCCTCGACGGTCACGTCGAGCGTCCCTGACGACAGCACCGAGACCGTGATCGAATCCCACGCCTCGCCGAAGCCGTTCGTCAACCGGAGCACCGTGATCGAATCGCCGTCTGTGACGGTCGGGGCATCGATCTCGATGCCCAACCGTGCTTCGTCGTCGTCCGACACGTCGACGGTGAAGGCCCGATCGGCGCTGACGGCGTCAAACGCGCCCGACCCCGACATCGCCAACAGTCCGCCGCCGCCGAGCAACGCGAGCGCGGAGCGACGGCTCAGCGAGCCTGACGAGCCGACCGATCGACGTTTCGAATCCCTCCTGCTCATGAATCGTTCGATGCCTCCCCACTCCGACCACCGACCGGTTGGACCGACACCCCCAACGAACCGACGCGATCCAGCTCGTCAGTCCCGGTACGGGAGTCGACCTCGATGGCAACCTCGAGAATCTGCCGGGGGACGAGCCGAACGACGGTCCCGAGCAGATCACGCCCACGACCGGCGGTGGCTTCCCCGCCACCGCTCGCGCGAGCAGTCCGATACGGAAATCGGAGCTGGTCGGTCGGCGCGATCGCGTCGTCGGGATCGTCCGTCCGCCCGTCGAACAGGTCGATCCTGAGGTCGACCGTCCGGCCGTCGATCCCCGGATTGCCGACCCCGCCGACGTTGGCGACGAGAAACGCCGCCCGATCGCCTGCCGTCCCGTCGGCGGCGACCTGTCCGATCCGGGACACCGCCCGTCGGTTGGTGATCGACATGTCGATCGCCGACAGGAATCCGTCGCCGTCGCCGCGGACGAACGCCGACTCCGAGAGGACGCCGTCCCACGCGAGGTTCGACACCCGGTTGCCGGCGTTCGCAGGGTCGGTGACGAGTTGGATCCGCGTTTCGCCACTAGGGGAGGCCTCCGCGTCCGTCTCGGGATCGACATCGACGTCGGCGTCGTCGACCTGTACCCAGTTTTGGCCGACACTCCCCTGCGAACCGAAGGTGAACGCGCCGCTGGCGATGAATCCGCTGCTTCCGAGGACGATCGTCCCGAGCCCGATTAGCATATTTCTGCGGCGCATCTCGTGTGGTGGCTACGTTGATTCCGCGGTGATCGTCATGTCGTACCCGTCGGGGGCGTTGTCCACGTACCCGCCATCTGTCGTCGTATCGATGACGACGTCGATCGGCTGCGACTCGCCGCTTGTAAACGACACAGCGCCCGCCGCGAGGTCGTCGCCAGCATCCCCGTCGACGAGGAACTCGATCCCGGTTGCAGCACCGGTGTCGACGCTGACCGCGACAGTCTGCGAGCCGTTGTTCGCGATCGTGAACGCCTCGTAGAACGCGGTGATCGCGTTTTCGTTGATGCCGTTTCCCTCCTCGAGGGAGAACACGAGGATCTGGCTCTCGCCGGCACCGCCCGTCTCAGTGGAGACGATCGGGCTTTCTTCCGGAGCCGATAGCTGTAACAGCGCCGAGGCGTCCGCGTCGACCTCGATCGCGAAGGTACGGGTCGCCTCGACAGTGTCGAACGCGCCGGCGCTCGTGATGAGGCCGACGCCGCCGAGTGCTGTCCCCAGCCCGATCAGTGTGTTGCGTCGTGTGACTACCATTGTCGATATCGTCGTCGTATGTCGTCTTTGTATTGCGTTGCCAGACGCCGATACGGCACCGACAGACGCCCGATCCGACCACGTGCGGGGGCGGTATTTCCCTGCCAGATCGCGGTATGGGGCTGCCAGATCGCGGCATGCGTCCGCGAGAGATACGGTACGTGTGCGCTGGTGCCGGCTCCGTGTGCGCTGGTGGCGACTCCGTGTGTGCCGGTGACGTGACCGGATACAGTCTGTGAGCGGCTGGATCGGAGCGGTGACGATCGGACCAGATCGGAAGAAATCAGATCAGATCGGACCAGGTCAGATCGAGTCGAATACGCGTACCAATCGGTGGCAATATGACCGGATAGGACGTACAAATCTGCACCAAAACTACCTGAAACGCCAGTTTGGGCGTCCCAACGCGAATACAGTACAGCGAATTGCCACCAACTGTTAGTTGGCGTTCGCTTCGATCGTAACTTCCTCCGGGAGGCGGTCGTCGGCGTCGCCCGTCGTGGTAACGCCACGGAGGTTGATCTCGATCGTCACGCCGAGGGTCTCGCCGACGCCGACCTCGACGGTGTCGCCCACGATCGAAGCGGGACCGTCGTCCCCGTCGTAGAGTTTGAAGTCGACGACGGGATTGCCCTGTCCGTCGACGCCGCCCGCGTCGACGTCGTCGCCGTACTCTTGGACGGTCAGATCGATCGACTGCGTGCCGTTGTTGGTCACGGTAAGCAGGTCCTCGAACGTCGTCCGTCCCTCGAGATTCAGGTTCTCGATCGAGATCGCCAACAGGTCGCCGTCGTAGTCGGCGTAGTCGGTCGCGGTGCCGCCGTAAACGTCGAGATCGTCGCCCGAACTGGCGGTCCCCTCGACGCTTTGATCGTCGTTCACCGCAAGCGCGAGCATCGCAGTCGCATCGCCGGTCGCGCTCACCGAAACCGTCCGATCGGCTTCCACCGCGGTAAACGCGCCCGTGCTGGTGATGAGGCCCGCGCCCCCGACGATACCGCCCAGTCCGATCAACGTATTGCGTCGTGTTACTGGCATTGTGCTGGCTTTCCGTCCGTCCGGTACCCACATTGTATTGTGTCGCCAGACGACCGGCAGGCTCCGCGTGTCGGCGACCCAGGCGGTGCCAGTGCGGGAATCCGAGCCGGCACAGAGCGGGTATGTCGGTGCCATCCGGCCCGCACGTACCGAAGTGATGCCGAAATTGAACAGGTATCGAAGCGATGCCGAAATTGAACTTGTACCGAAGCAATACTGGAATTGGACAGCCGCTGCATTGTACCACCGTGCGAAACGCAAAAACGAACCGATCGGGATCGTGGGACAACCGGAAAAACGGATTGGATGAGGAGTGGACCGACAACCGTCGACGCGTATTCGGATCGGAGGGATCGAGAAAGTGACGAGGGAGGCACCCTCCAGAATTCGCCGATCGGATCGAGGATCGGTCAGTTCGCGAGGGCGCTGATCGTGATCGTCCCGCCAAGTTCGATCTCGCTGGAGTCGGCAGGCAGGTCCGCCTCGCGGGTGTCGACGACGAGACCCAACGCCGTGAGCGATTGGCCGCTCGAAAGCGGCATCCCGTCGTCTCCGTCGTCGAGATCACCGAACACCTCGAGCGTTCCGGTCCCTTCGACGTCACCGAGCGTGAACTCGAGACGTTCGATCGGCTGCGACCCGTTGTTCGTGAACTGAACGAGGTTCTCGAACGTGACGGCGGCGTTCCGGTTGACGTCGACGAGCCGAATGACGATCTCGCCGTCTGCACCCTCCGAAACGTCGATGTAGTCGTTGCCGTCGAACTCCGGATTCGGCTGCATCGTGAGCACCGCCTCCGAGTCGTCGGCGAACTCGACGGTCACGTCACGATCGGCCTCGACCGAATCGAACGCACCCGTGCTCGTTATGAGACCCGCACCACCCGCGAGGACACCGAGTCCAATCACGGTATTGCGTCGTGTTACTGGCATTGTACCTGCTTTCCGTCCGGTACCCACATTGTATTGAGTCGCCAGACAACCGCCAGGCACCACCCGACGATCGACAGGCACCACCCGACGATTCGCTTGCGACTCTCGACGATCGACAGGCACCGCGATACGGCCGTCTGTCTAACCCAGTCGTCCGCGTGCCAGGACCTGAAGGCGACCTCGATCCCGGTCGCACGCTTACGTTCGCGTCTCGTCGATCATCGAGAGATACTCCCCATCGGATTGTTCACCCTCGACGAACGCAAGCGCCCACTCGCGTTCGATCTCGAACGTCTCGACGGTGAGCCCTCGATCGTCCAGTCTGACCAGGAGGTCCCGTTCTAGATGCGGTGCCATCGTCGCGTACGCTCCCGCGATCGAGGCGATGTCCGCCTCGGCGTCGCCGCTGGTTTGAACGACCATCTCGATCGTCTCTGGGCGTACGTCGGCGGATTTGACCGCCAATCCGTGAGCCTCGATCCCGTCACGTAGCTCGTGTAACGGGCCCTCGAGGGTCGGTTCGTCGTCGGCCGCAGGTTCTGCCGTGTCGGTCGGCTGCGATTCGAACCCGTCCGTGGAATCCCCAAGACAGCCGGAGACGGGAATCGAGAGCGCGATCGAGTATAGCAATGAGCGACGTTTCATGGGTTGTGAGTGTGCAGACAGAGCCGGTGGGGAAATACCGAGACGACACGGAACCGTCGAAGACGTCGATCCGGGGGCAGTCCACGTATAGATTCACGAACGCCTCGAGGAGGGACGAACGATCGGCTCGCTCCGGACCGACTCATCGATCGACCTCCGGTGGGATGTCCGTCTCACCGAATCGGGTTCGACGCGACTGCACGTGGTGGACGAACGCGGAGGTCCCGACGAGGACGGTAAACGCCCCGGCGACGACGATCGGCGTGACCTGATCGGGAAGCAACGACGCGGCAGAGAGTGCGATCGCGAACGCACCGATGAGCGAGAGGCCGACGTAGTACAGGCTCCACGGGATAGTGTGCTCGGGGACGACCTCCAGATACATGTCGAGGTTCTTCGCCCGATCGGTCGCCCGAAGACGGCCTCGGTCGACGTCGATCAGCCCCGCCTCCTCGAGCTTCGAAAGGTGGTGTTGTTGGATCGACGTGTAGACGCGTTTCCGTTCCGTCGAGGTGACCGCCTCGATCGGCTTGTGGTACTCCCAAGCGGCTACTTGCTCTGCGACGTCCGAGAGCGTCACGTCGCCCGCTGCCCTGTTGCACGCGTACAGTACGTACCGACGGCGGTGGTTACTCAGAATCGTAAACAGGTCGTTTCGATCCTCCCGGGAGTCGAACTGCTCGTCCGTGTCGTGGGTGGTAGGCTCTGTGAGTGACATCAGTGTGCGTCTCCGTTGGTAGTCCCCGTCTCGTCTGCCGTGGTCTCGGTGGCGGTCTCGGCGACATCGGTGGCGGTCTCGGCGACATCGGTGGCGGTCTCGGCGA
>JBNJFV010000068.1:11046-12463 GCA_051747145.1 Halobacteriota archaeon
CACGTCTGTGGCGGCCCCATCGGTAGCGGACACGTCTGTGGCGGCCCCATCGGTAGCGGACACGTCTGTGGCGGCCCCAGCGGTCGCGACTCCGTCGATCGCATCACGATCGTCAGCTGACCAATCGGGGTCGGGGTGTTCGCCGTGTCGTTCGAGCACGCGAACGCAGTCGGCGAGCGAACAGGTCACGCCGTAGCTCTTCTCGAGGTGCGATCGAAGCGCTGTCGGCGTCCACCGTTCGGCTTCGACGCCGATGGCGTCCGGTGGTTGAGTGAGCGCAAATCCCAGCTCGAGCCGCTGGCGTGCCGAAAGGTCACAGACCGGGTCCAGCCGCCGCGAACCGGCACGTTCGAAGGGGTACTTGTGGCCGTCGATCGCAGCGTACGCCTCCGAACGGTCGGGTGGCGCTGGACGCGCCGAACCGACGACCGGAAGCGTACGGACCAGCTGTTCTCGAGCCGACAACCCGCGCGATCGCGATCGAAACCGGATGCGGTCAGTTCCGAGCGACCCGATCGCGATCGCGACCACGACCGTGACGATCGCCACGTTAATCGCCGCCAGCGCCGCCAGCGGGTGGATTGCGTGCAGCGACGCGATCAACGACGGCGGCAGGACGACGAGATACCGCGACTCCTGGACGAATCGAAGATACGCCCCGGTTTCCGCCGGCGCGTGCATCGTGACGGTAGTCGTCACCGTCGTGCGTCGAGGGACGAAGTGCGCCGACTGGGCGATCTCGACGCCGCTGCTTGCCGGCTGGAGGAACACGACGACTGGGAGGTGGCCGCTGTTTTGCATGTAGTAGGTCACGTCGCTCGACTCGCCGGCCTGAATGACCTGCTCTTGGTCGGTGGGGGAGGTCGAGCTGATAATCTCGTACTGGTAGGTCCCCGAGGGAAGCAGCATCGAGAAGTTCGCCGGGACGACTACCACCAGCGTAAGGATCGCGACGACGACGATCGCGTTCTGCAGGATGCTCCCGTTCGATCTGGATCGCGTCCGGGTGTCCGTCGAGCCCGTGAGGATGCTGTAGATCAAAAGTAGCAACCCGAGGACGAGGACGGCCGTGCTGAATGCCGTCGAATCGGGCGAGTCGATGCCGAACGGCGACAACAGTCGATCCTGTGCGGACTGCGTCGTCGACCCCACGACACCGACTGCGCTTCCCAACCCGGGGATCACAACGAGTTCGCCGTTGATCTGCAGGGCGACAGAGCGGACCTGCCCGTCGGAGACGATCGGTTCAGCGCCGTCCTGATCGGTAAACGGGTTGGCGTCCCCCTTCGTGACGTATCCCGCATCGGTCACGGCGTCGACGCGGTGTGTCGTCAGCTCCCCGCCGCCGAGTTCCTGCGCCTCGAAGAGGATCACGTCGCGTTCCCGTATCTCGCCCGCGAAAAACATCGGAACGGCG
>JBNJFV010000069.1:0-3557 GCA_051747145.1 Halobacteriota archaeon
GCGATCGATGGGGAAGACACCTTCACGACGACCGGATAGCCGATCGCCTCGGCGGCTTCGACCGCCTCCGCGGGCGTCGAACAGACCGCATACTCTGGCACCGAGATGCCCACGTCCGCCAGGAGGGCCTTGGCTTGCGCCTCCGGCACCGTCTCGCGTCCGGCTGCTCGGGCGGCCTCGATCGGGTCCGTCATTCGAAATCACCCGCCGACGATCGACCCGGGGTCGGTGCGTTCGTCCTCGCGTACTCGACGAGCACGCCGACCGCATCCGCGGCGCGTTCGGGGCTCCGAAAGACGGGGATTCCGCCGGCCCGAAACCGATCGATCCCGGCGTCGACGTCGTCGCTCGGACCGTTCGTCCCGAACACGATCGGCACTCCCGTCTCCGCCCGAAGTCGCTGCATCGTCTCGACCGGATAGTCGATCCGCTCCTCGTAGAGTTGGTACACGAGGAGGACGTCGACGGTCTCGCTTTCGGCAACGGCCGTGAGGATGGACTCGTACGAGTCGACATCCGGCGGTTGCCCCGTGTCGATCGGGTTCGCCGTGTAGGTGATCCCCGGCAGACACGATTCGACAGTCTCGCGAGTGGCTGCGGGTAGCTCCGGGAGCCTCGCCCCGGCCGCCCTGAGCCGATCTGTTATCGCGATTCCCGGCCCGGCCTGTCCGGTCACGAGCGCGACGTTCGTCCCCCGCGGTTCGGGGGAGGTCGCCAGGACCTCTCCGGCGTCGATCAGCGCCTGACACGAGTCGACCAGTGGGACGCCGTACTGCGCACACGCCGCTTGATACAGCTCGTAGTCGCCGATCATCGCGCCGGTGTGCGACGCGGCGAACGCGGAGACGTCCTCCTGTCCGACCTTGTACATCGCGACGGGCGTCTCGATCGACCGACACGTTTCGAGGACGGCCCGTCCGTCGTCGAACCCCTCCACGTGGAGGACGATCGCCTCGGTCCCCGCGTCGTCCTCGAGGTGGCGGATGATCGATTCGAAGCCCGTCGCTGCGGCGTTCCCCAGACCGATCGCCTTCCGGACGCCGACGCGTTCGTTCCCGGCGAGAAACGTGAGCACGTGATTGATCCCGCCGCTCTGTGCGACGATCGAGACGGGTCCGGTGGGGATTTCTTCCACTTTCGAGACGAACGACGCGTAGACGCCCCGATCCGTGTTGAGAAACCCGCTCGTGTTCGGGCCGAGCAACGTGAGATCGTACCCGTCGGCTGCGGAGACGACATCCGCTTCCAGCGTTGCGCCCTCCGGAGACGCTTCCGAGAACCCCGCTGCGTACACGACCGCGCCGCCGACGTCGGCTCTGCCACACTGGCGGACGATCTCCGGTAGGAGCCCCCGTGGGACGCAAAGTAACGCCAGATCGACCCGCTCGTCGATCTCCGTGACCGAGTCGTAACAGCGTTGGCCGAACAGTTCCGCCGCGTTGGGGTTCACCGGATACACGGGGCCGTCGAACAGGCTGGCGTTCTCCATCGCCGCGTAGCCGATCTTGCGGTCGTCGCTCGAGGCCCCGACGACGGCGATCGACGACGGATCCAGTAGCCGGTCGACGCTCATATCCGTTCGATCTCTCTTGGCCGCATGTCCGCGATGAGCGCCGCGAGATCGTCGGTGTGCTCGCCGGCCCGACCGTTCGTCTCCGGGGAAGTCGACGCGGTCGCGGCGACCTCCTCACCCGTCACGTCGATCGAAAGCGTGGCGACCGTGTCCGTCACTGCCGCCTCCCACTCGGCGGACATCTCGGCGGGTCCCTGCGCGAGCACGCCCGATTCGACGAGCGGGTCCGTCTCGAAGCTGAACAGATCCGCGGCGGCTTGCAGATTCCGTCGGAACGCCCGTTCGAACCGATCGCGACTCTCGTCTGTCGACTCGAGGATGTCGAACCATCGATCGGCGTGTTCCAGGTGAAACGGTTCCTCGTTGAGCGCGACAGCTGCGGTATCCGACAGCCGTCGATCCGAGCCATCGCGGATCGATTCTAAGATGAGTCGCTCGGCTTCGTCGTACAGGTAGTTTCGGGTCACCGTGTCGGCAAAATCGGCGTGTTCGCGCTCGACGAGGATCGAATTGCGCCGATCGGCCGCGCCTCGTTCGATCGCCAGTTCGTCGGTCGTCGTCTCCAGTTGCTCGGCCACGATGTCGTACCACAGGCGGGCGTGACCCAGCTCGTCCTGGGCGATGCTCGTGAGCGTGTTGTCCTCTTCGAGCGTCGGGCTGACGGCCAACCACATGCCCAATCGGTGGCCGGTGAAGTACTCGTCGTCGGCGATCGCGAGCAGAAACTCGGTCGTGGCGGTATCCATCTCGTACTGCGTGGTATCTGTCATGTGTGTCTCGGTTTCGGGTTCGATCGTCTAGGTTCGGTATTGGTTCGATCGTCGGTTGTTCATCGCGGGTTCGATCGTCTTCGGTTCGGTATTGGTTCGGTCCGCTCAGTCTGCAGCCGCGTCGACGTCCGTTCCGACGCGACCGCCCGCGAGTTGACTGTGCGATTCGAGCGCATCGCGGACCCACTGTGTGTTCTCGAAGACCGCCTTTCGCGCCTCCAGGCGCTCTTGGCCTTTGGGGCCGCCCTCGCGTCTGATCGTGTTGAGAAGGTCCATGTCCGGGGGCGTGTAGTGCCACCGTCCTGCCTCCTCGTCGTATTCGATCGCGTCGTCGGGCACGCTCATCCCGAGGTTGCGGACTTTCGGGACCCAGAAATCGAGATACTCTTGCCGGAGTTCGTCGTTGGTTTTCGATCGAATTCCGAGTTCGTGCATCCGAATCGCCGCGTCGCTTCGCTCGTCGTCGGTCGGACCGAAGAACAACATGCCACGCGGCCACCACCGATCGAGCGCGTCTTGCATCGCTTCCTGTTGGGCCTTCGTCCCCGTGGCGTACTCCGTGAGGAGATCACGCCCGTGTCGCAGGTGGAACTCCTCCTCCCGACAGATCCGTTTCATCACGCGGGCGTAGGGGCCGTAGCTCGTCTGCAACAGCGAGTGTTGGAGGATCATCGCCGCGCCGTCGGTGAAACAGGTAAAGGCGGTCAGTTCGATCCAATCGTCCAGAGAAAACTGCATGCTGCTTCCGAACCCCACCCGACCGTTGAGGAGGTCCTCGAGCATCTGCTCGCGATCGCGACCGAGATTTTCTGCGATCCGATACTGCATCAGCGCGTGGCCGATTTCGTCTTGGTTCTTCGCGAGCAATGCGAGTTTGCGGTGATAGTTCGGCGCTCGTTCCACGAGCGGCCGCTCGGAAACCGTTCCCATGAGTTCGCTGTTCGCCGTGAACTGAACGATGCGGGAGACCAACCGTTTGTACTCGTCGGTCAACTCGTCGGTCGGCTCGATCGTTTGCCCGTCGGCGATTCGCGCTTCGAGATCCATACTCCGGATATGCGATCGCTGCAGTATAAATCTATGTAATACTTAGTTTATAAAGGGGGCGTATACTGTAACCTAACTCGGTGCAACTATCGTTTATTCAGTCGCTTCGCCCGATCGACGTCGACCACCGTCACTACGATCGGTCCGTTCGGTTGGTCCGTTCGGTT
>JBNJFV010000069.1:3657-12416 GCA_051747145.1 Halobacteriota archaeon
GTCCGTTCGGTTAGTCCGTTCGGTTGGTCCGTTCGATCGGGAACTCGAGTGTTCGCTACGGTTCGATCGTGTCGACGTCCCACCCGTCGTCGGGGATGATCGCCTCGGCTTCGATCTCGACGTTGCCCCTGACGATCGTGTCGATCTCGACCAACGTGCTCGCCGGGAGGTGTTCGGTTTCGAAAAACTCCCCACGTACCTTGTGAACCGTCGAAAACTCCCCCTCGACGACGTCCTCGACGAAAATGCGAACGCGGACGATGTCGCTCATAGCGCCGCCCTGCTCGTCGAGCAGATCCTGGATCGTCTCGAGGACGTCACGCGTTTGCTCTTCGACGGTCCCGTCTGCTGCCTCGATCGGCGTCACTCCTGAGAGGTAAACACGTTTGTAAACGTCGTGATCGACAACCACTCCTCGCGAGTATGCGGTTTCGTCGACGTGTTCGGAATCGGCGACGAGTTCGTTGCCGGCTGCTGGATCGATGATTGTTTTGTGCATCGGTCTTCTGAGGTTCAGCCCGTTTGCTACTTAGTTGTATGGGTCCAGCCGGTTTGGAACGTTGTACGAGTCCAGCTAGTTTGTAACGTTGCACGGGTCCAACTGGTTTGGAACACGGGCGAGTCGTTCGCTCCCGACCCGTCGAGCCGTGCGTCTCACAGCGAGGACCGTTCGAACGTGCCCACGTCGATCAGTAGATCGCAAGGAAGATGAGAAACTGGAGCAACAACAGCGGGATGCTGACCACCGAGAGGATCGCCGTGATCCGAATCAACTCGGGGGTATCGACGACGCCTTCTGCAAGCATCGCCACCAGCACGACCGACTGGAACGGGAAAAAGTACGTCGTGAGCGCGAACGCTTCGGTCATCATCACCGGCTCGATCGGAATGTTCGCTTCGGTCGCAAACGAGACGAAGACGGGTGTAATGACGCTTGCGACAGCGAGTCCTTCCATCAGCAACGCGAGCAGAATCGTCGACACGAAGACGAACGCAAGAACGACCAGCAGGGACGAATCCGACGACAGGACCGTGAGCATCGACCCCGCCACTGAGTCGGTGAATCCGGTCCTGGCGAGTCCTTCGCCGATCGCAAAGACCCCGCCGACGAAAAACAGTATCGAATAGTCGACCTCGCCGACGGCGTCCCCATACTCGACCACTCCCACGGTGGGTAAAAACGACAGGACGACCACCACGACCGCGCCGTACATCGGGTGGAGCCCGTGGATGAAGTCGGTCGTCCAGATACCGACGCCGACGACCAAAAACAGCGCCATCCGACGGGCTGCCGACGGCAGTGCTGTCGGTTCGGTGGCCGGCAGATCGACGGTCGTGTCGGCGGCCGGTTTGTAGATGACGTAGAGTACGCCTGCGATCACGCCCGCTCGAACGAGCCCCGTTACTGGAAACATGACGGCCGTCCATTCGAACCACGATATCGTCTGGCCGAGTATGGATTCGGTGATGCCGACGATGATGATGTTCTGCAAGCCGGCGGTGAAGATCCCGGCCGATCCATAAAACGTGGCGAACAACGGCGCGAGAAAGATCCCCGCCTGCGCCTTCCTCGATTCGAACATCGCCCCCGTCTTCTGCAAAATCGGTGCCAGTATCAACACCCGGACGAGCGTGGAGGGGACGAGAACCGCAAGCGCCAGCGCGCCGATGCAAAGCGACAGGAGGAGGAACCCGAACGCTTCGATTGGATCGGCTCGCGATCGTTCCGGCACGCCGCGCGTGACGACCCACTCGCCCACCCAGGAGGCGAGACCGCTTCGCTTCGTGGCTTCGCTCATCAAAAGCCCGAACCCGATTAGCCACGTCGCCGGCGACTGAAACCCGGTGAGTGCGAGCTCCGAGGAGAAGACGATCCCGACCAGACCGATGCAGATCACGCCCGTGTAGGACGGCGGAATCGGCGTGAGGATCCACAGCGCGATACAGAAGGCCGTAATTCCGAGCATGTAGCCCGTTTCCTGTGCGACTGGCGCACCCGTCACCGTCAGGAGTGCGACGAGGACCGCGAGGGGGATCGCGACCGTGGGAGATCGGAGACGGCCGAACGCGACACCGGTACGCATTGGGGGCTGTTTGTGACGATCGGGTACTAAAACTATCTACTTCGACACCGCGCGAGGACGTACGATGGTCACGCCGTCAGCCCGTGTGTATCGACGGCGATGGCCGAAACCCGATTGGGGGTTCCGGAATTGGGGTGCACTCTGATTCGCGGGTGTGGCTGGCTCGATCAGTGCTGTAATCGCGTGTGTGGCTGTGCCGTGTCGAGACGGGGACGCTCACTCCGCTGTGTCGCGACGGGAACGCTCACTCCTCGCGACGCTCTTCGTGATAGATGTTGAACGCGTCGAAGATCGGCCGATCGCTCATCGCAAACAGGATGCTTTCGTCGGCCTGCGTCTCGTGTGCGTGCCACGTGCCCGCGGGCACGACGAACGAGT
Source organism: Halobacteriota archaeon (assembly GCA_051747145.1). Lineage (GTDB taxonomy): Archaea > Halobacteriota > Halobacteria > Halobacteriales > Haloferacaceae > JBNJFV01. The sequence continues at coordinate 6,120 of JBNJFV010000069.1, forward strand.
CTTTTTCGCTCCATTCGATCGTATCGTCGTCCACGTCCGTCGTCCCCGAGCCCTTGACGACGTAGTATACCTCCGTCGTGTTGTGCTTGTGCGTTTTCGTCGAATCCCCGTCCCGGAGCAGCTGTTGGCGGAGTTCGATCGTCGACATCACCGGCCCCTGACCGGTTTCGGGGTTCACGTATTCGAGGTTGTACCCGTTGTACGGGTCCCACCCTTCGTCGTTGTCGGCGGCGTACGTCAGCGTTTCGTAGGTGTCCTCCCAGCTGAAGCGGTACGCTGGCGTGTCCCGAAACCCGCTTTCCGGATCGTTCGCCGGACGCATCCGTCCGAATTGGGAGTTGTAATAGCCCTGTTCTTTGTCGACCGGCTGTTGGAACTCCGAGTGGTTGTCGAAGATCGGCGCTTTGACGGCGTCGCCGATGAACGGCCAATCGAGGACGTCGACCCAGATCGCCGTCTCATCGGAGTTGTTGACGTGGTCGTGGTACGTCCAGTTCGGCGTCAAAATGAGGTCGCCCGACTCCATCGGGAACTCCTCGCCCTCGACGACGGTGTACATCTCCTCGTTGCCCTCGACCACGAACCGAAACGCGCTGACGTTGTGGCGGTGCGCCCCGGCGACCTCACCGGGGGTGACCGTCTGGTAGAACACGGCGATCGTCGGCGACGTGATGTCAGATCCCGGCGTGCAAAGCGCGAGCGACCGTCGAATCCCCTGTGGCAGGTCTTCGAGCGGTGCTTCCTCTTCGATCATCCGCAGCGACTCGCGGATCGTCTCCCACTCCCACAGGTACGGCTCGAGATCGGTGTCGGGTGAGCCCCACTGGTCGTGGATGTCCCACATCGTCCGGAGGTTACGTTCCTCTAGGGCCGCCAGAGAATCGTCTTTCAAGTACGTCATGCGATAGCCCAATTACGCTCGAGGTATATTAGCGTTGTTGCGACCCGCTGGTCGGCCGTCGAAGACGGTTCGGCGTACCGTCGACGCCGATACGCGTCCGCAGATCGCGTCACTGTGAGCCGGTTTGTCACCGAGTTACTCGTCCGGATACGCAAGCCGGAGTTCGATCTCGTTTGCGGTTCCGAGCAGGGTGTTCGGGATGGACTCGCGGTAGACGTCCCCGATGAGCCGTTTTTTCGGCCCCGCGACCGACAGCGCGCCGATCGGCTCGCCGTCCTGCAGTACCGGAACGCCGACCGCCCGAACGTTCGGGATCGTCTCGCCGTCGTTGAACGCGATTCCCTCCGAGCGGATCCGATCGAGTTCTGCTCGGAGAGTCGGCCAGTCGGTGATCGTCTGTGCGGTCCGGGCGGGCAGGCCGACGGTATCGACGATGGCCTCGACCCGGTCCCGTGGGAGGTGTGCGAGGATCGCCTTGCCCGCCGCAAGCGTGTGGAGGTGCTCCCACTTACCGACGTTCGCGTGCGTTTTGACCGCCTGCGGCGTCGTCCCGTGACACAGGTACACCGCGTAGCCGTGCTCCTCGACGACACACCACGCCGCCTCGCCCGTTTTTTCTGCCAGCTCCTGGACGCGCGATTCCGCCAGCGGGTAAATCGGCCGGTTCGTCTGGGCGTGCCGACCGAAATCCAAAAACCTGAGTCCGAGTTCGTACTGCCCGCCGCGGTTGACGACGTATTTGCTCGCTTCGAGCGTCGTCAGGTGTCGATGTACGGTGCTTTTCGACATTTCCAGGGTCTCTGCGACGTCGGTGACGGTCGCACCGTTTTCGGTTTTGATGGTCGTGAGGATGCGCAACACCGTTTTGTCCGTTTCCACGGGCCCACGCGGCTCCCAGTCTACGTGCATGTGGATGCGAATTCGCCCAATTGTAATCAATGTATTGCATAATACGGGATCAGGTCGTGGCCGATCGAGTTTCGCCGCCGGTCCGATCGAATCGATCGACTGCGACGCATTTTTCTCGATAGTGCGGTACCGGTGGCTTCCGACGAGACGGTAACACGACTGTGTCGTTCGATTTCGCCTCCAATCCGGATTCGAAATGATCGAACAGCGTTCGTCCGTGGATGGGACGTGTGAGGACCCGACGCACCACAGATTATTACAGACATATGTGTGTAATGGTATGTGCTGGCAAGCGGCCATTCATCCCTCACGAGTAATCTCACAGAACTCACAAAAGACAGTTTACAATTGATCGGCTACTGAATTGTGGCCAACGGTAGTCTCTTCCCCCTGGTTGTGGGTGGTTACCAAAACACGCGGCGTGACCATCAATCAAACCGACACGTTTCCCGTGATAAGGGACGACATGTCGTTCGTTGGTCGACTCCCGGTCGAAATCATCGACAATAGTGTGATATATCGGACAAAAAAGTTAACTTGTAATCCGATATTCGTTGCATACAGCACAGACCCGATCGAACGCAACATACTATCCAGCTACTGATGACGTACACATATGCGAATTAATACGCTCACAATTCCGGCGCTCTTCGAGCAGGCGGTCGAACGGACGCCCCAGAAGGCCGCTATCATCGACACGGAGACGGACGAACGGCTATCCTACCGCGGGTTACGGACGCAGGTGCGCGCCGTCGCGAACGGACTCGCCGAGCGCGGGGTCGAATCGGGGGATACGGTGGCAATTTGCCTTCGAAACGTTCCGGAACACTGTATCACATTTTTGGCCACGCAGGAACTCGGCGCGGTCGCCGTTCCGTTCAACTTCCGGTTGAAAATCGACGGCGTTCGGTACACGCTTGCCGACAGCGAGCCGACCGCCTTCGTCTTCGGGGACGCGATCGCTGACGTCGTCGCCGAGCTTCACCCGGACGTCCCCGCCGAGACGCTGGTGCACGTCGGCGAGGAGCCGCCACCGTTTGCGATTTCGTTCGACGAACTTCGATCCGACGACACCGACCCCATCTCGACCACGGTGACCCCGGCGGATCGAAGCGTTATCCAGTACAGTTCGGGAACAACCGGGAATCCGAAAGGGATCAAACTGGACCACCTCGCCAGCGTGACACGCGTACTCATGAACTCGATGGGACAGCAGTTTCGGATCGACGCCGAACGCATGCTCGGGGTGATGCCGCTGTATCACACGGTCGGCCTCCACGGGATCTTCTGTAACATGATCGCGCTTTCGGGGACGTATCTGTGTCAACCGACGTTCGATCCCGAACGGTGCGTCGAAACGATCGCCGAGTACGGCGTCACCGCGCTTCACGAGGCCCCGACCATCTTCAACAAACTCGTCGACACGGAGGCGATAACGCGCGTCGACGTGCAGTCGGTTCGGGTGCTCACCTATTCGGGCGCGCCGATGGATTCGACGCTTTTCGATCGGGTACAGCGTCACTTCGACCCCGAATACCTCTCGAACAACTACGGCTGTACCGAGGCGTACGGCCCGCTCGGGCAGCTCAACCTTCTGCACGGCGGGTCGCCGATCGAAACGGGTCCGGCCAACATCCTGCAGGAAACGCGGCTCGTCGAGATCGGTTCTGCCGATCCCGACGCGCGCGTCGATCGCGGGGAGGAGGGCGAGTTGATCGTCTCGATGGATTCGCCGACGGTGTTTTCGGGGTATCTCAACAAACCCGAACGCACGGCCGAGGTCGTCCACGACGGGTGGTTTTTCACCGGCGACGTCGCCTACGAGACCGAAGACGGTCACACCGTCATCACCGGTCGAAGCGACAACATGATCGTAAGCGGCGGCGAAAACATCTATCCGACGGAGATCGAGGACGTCCTCACGTCTCATCCAGTCGTCACTGACGTTGCCGTTGTCGGTGTTCAAGAAGAGACGTGGGGGGAGGTACCGAAAGCGTTCGTCACGACGGCCAGGCAGATCGACAGTGCCGAACTCGACGAGTGGTGTCGAAACAGCACGTCGCTGCCGGATTTCAAACGCCCCCGCGAGTACGAGTTCGTCGACTCGTTGCCGCGAAACCCGAGTGGGAAAGTCCTTCGGTACGAACTCCGGGAGGAGTGACAAACGGTGATGACAATGTATCTACTCACAGTGACCACGCGTGTTGCAACGACAGGTGACCTATGGAACTGACGCGATCGGACATCGATTATCGCACTCTTGCGGGTGCGGTCGTCCCGCGCCCGATCGCGTGGACGAGTACCGTATCACCCGACGGCACCGAGAACCTGGCCCCGTTTAGCTTTTTCAACGTCGCCACGACGACCCCGCCGGTGTTGCTGATTTCGGTGACGAAGTTCGACGACGAAAAGCCCGGATTCTTCAAAGACACGCATCGGAACATCCGACAGACAGAAGAGTTCGTCGTCAACCTCGTCACGACGCCGCTTTTAGCGCAGATGAACGAAACGAGCGCTCGCTTGCCGGCGGGGGAAAGCGAATTCGACCACGCGGACATCGAACGGGCCGACTCTGCGGTCGTTGCGCCGCCACGCGTGCAGGCGGCGGACGTCTCCTTCGAATGCACGCTCTACGACATCGTTCCGATCGGGAAGTCAGCACTCATTCTTGGCGACGTCGTACACGCACACGTCGACGAATCGGTGACGACGGACGGAAAACTTGACGTCACGAAACTCGACGCGATCGGTCGGTTGTCCGGCGGGTACTATTCGCCGGTCGAACGGTACACCCACCTGGAGCGACCACCGTAACGTCGATCGGATCGAGTCCCCCGGCGAAGTGCCAGACAATCAAATTATAACGGTCGCCTCGAAATACGAATCCATGTCACAGCAGACACCATCGGGCGACATCTCCCCCCGTGACATCGTCATCCTAAAAGCGCGCGTCGCGAACCCGACCGCCTCCAGCAGGGAGCTCAGCGACATCCTCGCTGAAACGCACGACATCGAACTGTCACACAATCGCATCAACGAGATCCTCCGGGACATGTCGGAACGGGACGTATTCCGGGAAACGATCATCCCCGACGAGCGGATCTTTCGGCACTATCTCTTCCGCGTCGCGTTTTATTATCCGAACTTCGAGGACAACTGGGAGGACTGCTACTGGGACATCGTCGACGACCCGCACGTGCTGATGTTTTTCAACGCTGACAGCCACTACCACTGGCAGATCATCGCCCAGTTTCGAACCGACGAGCAACAGCAAAAGTGGGTGCACCAGCTGTTTAAAAAACACGGGGACGTGTTCGCCCAGTTTCACACCACGATGTTGCACACGGTCCACAAGTTCCAGACCGACGCGGCGGTGTTCGACGACATGTTGAGCGAGACGCCCGCCGGAATGCAGTACCTCGAGGGGGGCGAATGACCGAACCGATCGGTGTCCCACCCGCCCAGAGACCGTCGATACTGGGCGGTACGCGATGAGCGCACCCGTTTTCTCGGTCGGTATCCGCCTCGACGCGTTCCTGTGTACGGATTTGTAAACGGCCCGGGACGCGGCGATCGCACCGAGACGGACTCGGCGCGGTGACCGACCACGGGTCAAGCGACCTGTGGAACGCTCGCTGTTTGCTTGAGACGGGGACGTCGCTGCCGCTTTGCCGACAGTATATATGGGGGGCGATCGATGATTCGCGTATGCGGGACGTATACGTTATCGGTGCGGGCCAATCGGAGTTCGGGGCGTTTCCGGGCAGAGGGTACCGGGAGCTGTTCAAAGACGCCTACGAGAGTGCACGCGAACACGTCGACGGCGACGTCGACGCGACCGTCGTCGACGAGGCCGTCGTCGGTTCGTTGGGAGTCGGCGGCCGCCAGCTCGGGCTCTCGGGGCCGGCGGTAACCGAACACGTCGGTCTGCACAACGTCCCCAGTTCCCGCGTCGAGAACGCCTGTGCTGCCGGTGGATTCGCCGTCAGACAGGGGATACAGGCGATAAAGAGCGGATACGCCGACGTGGTTCTCGCAGGCGGCTACGAGGTGATGACCGACATGAGCGACGACGTCACCAAATACTGGCTGGGCGTCAGCGGCGAAACCGAGTGGGAGCGGCTGACGGGGACGACGTTCTCTGGCGTCTACGCCCAGATGGCGAGCGCGTACCTCGAGCAGTACGACGCGACAGTCGAGGACCTCTCGCGCGTCGCCGTCAAGAACCACGCCAACGGGGCGAAGAATCCGAAGGCGCACCTCGATTTCGAGTGCTCGCTCGAGGACGCCACGAGCGCGCCGTCGGTGGCCGACCCGTTGAACCTCTATCACTGCTGTCCCACCTCCGACGGCGCTGCCGTCGTGCTCTTAGCGAGCGAGGACGTCGTCGATCGGTACACCGACGTCCGGATACGCGTCGCGGGTGTGGGCGCGGCGAGCGAACGCGTGGGGCTTGCCGAACGGGACAGTTACACGGGAATCTCCGC
>JBNJFV010000070.1:0-12313 GCA_051747145.1 Halobacteriota archaeon
GCGCCGACGCCGGTCGTCACGCCCTCGTAGAAGTCGTCGTCGTCGTAGTCCATCAGGTCGGCGGTCATCTGACACGCCAGGAAGTCGGTTCCCTGGCCGATCGCAAGCTCCAGAAGTTCCTCGATCGTCGCGGTCCCGACGTCGTCGATCTTCTTGGCCATCATCTTCGTCGCCATCGAGTCCATGCCGGGCAGCGCCGCGAGGACGTTCGGCATCGGCATGTTGGGGTTTCCGACCGCGCTCATCTGCAGCTCCTTTGATTTCTCTTTGTGGAGGATGTTCAGCCCCCAGAAGGTGTGAAAGACGGTGACGTCCCAGTCGAAGGCGGCGGCCGTGCTCGCGAGGATGAGCGGCGGGTACGCCATGTCGAGGGTCCCCTTCGTCGCGATGATCGTCATCTTCTTCGTCTGATCGTCCGCGTCGTCCTGCAGGGTGGCGACCTCCTCGCGGAGGGCCTCCACTTCGGCCTGTAACGCCGCCACGTCCGGTTCCGCGGTGGGTGTCGGAGAGTCTGTGCTCATTCGTTATTCCTCCTTGTGGACGTAGTGTTTGTAGACGGTCTCACCGTCTGCGGTACCTTCCTGTTGATCGAGCAGTTCGACGTTCTGCGTCGACGCGGCCCACCCCTCGATGTCGCTCATACTTCCGGGGTCCGTCGCGATCACTTCCAACACGCCCCCCGCGGGGAGGTCGTCGATCGCCCCTTTCGTCCGTACGATCGGCATCGGGCACGACAGCCCCATCACGTCGAGCGTCTCGGTAACTTCGTATTCGGAACTCATCTGGAATCACCATGAATTGTGCTATCGACACACAATACGTGTCTTCACAGGACAGTTCTATAAAAAGATAATGATCGTTCGATGGGATATTCGACCGTCGACCGTCCGCTACGGGGCGGACCGTCGATCAGCACCGATTTTCGATTGTTCGGGTCTTTCGACCGCTCTACGGGACGATACCGACGCGTACGACCGAGACCGATCTTGTACAGTATTGGACGTTTACCACTAATATTAAGTAGCGTTATTCCGTGAACTGCTATCAATACTCCCGTAGGTGATCACTATCACGAATTACGGTTTCGCAATCGACAACCGACGCTGTATCGGCTGCCACGCCTGTACGGTCGCGTGTAAGACGGAACACGACGACGCGATCGGCGTGAACAAAACGTGGGTGAAGTACATCGAGAAAGGAGAGTTCCCGAATACGAACCGGAACTTCTCGGTGATGCGGTGTAACCACTGCGACGATTCGCCCTGCACGGACGTCTGTCCGGTCACCGCGCTTTGGCAACGCGAGGACGGAATCGTCGACTTCGACCCCGAGCGCTGTATCGGCTGTAAAGCCTGCATGCAGGGGTGTCCGTACGACGCGCTCCACATCGATCCGAACACCTCGACCGCCGCGAAGTGCAACTACTGTTCCCACCGGGTCGATTCGGGTCGCGAACCCGCCTGCGTCACGGTCTGTCCGGAGGACGCCATCATCGCGGGCGACCTCGAAAACCCCGACTCGAAACTGGCGCAAACGGTCGCCAACCAGGAGGTTCAAACGCGAAAGCCCGAGAAGGGAACCGATCCCACGCTGTTTTACGTCAACGGCGACGAGGGGAGCCTGATCCCCGGGACGACCGCTCGCGAGGAACACTACATGTGGTCGGACTCGCCGAGCCAGATCGAGACGCGCGGGGCCGCCCGCGAGGACTTCGACCTCCAGCGCGCGGCCGAATCGCTCGCGGCTTCCGACGTCTCCTTGCCCGAACGCGAGGAGGCTCGGACCGACGGCGGCTGTGGCTGCGGCGGCAACTGTGGCTGCGGGAACAAACGGCTCGCCTCCGACGGCGGCACCGCCTCCGCAGCCGCCTCGTCGGGGGCCGCCGACCGGTCGTCCGATTCGCGCGGTTCCTCCCGCACCGAACGCGCCTACGAACTGCTCCACGAGGAAGCGCGTCGGGTCTACGACATCGGCGAAAGCCACTACGTCTCGTGGGGGTGGGAGGTCTACTCGTACACCTGGACGAAATCCATTTCCGCCGGCGTGTTCATGCTGCCGGCGCTTTTGATGCTGTTTGGGTTGGTCGAGCCGAACGCGGCCACGATCGGCGTCGCGTCGATCGCGAGTCTGGCGTTCCTCGGGATTACCACCGTCTTGCTCGTCCTCGACCTCGAACAGCCGACGCGGTTCCACTGGGTGTTGTTGCGGCCGAACTGGAACTCCTGGCTCGTGAAGGGCGGTTACATCCTGACGGTCACCGGCGGCTTTCTCACCGCCGTGGCCGCCGGCTGGCTGCTCGGGTTCGACGCGCTCGTGACCCATCCGATCACGCTCTTCGTGGGCGCGGTTCTCGCGGCGTCGACGGCCGTCTACACCGCTTTCCTGTTCAGCCAGTCGAAGGGTCGTGACCTCTGGCAGAGCCCGACGATGCCGGTCCACCTGTTCGCACAGGCGATCGTCGCCGGGGCCGGGGCGAGTGCGCTCTTGGGCGTCGCCGAGATCGGCGGCTTCGACGCGCTCGTGGGACCGACCGCCCTCGCGCTCGCGATCGGGCTGGTCGCTCACCTCGCGATCGTGGCATCGGAGATCTTCACGCCACACCAAACCGAAGACGCCGAGGAGGCGGCCGCACGCATCACGCGCGGTCGCTTCAGCCGCGCGTTCTGGATCGGCGGCGTCCTCGTCGGCATGCTGTTGCCGCTTGCGGTGCTTGCGGCCAGCGGCACCGCCGCGGCCGTCGCGGTCGCCGGCGTGCTCGCGCTCGCCGGGCTGTTCGCCTTCGAGTACTGCTGGATCATCGCTCCACAGACGATTTCACTCGCATAACAATGGGACATCAATACGAACTGAGCCGAATCGAGACGTTCGCCGAACGTCTCGGCCTGCTGTCGAACCGTTCGACCGAGACGACGAAACAACGCCAGGGACGAAGCGGCGAGGTGACGCCGCTTTCGGAGCCCGGCCACCTCGCAAGCTATCCGGACCCCGACGACTGGGACGACTGGACCGAGTACGACACGACGGGCGAGCCGACCGACTACTCGCTCGTCCCCACGGCCTGTTTCAACTGCGAGGCCGGCTGTGGACTCTTGACGTACATCGACAAAGCGAGCGGGGAGATCAGGAAGATCGAGGGCAACCCCGAACACCCCGGCTCCCGAGGCCGCAACTGTGCGAAAGGCCCGGCGACGGTCAACCAGATCACAGACCCCCAGCGAATCAAACACCCGCTCAAACGAGACGGGCCGCGCGGCAGCGGCCAGTGGAAACGCGTCTCCTGGAAGGAGGCGCTGGAGGACATCGCAGCCGAGATGCGCGAGGCGATCGTCGACGATCGCGGCAACGAGATCACCTATCACGTCGGCCGCCCCGGCCACGAGGACTACATGGATCGCGTCATCAACGCGTGGGGCGTCGACGGCCACAACTCCCACACGAATCTCTGTAGCTCCGGCGCGCGAACCGGATACGGGCTGTGGCACAAATACGACCGCCCCAGCGCCGACTTCGAGAACGCGGAGTTCATCCTCCTGCTGTCGGCGCAACTGGAGTCGGGCCACTACTTCAATCCCCACGCCCAGCGCATCATGGACTGCATGCAGGACGGCGGGGAGATGGCCGTCATGGATCCGCGCCTGTCGAACACGGCGGCGATGTCGGACTTCTGGTTGCCGACCCAGCCCGGAAGCGAGGCGGCGGTGCTGTTGGCGATGGCGAACGTCATCCTCGAAGAGGAGCTGTACGACGCCGAGTTCATGCGCGAGTGGGTGAACTGGCAGCAGTTCCTCGACGAGGAGTACCCAGATCGCGACCGGACGTTCGACACTTACATCGAGACGATGCAAGAGATCTACGCGGGGTTCACGCCAGCGTACGCGGAGGCCGAAAGCGGCGTCGACGCCGATCAGATCGTCAAAGTCGCCCGGAAGATCGGCCTCGCGGGCGATCGCTTCGCGAGCCACATCTGGCGGTCGGCCGCCTCCGGCAACGAGGGTGGCTGGCAGGTCTCGCGCACGCTGCACTTCTTGTCGGTGTTGACCGGGTCCGTCGGGACGAAAGGCGGGACGTCGCCGAACGCCTGGCACAAGTTCAGCCCGCACCTGCCGAACGAACCGCCGCGACAGACGCTGTGGGACGAGATCCAGCTCCCCAACGAGTATCCGTTCGCCCACTACGAGATGAGCGAACTGTTGCCGTACTTCCTCAAGGAGGGCCGCGGCAAGTTGTCGGTGTACTTCACGCGGGTGTTCAACCCCGTCTACACCTACCCCGACGGCTTCTCTTGGATCGAGGCGCTGACCGACGAGGAGAAAGTCGGCATGCACGTCGCGCTGACGCCGACGTGGAACGAGACGGCGTACTTCGCCGACTACGTCTTACCGATGGGTCACTCCCCCGAGCGACACGACATTCAAAGCCAGGAGACCCACGCCGGTACGTGGGTCACCTATCGCCAGCCCGTCCTCAGAGAGTACGCAGAACGCGAGGGCGAGGATGTCGAGTTCACCTACGAGGCAAATCCCGGGGAGGTCTGGGAGGAAGACGAGTTCTGGATCGAACTCTCCTGGCTCATCGACGAGGACGGCCAGTTGGGCATCCGCGAGCACTTCGAGTCGCCGTACCGCGATGGCGACGGCGACGAACCGGCGAAGATGACGATCGACGAGTACTACCGATACGTCTTCGAAAACGAGGAGAAGCTCGTCGCGCTCGCGGCGGCCGAGGACATGACGCCGCTTGAGTACATGAAACACTACGGGGCGTTCGAGGCCTCCGAGAACGACTACGAGCGCCACGAGGAGCCGCTCGACGAGTCCATCCTCGAGGAGCCGGACGTCACCGTCGACGAGTACGGGACGATCCGTCGCGGGGAGAAACCCGACACCGCTTCCGAATCGGACGGTTCGGAGGTGCTGGGCGTGATGGTCGACGGCGAACCGAAGCGCGGGTTCCCGACCCCGACCGGCAAACAGCACTTCTACTCGAAGACGATGGCAGAATGGGGATGGGACGACCCCGAGTACACGATCCCGCACTACCTGAAATCGCACGTCCACCCCGAGAACATCGACTACGAGAACGGCGAGATGGTGTTGGTGCCGACATTCCGGCTCCCGACGCAGATCCACTCTCGCTCCTCGAACTCCAAGTGGCTCGAGGAGATCTCCCACAACAACCCCGTCTGGATCCACACGAAGGACGCCGAACGGATGGGGATCGAGACGGGCGATCTCGTCCGCGTCGAAACGGACATCGGCTACTACGTCAACGAGGCGTGGGTGACAGAAAGCATCAAACCAGGCATCGTCGCGATGAGCCACCACATGGGCCAGTGGAAGATCAACCGCGAGGAGGCCGAGGAGGCGTCGATCAAGGAAGGTGGCGACCCGTACGGGAAGGTCACCGTCGATCTGGACAACGACGCCAGCCAGTGGGGCATGCGACAGGTCGACGGCATCGGTCCCTTCGAGAGCGACGACCCCGACTCCGAACGCGTCTGGTGGACCGACGGCGGCGTCGCACAGAACCTCACGCACGCGCCACACCCGGACCCGATCTCGGGCATGCACTGTTGGCACCAGAAGGCCACCGTTCGACCGGCCGAGCCGGACGACTACTACGGCGACATCTACGTCGACACGGAGCGATCCTTCGAGATCTACCGCGAGTGGCTCGAGAAGACCAAACCCGCCCCGGGTCCGAACGGGCTGCGCCGGGCGAAGTGGCTCAAACGTCCGATCGCGCCCGACAGCGACGAGGACGCCTGGCACGTCGACGGGCCGGTCGGTCGTCCCGAACGGTGGGACACCGAAACCCTCTCGAGTACGACCGACGAGGATTTGGCGCTCGGCGACGACGAGTGAGCTAGATGAACGAGACCGCAACCGGCGGATCGATCGACGAGGCGATCGACGAGGCGCTGACAGACGCTGCGATCGGACGCGACGTGCTGTTTCGGGGGCTCGTCGAGCTCGAGGGCCTCGGCTCGGTGACCGTCGCCGACGGAACGGCGACCGTTCCGGTCACGCTGCCGATCGCCGACCCGAACGTCAGGACGCAGCTGCAAGGGGAGATCGAATCGGCGATCGCAGACGTCGCCGGGATCGATCGCGTCGAGTGTCGTTTCGAGCCGCAGGTTCCTGACCCCGACCACCGGACCGATCTCCTCGGGGACGTGAAACACGTCATTGCGGTCTCCTCGGGAAAAGGCGGCGTCGGAAAAAGTACCGTGGCGACGAACCTCGCCGTGGCGCTTTCGGCCGCCGGCGCGTCGGTTGGCCTGCTCGATGCGGACGTCTACGGGCCGAACGCGCCCCAGATGCTCGGTCTCGACGATCGAACGCCGGCGACGACGCACGACGATCGGATGACGCCGCGGGAGGCCCACGGCGTCTCGGTGATGAGCATGGGGTTGATCGCCGACGAGGACGATCCGGTCATCTGGCGCGGGGTGATGGTCGACGGCTTCCTGAAACAGCTGTTCGACGACGTCGAGTGGGGATCGCTCGACTACCTCGTCGTGGACCTCCCGCCGGGAACCGGCGACGCGCAGCTGTCGTTAGTGCAACACCTCCCGCTGACCGGCGCGGTGATCGTGACGACGCCCCAGCAGGTGGCGGTCGACGACGCCCAGCGCGGGCTGGAAGGCTTCGTTCGGTACGACGTCCCGATCCTCGGCATCGCCGAAAACATGGTGGGCTTTCAGTGTCCCGACTGTCACTCGGTCCACGACATTTTCGGAGCAGGCGGCGGCGATCGGATGCGCGAACTCTACGAGATCCCCGTGCTCGGACGAATTCCGATCGACCCCGCCGTGGCCGACCTCGACGCCGACGAGGAACCACAGACCCCGCCGGGAATCTCGATCCCGGGGTTCGGTCGGCTGCAGCTCCCGCGGACGCGGGCCGAGCGAGACGGGTCGGTCCGTGCGGATCCGATAGCGATCCGAGCGGACGGCGGCGAGACCCGACGAGCGATCGAGCTGCTGGCGACGCGGACCGCCGCTCGCATCAACGAGACGACGATCGTCGAGTTCGAGTAGCCTTCAGGCAGCGTCTAGGGGAGGATCGTCACCGGAACCGGCGCGCGCCGAACGACCCGTTCTGCGAGGCTACCGACGAGTGCACGTGAACCGATCGCCGCTGTGAGTTCCTTTCTCGATCGTTCGCGGCCGTGCGTTCCTTTCTCGATCGTTCGCGGCCGCGACTTTCGATCGTCATTCTGATGCGGTTCTGGATGGGAGGTCCGGCTCGAAGCCGACCGCGTCGACGGCCAGCTTGCGGACCTGGTCGACGCCCTCGTCGTTCACGACGCTCATGTAGGCGTCCGCCTCGACGTCCGTCGATCGGTCGCTCTTGTTGCAGACGGTCAACACGGGGACCGCGCGCGCTCGGAAACGCTCCTCGACGGCGTCTCGAAGCTCCACCTGGACGTCGAGGGGGTATCCACAGTCCCCGGAGGCGTCGAGCACGAATATCACCGCGTCAGCCAGGTGCTCGAGCGCGCTCACGGCCTGGCGTTCGATGTCGTTGCGCTCGTCTTCGGGTCGATCGAGCAGCCCCGGCGTATCGATAATCTGATACCGGATCCGGTTTTGCTCGAAGTGGCCGATCTGGACGCCCTTCGTCGTGAACGGATATTCGGCGATCTCGTTCGACGCGCGCGTCACGGCGTTGACGAACGACGACTTTCCGACGTTCGGGTAGCCGGCGACGACGATCGCCGGTTCGTCGGGGCGAATGTCCGGCAGCACTTTCAGGTCGTCACGGGCCTCCCCGACGCGAAGCAGGTCGTCTTCGATCTCCTCGACGATGTCGGCCATCCGGGCGAACGCCTGCCGTCGATGTTTGCGGGCCAGATCGGGGTCTGTCTTGCGAAGCTTCGGTTGATACTCCTGGCCGATTTCCCGTATCTGCCTGCTCGCCCACATCAGTTCCGAGAGGCTCTGTCTCACCTCGTCGACGTCGACGACGGCGTCTGCGAGTTCGTAGTAGAACGGGTCGACCTCGTCGAAGTCGGGCCAGGACGTCACCACGTTCTGCAGGTTGTCCGAGAGGATGTTGACCGCGGTCGTGAGCATCGACTGTTGGGCCTCGAGGCCGCCTTTCGCCTTGCCGGCTCGGGCCGCCCGCGAGAAGGCCTTGTCGATGAGTTCCTCCGATCGCGGGGTCGTCGGGAGGGTCTCGAAAATCATTTCGAAATGCTACTCGTTCCGTGGGTAAAAGCACGTTCGTTTGGCCGTCGCTCGGCGCGGGACGTCGGCTGAGAGGAGTAAGCCCCCTTCTGTTTCGACCCGATATTCGGCTCAGCGTCCGTCGCCGTGTTCGGACTACCTCGAGGATCGAGCCGTCGCCGAACGCGACGACTCGACCCTCAGGCGCGGACTTGCACCGGTGAGGATTCACCGTTCCATCCGTTCTCGATCGTCCGCGAGCGGTTCGCACCGGTCGCGTGGCGGTTCCGAAGAACCGCCGGCCCTCGGTGGGTTAACTCCCTTCCCTTACGGGTCGGTTCGCACACCTCATCGGTCGAATCGAGTGGTCTCGTTTCTGTTTCAGCGCCAGCCGTCTCCGACTCCGGGCTTGCGCCCGGTCACCCGTCCAAACGGTGGGGGGACTTTCCTCATGGCTCGCCCAGACGTCCGGAGACGTCGGGGAACCACGGGGATCGGGCTCTCTCTGCCATATAGACGTACCCGACAGGAGCGAATAAGCCGTTCGGTCCGATCGTGTGACAGTACAATTATAACGGACGTTAACGGCGAAGGGAAGCGTTCAAGTCTCACCGGTACGATAGATCCGATATGTCTGAGGCGCAGGCCGTTCATCTCTCGTATGACGATGGCGTCCGAGCGGTCGAACTGGCGCGTGAGTCCGTCGAGTCGTACGTCCTTCACGGACAACGAGAACATCCCGGTAGCATGCGAGACGCGTTCTACGCTCGCACCGGCGCGTTCGTCCGCTTGCAATCTCGGCGCGGTCGGGGACGGCTCCGCGGCTGCGCCGGCGTCTACCGCGGAAAAGACCAGCTGGGGCACGCGATCGTCGACGCGGCCATCAAATCAGCCTCCAGCGATTCGGCCGGCAGCGAGGTCACCTCCAAGGAGCTATCGGATCTGATGATCTCGGTGTGCGTCGTCTGTAACACCGTCTTGACGAACGACCCGGTGGCGGATCTGGAACTTGGCACACACGGCGTGACGATCGATGCGGGCAACAAACACGCGTCGTTGTATCCGACGCTGCCGGTCGAAAACGACTGGAGCAAATCGGAGTTCCTCTCGCGGGCCTGTCGGAAGGCCGGCCTGTCGCCGTTCGCCTGGCAGGACGACGACACGATGGTGACGCTCTTCGAAGGGCAGGTCTTCCGCGAACGTGCCGATCGAGGCAGTATCGAATCGCTTTGAGAGCCGCTCGATCGTTCGATTACTGGTTGGTCTCCGTACCGAATCCGACCAGCTCTGCGTCCCGTCTGGCACGCTCGGCTGCCTCGTCGAGGTCGAACGAGGCCGTCTCGACCACCGTTCCGTCACGAATGAGCGGTTCGAGCAACTGTTGGCTGTCGGTCGGTCCCGGCTGTCCGGCAAGCCCGACGTGGTGGCCCCCCTCGCGGGTTCGATAGACGTCTTTCACTCCCGAAAGCTTTCCCCGTTTGGCGATCGGCGCGCCGTCGATCTCGACGATGTCGAGCGCGAAGTCGATCGGATCGGCGTTCGATATCGCGCTGCCGACGCCGAAGCCGTCGACGACGTCGCGGAGGGCCCGGAGTTCCTCGACACCGAGGCCGCCGCTCACGAAGACGTCGACGTCCTCGTGCCCGCGGGCGCGAAGTTCCCAGTTGATCTCGCAGACGATGTGTCGGAAGTCGCCGCGTCGCGAGCCGGTGGTGTCCAACCGAACGCCGTCGAGTCGATCGCCAAGCGCCGTCACCGCCCGGAGCACCTCGTCTTTCTCGTCGGAGAACGTATCACAGAGGGCGATCCGGGGGACGTCGGCCGGAATCGCCTCGTCGAACGCGCGCCAGGCGGCTTCCTGTTTCCCCTGTCCGAACGACAGTATGAGCGCGTGTGGCATCGTTCCGCTGGCCGTTTTCCCGATGATGTCTCCCGCTGCGACGTGCGAAAACCCGTCCAATCCGGCGATCAGCGCGCCCCGCTCGACGATCGCAGCCATCGAGGGGTGGACGTGTCGAGCGCCGAACGACAGTACCGTGGCGTCGGGTGCGGCGTGACGGATCCGTAACGCGGCGGTCGCGATCCCCGAGGCGTGGGAGAGAAAGCCAAGAAGCGACGTTTCGAGCCGGGCGAACTCCAGATACGGCCCCTCGATCCGCATCACTGGACCGCCGTCGAAGAGTCGACCCTCGGCGATTGCGTCGACGTCAACGGCGCGGCCAGAAAGCAACGCCGCGGCGTCTTTCACACCGGCCAGCAGTTCGAACTCCCCGTCCGGGAACTGATCGGCCGTCACTTCGGCGACGACGTGGGGGTTTTTGCCCGCTGATTCGAGCGTCGTCCGGGTTCGATCGAAGTACGCGTCCGTGGCCCGGCCCGATCTGATGGCCGCCTCGGGAACGATGTCGAACTCCAACTCGGTCATTGCTCGTGATTCGATCGTCGGCACAAAAAGCCATCCGATGGGTCGATCGTCGTCGGATACGATCGCGTCAGGTGGATCGTCGGATACGATCGCGTCGGGTGGATTACCGCCGTGTTCGAGCGATTCGAGTGCCGATCGCGAGAGCGAGCACGGTCGCGACGATCCCGAATCCGGGAACTGGGGTCTCGGTCCCGGGTTCGGTCGTCACGTCGACGGTCGTCTCGTCGCCGACGGTGGGATAGGACGGTTCGGTTTCGGTCGATGGCGTTTGGCTGTCGGCTTCGAGCGCGTCTGCGACGCCGGGTCGAAGCGCCTCGATCGACTGAGGGGTCGGACCGTGTACGATCGTCACGGTCGTGTCGTTCTGGAGGACGCCGTAGGCGCCAGCGAATCCGCCGTCGTCGATCACGGCGATCCCATCGGCTCGTTCCTCGCTGTCTCGCACGCCGTCGGTGTGGGCGTCGAGTATGCGGTTGTACGCGTCGTAGAACTCGGTCGCATCCCGTTCGGTCTCCCATTCTGTCACCCAGACGTAGCCGTTCTCGTCGTCGCCGCGGCGGTACGGGTAGAGTTCGTCGTTCGCCCACCCCGCGGACGGTTCGGAGACGTAGTTGAGCTGTTCGTAGGGGTGGTCGGCGTCTCCGATCTGCCGCCAGTCGATCGCGTCGGCACCGTACTCGCGGGACTGATAGTAGAACATCGCGTAGATCGACGCTTCGCCGACAGTGTCAGCGCCGTCGACCCCCTGATTCGGGTAGGTTTCCCACCCGGCTGTCGCCTCGTCGGTGAACTCGATCGGCCGCGGCTCGCGATCGGTCCGGTGGATCACCTGCGTGGTCGACACCGGCGGGTCCTCCATCCGCTCTGTGACGCCCGCCCAGCCGTCGGCCTCGACGATGTCGTACACCATTCCGGGACCGTCCGAATACGGATGAAAGACCGTCACGTAGATTCCCAGGTTGAGATCCCCGTCGTCGCCACCGTTCTCGCCAGTCTCCGGCGTTCCGACGCACTCCCACTCGCCCGATTCACACCGCTCTTCGTATCTGCGTTCGATGTAGACGGCTTCGCCCTCGACGATGCCGTTTATCGCGAGATCGCCGTCCTGCGTCTCACCTTGGTATCGCGGATCGGTGAGGTCGTGGCGCTGGTCTTGCAGTGCGTGGGTGAGCTCGTGGATCAACGTCGAACTGTCGATGACTGGGCGATCGACGTCGGGAGTGATGATGACGATTTCGCTGCGCGCCGGCGAGTAAAACCCGGCCACGGCACTGCCGAGGGTATCGTCTATTTCGTCTTCGGACACGGAGTCCTCGCCGACGATCATGAGTCCCTTCCAGACCTGATCGTTCCAGCGGTTGAACGCGCGCGTTTCCTCGTCCTCCTCGCCGGCTTCGCGGGTCCATTCGCGGTATTCCTCGCGCGTCATGACGCTCACCGGGACGCTTTCGTTGAACGGCTCTCCGCGGATGTACTCGACGCGCGCCATCGATCTCGTCACGAACAGCTCGAGTTCCTCGTCGCTCAACCCCTCCGTCTGGTCGACATCGATCGACTCGTTGTGGCAGACGCCGTCGACACAGCCGACCGGTTCGGCTGTCTCTCCTTCGTCTTCTTCTGGTTCTTCTGTGAGCTGCGAGATCGGGTGCGTTGACGCGATCTGTGCTCTCTGGTCGACGGATTCGATCGGCTGAGCGTCGACGGATTCGATCGGC
>JBNJFV010000071.1:0-12313 GCA_051747145.1 Halobacteriota archaeon
TACTGACCGTGTCGATCACGTACAAGCTGTACGAAGAGATCGCCGAAGAGCAGCTAATGGAGATGCATCCGATGATGCGCCAGATGTTCGGCAACGAGTAGCGACACCGCAACCCAATTTTCGATCGTCCGGTATCCACCTCCCAACTGCTCGAAGACACCCAAAAGCGACAGCGTTGCGTACCTACGGAGTGGCCCAGCACAGCAGGGCTACCGGGTGCGGTTACGTTTGACGACGTGTGTCAGCCCTCGGAGGAACGGTCGCGGATCGTCAACCCGAAGCACGTCGAAGTGAGGCATCCGGTAACACGATCGGACCACCGCCGATACCTCGGCGAGAAGCGAGGGGCGATCGACAAGCGGCGACTCGTCGACCACGATACTGCGAAGGTAGCCGAGTTCGCCGTACAGCAGGTGGCTCCCGAAGCCGACCGCGTATCCCGGATCGATCTCGTGGGATCGACCCTGCGTCGCGAGCCAGTAGGAGGCTGGAAAGTCCGCGCCCGCAAGGACCGCACAGGGAAGCGACTGCCACATCCGGGGATTGATCTCGGTCAGCACGAACTCGCCGGTGTCGGCGTCCTCCATGTACTCGATGCACGCCAGGCCGTGGTACTCCAGACTATCGAGTAACGTCCGGCCGACGGCTTCGAGTTCGGGAATCGACACCGTTTCTCGGTAGACACCGCCGCCGCCGGTGTAAGAATCGCCGCGGATCTGCCGGTGCTGGAAAGTCAAAAGCGGCTCGCCGTGATCGTACAACGCCCCGAAGACGTACTCGTCGGCGCTTCGAACGTACTCCTGGGCGATCGGCACGTGGTTCATTTCCTCGATGAGGCGATCGACGTCTGGCGGTTCACCGGGTCGAAGGTGCGTGACTGCCTTGACCGTCTCCGAGTCGTTCGGTCCGAACGACTCCAGATACGCGTCCGTCAACAGGTTGTACCGGGATTTGACGATGCGTTCGGACGACCAGTCGTCGACGTCGGTCAAAAGACGCGTTTCAGGGACGGGGACGCCGGCGGTTTCGGCGGCGTCCGCGAGTTTGATTCGATCGTGTACCGTCGACAGCAGGCGCGGGCCGGGCGTGAGGATCGAGACGTACGGATCGAATTCGTCGGCGTAGTGGGCGAACAGATACGGGTCGTGCGGGCGAATCGGGACGATCGTCCGCACGTCGGGTCGAGCGGCGATACCGACGAGCGCGTCCTTGTACGCAAGCAGGTCGTCGTACGGCGAGGGGATCGTCAGCTGTTCGTCACAGAATCGGGAGCCGCCAGCGGGGACGGCTTCGTATTCGGAGGCGACGATCGTGTGGATGCCCCGCTCGGAGAGCGATCGAACACACGAATAACTACTCGAATCGAACCCCGTCGGGATACAGACAGACTCCCGATCGGTCGTCGTGTCAGTCATTGGGAAAACTCTAGACTGAACTGTCATTAGTAATGGCTCGCTACCACGGCGTGGGGTGCTGTCAGAACACCGAGTGAGAGGGCCGACGCACGCTGCCGGCTGGATACGAACCACCCCGATCGAGCGTGTTGGAACCGAACGACGGGGTAGCAACGAACACGATCGTGCGAGCAACGAACACGATCGTGCGAGCAAAGAACACGCGTTAAGTACGCGCACTCGCAAAGAAGCGTATGTCAGAGCCGACCGATCTCGAAACACTACGACGAGGCACCGAACTAATCAAACGCGGCTTCGCACAGATGCAGAAGGGCGGCGTCATCATGGACGTCGTGACGCGCGAACAGGCCCGGATCGCAGAAGACACCGGGGCGGTCGCCGTCATGGCACTGGAAGCGGTGCCGGCCGACATCAGAAAGCGAGGCGGCGTGGCACGAATGCCCGATCCCGCAAACGTCACCGAGATCATCGGCGAGGTGTCGATCCCGGTCATGGGGAAAGCCCGGATCGGCCACCACACGGAGGCACAGATCCTCGAATCGCTCGGCGTCGACATGATCGACGAGTCGGAGGTGCTCACGCCGGCCGACGACGAGTACCACATCGACAAACGCGAGTTCACCGCCCCGTTCGTCTGTGGTGCGCGGAACCTCCCGGAGGCGCTCCGACGGATCCACGAGGGGGCGGCGATGATCCGGACGAAGGGGGAAGCGGGGACCGGCGACGTCAATCAGGCGGTCCACCACCAGCGGACGATGATGAACCAGATCGGGACGCTCGAAGGACTCGATCACGACGAGCGGGAAGCGTGGGCACGCGAGCACGGGGCCCCGCGAGAACTCGTCCACGAAACCGCCGAGATGGGGCGGCTTCCGGTCGTGAACTTCGCAGCCGGGGGGATCGCCACGCCGGCTGACGCCGCGCTCATGATGCACCACGGCTGCGACGGCATCTTCGTCGGATCGGGGATCTTCGGCGCGGAGGATCCAGAACGAATGGGATCGGCGATCGTCGACGCGGTCACAAACTGGGACGATCCAGACGAACTCGCCGCGATCGCCACCGACGCCGGCACGGGAATGAAAGGTCGATCGAACGCCGATCTATCCGAGACCGAACGGCTGCAGGGTCGAGGCGTATAACCGCACGCAGACGTCACTTCTCAGCAAGCACCCGCGCGCCATCGCCGACGTACACCCGATAGACGCGAGCGTCAATTCCTTCCTCGGCGAACGCATCCAACATTGCAGCGGCCACCGATCGCTGATCGGCGTCGAAACACGCCGACAGAACCGTTGGGCCGGCACCGCTGACGGTGACGCCGGTCGCGCCGGCCTCCAGCGCGGCGGTTCGAACCGTCTCGTAGCCGGTGATGAGTTTCGCCCGTGCGGGCGTCACGATCGGATCGTCCATGCCAGCGCCGACGAGTCCGGGGTCGGATCGACACATACCGACCGTAAGCGTCGCGGCGTTGCCGACGGTTTCGACGAGTTCGCCAATCTGTGCGGTTTCGGGGACGACGCGACGAGCGTCCCGGGTCGAGACGGCGATGTCGGGAAGACACGCCACGAGCGGGATCGCCGTGTCGACAGAGCGAACGCCGTCTGCGGTGGCGATCGTGAACCCTCCGAGGATGGACGGCGCGACGTTGTCTGCGTGTGCCGTTCCGGAAACGACGGCCTCCCCTTCGGCGGCGATCGGAACGAGTTCCTCGCGGGAGAGCCCACGATCGTACAGTTCGTTCAGCGCGACCGCGGTCGCCGCCGCGCTCGCAGCCGAAGACCCGAGTCCCGAGGAGGGTCTGACACCTTTGTCGATTTCGATGTGCGCGGGCGCTTCGAGCGCCTCCGCGACGGCCCCGACGGTGTTCTTTGCGGGGTCTTCGGGGATGAACTGACTGCCCACGCCCGTGACGTCGATCGTCGTTTCGTCGGCTTTCGTGACGCGAACGACGTCCGCGGGCCGATCGAGCGCAACGCCGAACACGTCGAAACCACTCCCCAGATTGGCGCTCGTCGCCGGCGCTCGAACGGTAACCATGCTCTGCGGTAGCGGCAGTTGGGTGAAAAAGGTAGCGAAGCGTGAGAACCACCCGATACGACACGGCAAGCAGACAGTGGGCCGATCGGGACTCCCAGGAGTTCGAACCGGCGGCGCGAACGGGAGCGATCAGTCGCCTGCGGTGACGAAAACCATCGGTCCGACGATGATGAGTCCGACGCCGAGAAGCAGGATGTACATCGGTATCGCGGGCGAAAGCATGAACACGAGCCCAAACAGCGTCAAGACGAGACCGACGGCTTTCTGTGACTTCAGCGGAAGGGTCGCAAGGACCGCGAACACGAACGTAATCAACAGGACCTGGCTGAGTTCGTAGTTGACCAGAATACTGTCGACGAACTGTAATGGGAGCATTCTTGTGAGTAGATGACGCTGAAAGTCGCATTAAAGTTCCGTTCTCCGTCGACACATCGGACGCTGTGAGTCGATCGATCGGCCCTCAAGGGTCGAGGTGTGAATCAGGTTCCGAGTCGGGATCGTCGAGGCGGTTCGAGTCGACGCGCTCTGGTCGATTGGATTTGTCGGGGCCGCGAATATCGAGCGGTCGAATCCACCCGTACCACACCACGACCACCATTCCTCCGTACCCCAACACGAACGCTATCTGGCCGATCGTGTCGAAGCCGGCCTGTCCGAACGCCCACCGCGCGATACCCGACCCCGCCACGCCCGCAAGCAAGACGATGGCGAGTAACATTCGATCGGACCCGACGAACTCCCGAACACTCGTTTCGGCCATACCCCGTGTACGCGCTGAATCGTCCTCAATGGATCGGTTCGAAGTGGGCATTTGAGGCACTCGGAGTCTGTTCGAGCCGATCGAAACCGAACAAACGGAGCAACGGACCGTGTTCCCTACGGTGTGTATACTGTAAGGTATCTCTAGAACGTCCTGATCTACGCGAAACGCGAGTGGAAGGATTCCTGGTCCGATTCGGTGCCGATCGTGACGACGACGTCCCCGGCACGAAATTCGAACTCCGGTTCCGGGCTGGGGTACGCGTCGTCGCCGCGTTGGACGGCCATGACGGTGACGCCCGTCCGTTGCCGGATGTCGGCGTCTTCGATCGTTTCGCCGACCAGCGCCGAATCGTCCGTCAGGGTGTACCACTCGATCATGGTGTCGCCGCCGATGAGCGTTTCGCTTTTGTCCGACTGAGTCGGCTGAAAGTGGATCCCTTCCAGAACCGATCCCAGGGTGCGCGCTTCCGTATCGCTCAACTCCAACAGGAGTTCGCTGTCGGCGTCGGCGTCCGGCCGTCGAAACAGTTCCCGTTGCCCGCTGTTGTGAACGACGATGACGACGGACTCGCCGCCGCCGAGCGGCAACTCGAACCGCTTTCCCACGCCGGGGAGATCGGTCTCGTACACGTCCATACTCCCGACATAGAGAGGCGGGAAAATAAGTATAGGGCATGCAAATCGGTCAGTCCGATACGTACACGTTTTTAGCCTCGTCAGCCCCATTCGAATACCGGGACCCCAACATATGGCCGCGGACACAATGTTGCTCGAAGTCGGTGTACTGTTCGCAGCCGTCGCGTTCGTGGGTGCGATCGCGCGACGACTCCGCTTTTCCGTTATTCCGTTTTACATCCTGGTCGGAATGGCACTCGGCCCCCACGGAGTCGGCGCGATCGGATTGCCGTTCGTCCAGGAGACGGCGTTCGTGAAGATCGCCGCCGAACTCGGGATCATCTTCCTGTTGTTCTTTCTCGGGTTGGAGTTCAACCTCGATCGGCTGTTGGAAAACCGCGATCTGATCGGCACGGTCGGCCTCGTGGATCTCACAATCAACTTCACGGTCGGGTTGGTGATCGGCTACGTCCTCTTCGGGGACCTCATCGCGGCGGTCCTCATCGCCGGCATCGTCTACATCTCCTCGTCGGCGATCATCACGAAATCACTCATCGATCTGGGGTGGATTGCGAACGACGAGGCGAACCCCATGTTGGGGACGTTGGTCTTCGAGGACCTCTTCATCGCGCTGTATCTGGCGATCGTCTCGGCGATCGTCCTCGGCGGCGGTGACGTCGGCGAGGCGATCGAGTCGCTGGGGCTTGCCCTGGGCTTTATTCTCGTATTGTTACTGGTGGTCTCGTTCGGAACGCGATGGTTCGAACGGTCGCTTGCGACGAAGTCCAACGAGTTTTTCGTCCTTCGGGCGATCGGAATCACCGTGTTGATCGCCGGCGCGGCGTTGGCCGCCGGCGTGAGCGAGGCGGTCGCAGCCTTCTTCGTCGGAATGGCGTTCAGTTCGACCGACTACGTCGAACAGCTCGAACACCAACTGGAGCCGATCAGAGACACGTTCGCGGCGGTGTTTTTCTTCTGGATCGGGCTCGTCACGAACCCGCTGTTGCTCGGTGATCTGACGATTCTTATTCTGCTGGCGGTGGCAGTGGTGGCGACGACACCGACGAAACTGATAAGCGGATTCTGGAGCGGTCGGATCTACGGGCTCGATGCCCGTCGATCCGCCCGCGTCGCAGCCGGGATGGTCACGCGGGGGGAGTTTTCGCTCATCATCGCGACGATCGCCGCCGCCGGCACCGGCGCGTTGATTTCAGAGACCATCCCCGCCTTCGCGGTGGGATACGTGCTAGTGATGAGCATCCTCGGGACGATCCTGATGCAGTACTCCCACCACCTCGAGCGGGTTGCAACGTCCAGATTCGAGGAGTGACCGCGTAGACGGTCTATCATGCGACAATGGAATCGGTCTATCATGCGACAACGGAATCGGACCACGATCTCGGATCCAGATTCGACGCGTCGGAGCCGACGGTGCACATCCGAACACGTATTACGCGTGCAGAATACGGCCACGTATGGACCTTTCTGGGACACGCGTTCTCATAACCGGCGGTGCGGGACTCGTCGGCTCGACGCTTGCGGCCTCGCTCGTCGATCGCGCCGACCACGTCCGGGTGGCAGACGACCTGTCGAAGGGCGATCGCGATCGGCTTGCAGACGACGTGGAGTTCGTGCAAGCGGACGTTCGCGATCGGGAGGACGTCGCGGCGGTCCTGACGGCCGATCTCGACGTCGTCTTTCACCTCGCGGCGTACACCGACACGAACTTCGAGGACGACCGAACGCTGTTCGAGGAAAACACGACGATGACCTACAACGTCCTCGAGCGAATGGACGAGGTGGGGGTCGACGCGCTCGCGTTCACCTCCTCTTCAACCGTGTACGGGGAGGCACCCCGCCCGACGCCGGAGACGTTCGGCCCGCTGGAGCCGATCAGCGCATACGGCGCGGCCAAACTCGCAGACGAAGCGCTCGTGTCCACGTACGCGCACACCTACGGGATCGACTCGTGGGTGTTTCGATTTGCGAACATCGTCGGGCCGTACCAACGCGGCAACGTCGTTCCCGATTTTATCGAAAAGCTCCTCGCTGACCCGAACCGACTGGAGATCCTCGGCGACGGCCGCCAGGAAAAATCCTACATGTACGTCGACGACTGCGTCGACGCGATCGAACACGTCGTCGAACACGCCGACGCCCAGTACAACCTGTATAACCTCGGGACGCGGACGACGACCGCCGTGACGACGATCGCCGACGTCGTCGCGTCGGTCCTCGACGTCGACCCCGACTACGAATACACCGGGGGCGATCGCGGCTGGGCCGGCGACGTCCCCCGAATGCGGTTGTCGATCGATCGACTCGCGGCACTCGGGTGGGAACCGACGCTCGAAAGCGACGAGGCCGTCAGGGCCGCGGCGATCGATCTCGCCGACGAACTGACCGAGTGATCGCGGCACCGGCCGCAGCTTTTTGCCCGATAGCCCCCAAGTGGCACCATGAATGGAAGGCGCGTGCTCGTGACGGGTGGGGCCGGATTCATCGGCTCGAACCTGGCGAACGCGCTGGCGTCCGAAAACGACGTGATCGTCGTCGACGATTGTTCGTTCGGCACCCCCGCACATCTAACCGAGGCGGTGGACGTTCGCGAACGGAGCGTTCTCGAATCGGAGCTGCCGACGGACGTCGACGTCGTCTTCCACCTTGCAGCCCGCTCGTCGTACGAGATGCACGAGGCAGACCCCGCCCAGGGAGTTCGGACGAACGTCGAGGGGTTCGTCAACGTCGCCGACCAGGCGCGGGCCGACGGCTGTGAGACGATCGTCTACGCGTCCACGTCATCGGTGTACGGGACCCACACCGAACCGACACGCGCGACGCGGCCGGTCACTGCGAGTACCGCCTACGAGGCCTCGAAACTCGCCCGCGAGCGGTACGCGGAGTACCTGTCGACGCAGTATGGGCTCTCGGTGGCTGGAATGCGCATGTATTCGGTGTACGAGGGGTTCGACGGAGCGGAGTCGCACAAAGGCGGCTATGCGAACGTCGTCGCACAGTTCGCAGACGACATCGCGAACGATCGCCGCCCGATCGTCTACGGCGACGGGACGCAGACGCGGGACTTTACGCACGTCAGTGACGTGGTGAGAGCGCTCGTTCGAACCGCGGAGTCGAATCTTGACGGGGTCTACAACGTCGGCACGGGACGGGCGATCTCATTCAACGACCTGATCGAGCTGCTGGCCGCGGAGTTCCGCACGGACGTGACGCCGAAGTACGTCGAGAACCCGATCGACGAGGCGGTGTACGTCCACGACACGATCGCGAACGCCGATCGGCTGACGGCGGCCACCGGCTGGGAGCCGACCGTCTCGATTCGCGACGGCGTCAAACGCGTGTGTGAAACGTACGCCGACGAATGAATGCGTGATCGGACGATCCGACGTGCGCGATCGATCAAGGAGGAGTGTACAAATAGCCCCCATAGGCGGGGAAAAAGAACGGGATGGATAAAATAGTGACACTGGCCTGTGGCGATGTAATTTAGTCGCACCACCAAGATCGCACCACGGCTAAACTCACACGCAGACGGCGTCGACCCGCGCTTGGTGAACACCTCGACTCACGCAGAGATACCCCTATCTCAAACGTGGTGAAACCGCGAAATTGGGTGGCTGGGGAGCTTCGCGACCCCAAATTCCCCCAGCCTATAAGCAGGCGGGGAACGCATGGGCCAACGCGGATTTGAACCGCGGACCTCCCGGTTATCAGCCGAGCGCTCAACCTGACTGAGCTATTGGCCCCGGTTGGCGCATTCAAAGCTTGCGCTGGATCGTGTTTAAGGGTTTCCTTTTGGCATCGTCGCCCCGTCACCCGGTTTCACCCCGCAAGTCGATCGATCCACCTACCGATCGGTCCACCTACCGATCGATCCACCTACCGATCGATCCACCTACCGATCGATCCACCTACCGATCGATCCACCTACCGATCGACGCCCAAAGAAACGCGACTTCAGCGGCGATCGGCCGGCTCGTCGTCCTCGACGGCGTCGAAATCTACGTCGACGACGTCGTCGACCGATCGCGCCGACCCGGAGTCGCTGGGCGAATCCCCCCCGTCGGGGTCGTTCCAGCCCGATCGAGCGCCGCCGAAAGCGTCCCCCGCGCCCGGTTGTTCGCCGTCTGGAAACCCGTACGTCCAGACGTTTCCGGTGACGAAGCCGCCCGATTGCCGGTCCACGTACGGGACGACGACGAACCGTTTGAGCACTTCCCGGATCGGATACCGCGTCGGCGGAAGCGTCATGAGCACCCCGAGCACGTCGGTAACGAGCCCGGGCGTGAGCAAAAACGCCCCCGCCGCGATCAACAACGCCCCGTCGAACAGTTCGTTCGTCGGCGGGTCGCCGCGGGCGAGCTTTCGCTGTACGCGCCTGAGCGTCGCTCGTCCCTCCGCTCGGACCAACAACATCCCCAAAAGCCCCGTCAGCACGACGAGCGCGATCGTTTGCAGCCACGTCAACAGGCCGTAGCCGACGATCGCCACGAGGACGAACGAGTCGACGAGAGGAATCAAAAGCAAGAGCGCGATCAGATAGCGCGTTCGCATACGCGAGCGTAAACGCCCCGGCGTGATAGCCCTTTTGTCCCGCATACCGCCCGGCAAGCGTGAGGATGTATTCCCAACCTGCTCGTCTGCGACGAACACGAGGATGCAACCGCACCCCGATCGCCTGCGACGACCAGTTCCACCTCGAAGCGCTTACCCACCGCGATCACGTCGATCGACCAATGAGTGATCCGACGAGAGTGCAGTGGCGTCCGTGGGGCGCAGACGCCTTCGCTGAGGCCGCTGAAACGAACACGCCGGTCCTGCTAGCGTTGACTGCCACGTGGTCGACCGAGTGCCACGAGATGGACGCCAGAACCTTCGGCGAACCGCGGATCGCCGCGCACGTCAACGACGACTTCGTCCCGATCCGCGTCGACGTCGATCGTCACCCGCGCGTCCGCGAGCGGTACAACGTGGGGGGCTTTCCGACCGTCGCGTTCTGTACACCCGCGGGCAAACTCCTCACGGGAACGACCTACCTCGGACCAGACGGATTCAGGCAGGTCCTCGAGCGCGTTCGCGACCTGTGGCGGCAAAAAGGCCCGGACGCCGGCCGAATCCCCCGAGCGTTGGCCGACGAGCCGACCCCGCGGGCAGCCCTCGATGATCGGATCGACGAACACCTTACCGGACAGCTCACAGCGCAGTTCGATCCGGAGTTCGCCGGCTGGGGGACCGACGCGAAGTTCCCGCTCGCACGGACGATCGAATTCGCGCTCAAGCGCGAGCGGGAACTGGCCGTTCGGACGCTCGATGCGATCGCTCGCAATCTCTTCGACGACGTCGCAGGCGGGTTCTTCCGCCTGGCGACAGAACGCGACTGGAGCGGCGTCCGCTACGAAAAGACGATCGACGAGAACGCCGCGCTCCTGCGGGCGTTCGCAAACGGCTACCTGTACACCGGAGACGAGACCTACCGGGAGGTCGCCGATCGGACGATAGCGTTTCTGACAGACGACCTGTGGACCGGTGTCGCCGTCGGCGGAAGCATCGGACCCGGGCAGGGCGCTGCGTACTACGGCCGCGACGCCGACGGGCGGGCGGAGCTGACGGCACCACGCCGGGACGTCACCGTCTTCGCCGGCGGCAACGCGCTCGTCGCCGACGCTCTCCTGACGTACCACAGCTATACGGACGACCAACGGGCCGCCGAGTACGCCGACCGAATCGTGACCGCAATCGAAACCGATCTCCTCGAGGGCGACGTCGTCAGACGCTTCGATACCGGCGAGGAGACCGGCGAAGCGCTGGTGCTCGAAGACACCGCACGGGTGCTCGGTGCGTGGACGCGCGCCCACCAGGTGCTCGGGGATAGCGAACGCCTCGATCGCGCGCGTGCGGTCGCCGACGCCGCGATCGACGAGCTGTTCGTCGACGGGTCGTTTCTCGACGGCCCTCAATCGGGTCCGGGATTGCTCGATCGCCCGCTCCGACCGCTCGAAGGGACGATCGAAATGGCAGACGCGCTGGTCGAGCTGTCGATTCTGACCGGCGAAGAATCATATCGGGCGACCGCACGGGAAGCCGTCGAAGCCTTCGCCGGCGCGTGGGATCGAATGGGCGTACAGGTTGCGGGATACGGATCGATCGTCTCCCGACTCGAGGGGGCCCCGCTCGTCTTCGAGATCGGCGGCGATGCCGGCTGCGATCTCCACCGGGCCGCCTGTCGCGTCGCCGATCACGAGAAGGTCGCCATCCCCGCTGTGCCGTCCGTCGGCGCGGGAGAAGCGAAGATCCGCGGCTCCGAACGAGACCGACGGGCTACCACGCCCGAGGAACTGATGCAGCTGGTCGCCGAGCGCTCGGAGTGACCACCACCTGAGTCGGGCGCGTATGGAAATTGTTCCGGAGTTGCCCGTTCAGTAAACGTCCGAAGTGTTTTCACGCCAGTAGGCGTACGGTACCTCATGGCGAGTTTACGAGATCTCGGGCTGTCGGAGTACGAGGCGCGATCGTACCGATCGCTGCTTCGAACCGGTCCGACAACGGCGAAGGAGTTGTCACGGTCGAGCGAGGTACCGATGGGACGGATATACGACGTCCTGAACAGCCTCGAACAGCACAACCTCGTGCGAAGTCAGGCGGCGAGCCGACCGAAAAAGTACGTCGCCGTCGAACCCGAAGCGGCCCTCGATCGACTGCTAGAGGACAAACACCGCGAACTCGATGAACGGGCCCAGCAGTATCGGACCGTCGTGGACGAACTCGTCGACGAACTCGATTCGGCCGAACCGGTTAGCGGGAAGTTCTGGACCGCCGCGGTCGGCGAGGACGAGACGATCGACCTCCTCGTAGAGCGGATCGCCGCTGCGGAGTCGGAGATCGTCATGATCGCCGGGTCGCCGGGATCGGGATTCGACCTGGGGACGGTCGGCGATCGAGTGACCGAAACGATCGAAGTCGCGCTCGATCGGGACGTCGACGTGTCACTTTTGCTGTCGCGATCGCTCGTGAGCGACCTTCCGAAAAGCGTCGGCCGGACGTACGCAGAAAAGCTCGCAGACCACCCGGGGTTTGCGGTTCGAACCGCGAACACGGTCGATGGGACGTTCAACGTGATCGACGGCGTCGAGGTCTGTATCGAGGTGCCAAATCCCCTCGATCCAGAGCAAGCGTTTGCGATGATCGATCTGAAGGATCCCGAGTTCGCAACCGATGTACAGGAAGTGTTCGCCCCGCAGTGGGAACAGGCCGATCCGCTGGAGCTTTGAGTAAACGAGTACGACTCGTCGGTGTGTGCCACTCGGTGTCTGTTACGCCTCGACAGTGAGTTCCGCCCGCGATCGGTCACGCCTTGACGATGCGTACCGCCCGCGATCGGTCACGCCTCGCCGTTCAGTTCCGCTCGGAGTTGCCCGAGCGTAACTTCGCGTTCTGCGTGCGCGTTGTGCTGGTGGATCGACTCG